>JAWLEC010000032.1:0-23450 GCA_041686315.1 Ilumatobacteraceae bacterium
AGGTTCGGTTCGACCCTGCGGGTGCTCACCTCTGCTCTTGCCGCCGACTGTGGGTTCACGATCGACGAGATCGACGACATCCGCCTCGGGCTCAGCGAGGTGTTCAACGTCCTGTCCGAGACCGTGTCGGCCGACGGCGACACGGCCGACGACAGCCGGGTCCGGGTCACGTTCCGGACGGACACCGATCAACTGACCGTCAAGGTGCACTCGGTGCCCGGCAGCGCAGCACCACTCGAGTTCGACGAGTTGGCGACGAGCATCCTGCACTCGGTGCTCGACGCAGTGACCATCGACGACGAGGGGGTCTCGATGGTGAAGCGAGCGAACGAGGCGAACGCGCCGCTCGACGACGCGTCATGAACGAACCGTCCACGCAGGACGACCTCGACGATCTGGAGCTGTTCCGCCGATTCGTCACCACCGGTCGTCGAGCCCTGCGCAACCAGCTCGTCGAACGTCACATGGGCTTGGCTGCCCACATCGCAGGCCGATACCGACGTACGGGCACCCACGACGACGATCTCCGTCAAGTGGCCATGCTCGGCCTCGTGAAGGCCGTCGACCGCTTCGACCCCGAATTCGGGGCGTCGTTCTCGTCGTTCGCAGGACGGACGATCGAGGGAGAGATCAAACGCCACTTCCGGGATCGATCGTGGACCGTGCGCGTCCCCCGGGGCGCCAAGGAACTCCACCTCCAGGTGCGACGTGCCGACGACGAACTCTCGCAACGGCTCGGTCGCTCCCCCGACGTCGATCAGATCGCCGAGCACCTCGGCGTCTCGCGCGACGACGTCCTGCGTGGCCTCGGTGCGAGTGCCGCCTACAACGTCGGCACGCTCGACACCCAGCAGGGCGGCGACGACGACATCGCCTCCGACCGCCGGCAGGTGCTCGCCGCCGACGAACTCGGCTTCGAGCAGTCCGACGACCGCCAGCTGGTCCACGAACTCATGGACCGCTTGCCCGAGCGCGAGCGCGAGATCGTCAGGCTGCGGTTCTACGAACGCCGATCACAGTCCGAGATCGCCGAGCTGGTCGGCGTCAGCCAGATGCACGTGTCGAGACTGCTCCGCCGCTCGTTCGAACAGATGCGCGAGTGGCTCGACGAGCAGTGACGTCGCCACCGATCCTCCCTGTCGCAGCGGCCGCGACAGTTTGCCGACCGACCGACCGGGGTACGCCGGGACCATGACGAACCCGACCGACCTCGAGACCACGCTGCCCGACATGTCGGACGAGGATTCGGCACGGACGATCCAGCTCCTGCAGGACCGCCTCGTCGCACTCATCGACCTCCATCTCACCCTGAAGCACATCCACTGGAACGTCGTGGGCATGAACTTCATCGCCATCCACGAGATGCTGGATCCACAGGTGGATTCCGTCCGACTGCAGACCGACGCCGTCGCCGAGCGCATCGCCACGATGGGTGGAGAGCCTCAGGGCACGCCCGGCTCCGTCGTCGAGCAGCGGTCGTGGAGCGACTACGGCCTCGGGCGCGCCCCCACCGTCCAGCACCTCGTCGCCCTCGACGACGTCTACAACGGCGTCATCACCGATCACCGCACGGCCGTCACCGAACTCGGAGATCTCGATCCCGTCTCGGAGGATCTGCTGATCAGCCACCTCGCCGACCTGGAACTCTTCCAGTGGTTCGTCCGCGCCCACCTCAAGGACGCGACCGGCGACGTCGTGCATCGCCGCACGAACGACGGCGACCGAGGCACGTGACACCCTCCCGCGTGACGTCACCCCACGTGGGCGCTATCGTTCCGCCGATGTCTGCCGATGCCGCTCGATTGTCAGTGAGCGCCGATCGGACCGGTCTGCACGTGCTGGCCGGGGAGATCGATGCACACACGGCCCCGCTGTTCGCCGCCCATTTCGACCCGCTGCCCGACACCGGCGTGATCACGCTCGACATGTCGGGTGTGACGTTCATGGACTCGAGCGGACTGCGAGCACTGGTCGATCTCGCCGGCCGGGCCGGAGCCGCCGGTTCGAGCGTCGCCGTGCAGGCCCCCAGCCGTTCGGTGGCGAAGATCATCGAGATCAGCGGTCTCACCGATGTGATCCAGGTGCATTCCGGGTGAGGTCCGCGAAGACTCCCTGCACACCGGGACGAGGGATGCACGTGGCGTCCGGCGGAGACGACTGCCGTGCCCCCGAGGTGGAGGAGACGTCGACGCTGTCGCTGCCCGCCACAGCCGGAGAGCTCGCGTCGGTGCGCCGCTGGGCCCGCCACTTCCTCGAGGAACGTGGCGCGTCCGATGACCTGGTCGGCGACATCGAACTCGCCGCGAGCGAGCTGGCCACCAACGTGATCCGCCACACCGCGTCGGACGCGATCCGGCTCCGGATCGCACGGAACAAGACGGCCTGGATCCTCGACGTCGCCGATGCCGAAGATGCGCCGGCTCCCACCGAGGCCCGCCTTCCACCGCCCGACGACCCGACGGGGCGCGGGCTCTACGTGGTGGCGTCGGTGATGGACCGGGTGGACATCGTCACTGTCGACGGTGCCCACGTGATCCGCTGCACGCGTCTCGACGGGTCCTGATTTCCGGCGGGCCGACCGTCCGTCGCCGCCGTCGTCTTCGGGTTTGTGGTTCGGGGTACCGCGGCATCCTGTTCCCATGACGATGGCACCGACACGAACCGATGCACCGTCCGGCAACGGCGAGGGAGCCGGACCGTTGCGCGTCGCGATCGTGAACGACCACGAGCTGGTGGTGAAGGGCCTCGAGGCCACGTTGGCGCCGTTCTCCGACCGGGTGCAGATGGTCGACATCAACACCGGCACCACGCCCCACGGCCCTGCCGATCTGGTTCTGTTCGACACGTTCGCCGCCTATCGCAACGCACTCGATCGGATCGACGAGATGGCCGACCGACCGGACCTCGGCAAGATGGTGCTGTACACCTGGGATCTCCCGCCCGCGTTCGCCGAGGACGTCGGCGAACGCGACGTCGACGCCATCATTTTCAAGTCCATGACCGGTGAGCGATTGGTGGAAGCCCTCGAACAGACCACCGCCGGTACTCCCCCGTCGCTCGACGACCAGTCGATCACGTCGTCGTCGGTCACTCTCACCGACCGCGAGCTGGAGGTGCTCGCACTGGTGGCGATCGGCTCGTCGAACTCCGAGATCGCGACACAGCTCTACCTCTCGATCGACACCGTCAAGACGCACCTCCGCAAGCTCTACGGGAAGCTCGGTGTACGCAACCGGACCGAGGCCGCGCTGCGTGCGCCGGAATTCGGCTTGCGACGCCGCGCCGGGTCACCCCTCGTCGACGTGTAGGTATCCGTCGAGCCCGGCGAGATCGAAGAGGCGACGTACTCTCCTGCCGGCGATCATCCGAACGCAGCCACCCGACTCCTCGGCAGACCTGTGCACCTGCAACAGCGCAGCAAGGCCTCTCGAGTCGATGAAGGTCACGGCGCGGAGATCGAGTACCACCGCCCCGGCGAGGAGACGCGGCGCGAGACTGTCCGACAGTTGCACAGCAGAGAACGAATCGAGTTCACCGCGCACCACGACAGTGGCACCGGACATCTCGAGGTCGAGCCGATCGGCGGTTCCTGACATCGACTCGACGGTGGTGACGACACAGGGCCGAGAGTCGGCGGGAACCCACAATCACCCGAACGGGCGACGTCGTGGCAGACGGTCCGGGGGCCGGCAATCGAGATTGGCTACGGTACCGGATCACGCTGGCTGAGTCCGGGCCACTCGAGCATGACGACCTCCGGCGATCCCCTGGTGAGCAGCGACAGCTCGCCGGCATCGATCGAGATGTTCGACCCACCGGGGACGAGACGGGTCTTCTCGCCCGGAGATCTGCTCCGTCTCCTGATCGGGCTCGTGCTCATCGCCGGCGGCACCCTCGTCGGAGCGCTCGCCCGCTCCACGATCCGCGGTGTCGAACTCGACCTGCTGCAACTCGTGGACCGGTTGCCCGACACCTTCGAGGACCTGCTCCTGGCGATCGCCCAGCTGTTCACCCGGGTCATCCCGACCGTTGCGTTGGTGATGCTGCTCGTCACCCGACGGTGGAGAGTGGCGCTCCTGCTGGTGCTCGCCGGCCTGCTGGCCGACCTTGCGATGGGTGCGGTCGACGTGTTCCTGTTCGACCGTGACCTGGAGGACCTGGTCGCACTGCTCCGGGCCGAGCAGAACGCCGGGGACGGATCGCCGACCTCACACGTCGTTGCGTCGATGACGGCGATCGTCACCGTGGCTGCACCTTGGTCGGGTCGCCGGTGGCGACAGGCCCTGTGGTGGGCGTTCGGGCTCGTGGTGTTGTTGCGCCTGCTGTCGGTCACGCAGCCGGCATTCGACGTGGTCGTCGCTGTCGGGGTCGGGGTGGTCGTCGGGTCGGCGCTCCTGCTGATGTTCGGCTCCCCCTCCCACGAGCCGCACCCCGACGAGCTGCTCCACGGGGTCGAAGCCGCCGGGATCAGTCCCCGTCGGATCGAGCGCCGGCCCGGCTCCGGCTCGGCGCTGAGATACAGGGCCATCGACGAGGTCGACGGCGGTGACCGGATTCTCGAGATCACCCTGCGCACGCCCGACGAGCGCGACGCCGACCTGCTCGCCAGGGTGTTCCGGCGCCTGCGGTACGCCGACGACGAGGTGGAACTCGGCTACCGCCGCGTCGAACGCCGGATCGAGCACGAGGCCCTGGCGCTGACCCTCGCCGAGCGGCACAACGTCCGGGTCCCCCGAGTGGTGACGATCGGCGGAACCGAGCGGGGCGCCGCCTTCTTGATCACCGAGGTGGACGGTGATCGTCCGGCGACCGACGACGATCTCCGCTCGCCCGCATTCCTGAAGGGGCTGTGGCGGCTGCTCGGCGAGCTCCACGCCGCCGGTGTGGCCCACCGACGACTCGAACTCGACTCGCTTCGGGTCGATGCCGATGGCCAGCCGATGCTGCGAGCGTTCCACCGTTCACACATCGCACCGTCACCTCGCGAGCGCGCTCGCGACGTCGCCGGTCTGCTCACCGAGACCGCCATCGTGGTCGGACCAGACGATGCAGTCCGAGCTGCCGTCGACGCCCTGGGGCCGGAGCCGGTGGCCGACTCGCTCCGCATGCTGCAGCCGCTGGCGCTCCCGTCGTCGACGCGCGACAGGGTGAAGGCGGCGGCATCGCTGCTCGACGAGCTGCGGACGGAGATCAGCCGGGTGACCGGTGTGCCCGATGTCGAGCTCGAACGGCTGCAACGGGTCCGGCCACGCACGCTGGTCATCATCGGGGCATCGACGATCGCGTTCTACTCACTGCTGCCGCAGCTCGCGAACCTCGGCGACACCGTCGAGTCGTTCGCCGAGGCCCGCCCGCTCTGGCTCCTCGGTGCAGCCCTCGCCTCGATCTCGACCTATCTCTTCGCGGCCATCTCGTTCCAGGGCGCCATCATCCAGCCGATCCCCTTCGGCGCGAATCTCCGTGCGCAGTCGGCATCGTCCTTCGCCACGCTCGTCGGGCCCGCCGGTGCCGGTGGGTACGCCCTCAACGCCCGATTCCTCCAGCGCAACGGTCTGCGTCCAGCCGAAGCAGCGGCCTCGGTGACGATCGACGGCCTGGCCGGATTCGCCATGCACGCCGTGCTGCTGACCGGCTTCATCGTCTGGTCGGGACGCGGAGAAGGGGAGGTGGGGCTCGGCGGCATCTCGTTGCCGGCCGGTTCGACGGTGCTGCTCGTGCTGGCGATCCTGCTCGCACTGCTGGGTGCCGTCCTCGTGATCGGGCCCGTCAGAACGAGATTGGCGCGGCCGGTACTCGGTGCCCTGCGCACGGGCGGCAGCCAGATCGCGTCCCTGTTGCAACGGCCGGTCCGGATGGTGGCTCTGTTCGGAGGGTCGACGGGGATCAGCCTGTCGTACGTCACGGCGATCGCCTGCTCGGTGCAGGCGTTCGGGGGTGGCATCACGTTCGCCCAGATCGGCACGGCGTACCTGGTGGCGGTCGCCATCGCGACGCTCGCTCCCACACCCGGCGGCCTCGGTGCCCTCGAAGCTGCGCTGATCGCCGGCTTGACGGGCTTCGGCCTGGCGAGCGGACCGGCGGTGGCGGCGGTCCTCGGCTTCCGGGTGATGACGTTCTGGCTTCCGATCCTGCCGGGCTGGTTCTCCCTCGCCTGGATGCAGCGCAACGGCGAGATCTGACCGCCGTCTCCGATGCCGCGCCGATGTCGGTCGCGTTGCGACGCCAGACTCCGAGCAGGTGCCGTGCAGCGCCCCGGGCAGGGATCGAACCTGCGACGCACGGTTTAGGAATCGTCCCTTGCCCGTCCGGCAGGTGCGGGCGAATCCATACATGCCCGTGAAACGCCGTCGGCTGCAACGGATCTGCACTCGGCTTGGGCTCCGTTACGTGCGGTTCATCCAACGATTGACGACGAACCATCCCCAGCGCTCTGCGGGAACCGCGTCGCACGTCAATCTGGTGACGTCCACGTGTCACATTGCCGGTCACGCTCCCGCGGATCGCCAGCCCCGATCGCCCTGGTCATCTGGTGTCGGAGGCGTGACTTGAAGTCCGGGGCGAATGTTCGCGGGTGTCTGGCGGCACGCCGAACAGCATCAGTCGGAGTGGGCGGGCGGGCTCGTGAGCAACACGATCGAACGTTGCGCGAGCGCGCTGAGGTCGGGCAACTCGGCCATTCGTTCGAGCACAGACCGTTCCTTACGGGTGAGGTGCGCCTGTTCGCGATCCGTCGGGCCGAGCAAGCGCGCGAGTGAGTCGACATCTCGCACGTGCTTCGCTCGTTCGGCCGAGGTCTGGGCAACGATCTGCGTCACCGCGGCGACCTTGCCGAGGAGTGCGCCGACCACGGTTGGACGACGCACCCGAGCGGTCGAGCCGTCGGTGAGCTCGACCTTGACCACACTGCTGCGAACGAGAGCCTGGCTGCCACCGGGCGCCTCGATCGTGCGGCCACCGCCGAGCGCCAAACGGGCTCGGCTTCCGAGCCGGTCCGGTGCCAGCACATCGATCGTCGCGCCGGCGCGCGTATAGCGATGAGCGATGCCGTCGGCGCTGGGGAGCACTTGGCCGAAGCCTGCGTCGATGAGTGTCTGATGAACTCGGGCGAGACCTGCCGGTTCCACCCGCAGATCGACCACGATGTCGACATCATCGGTGGGTCGTGTGTCAAGTGAGCCTCGTTCGACCTCCAGCAGAAAGACCATCTGTCCGCCGACCAGCAGGCAGTGGTCCCCGAGTCTTGGTGTGAGCTCGATGAAGGCGCTCCACGACTCCTGCTGTCGACCGGCGAGCGGTGGAAGTCGAACCGCCACGTCGTCAGGCATCGACAACCAGGCCCTCGGCTGCAATCCAGTGCCGTGGATCAGATGAGTCCAGAAGGTCGAGGGCGACGGCACCACGTGGAGCGAACTCCCCGCCAGAGATGATCCCCCACGCGTCGTCATCGACGACTCGCAGACGGATCTGGCCGAGCGGGTCTGGAACGGCTGCCACGAGCGAATCCAGCTGACCGAACGCACTGCGCGAGAGATAGAGATCGCGATCGTCAGCGGGGATCAGCGACGCCCCGAACTCGATGGCCGCACGAACGCCACCCATCAGCGCTCCCACCGCATCAGGAAGTGACTCGAAGTCGGCCTCACCCATCTCGCAGCGCACGACCTCTGCTCGTCGCTGGTAGCGACCCGGCCGATCCAGATTGATGTCACCATCAACGAGCTCGCGCCACGCCCGAACAGCCCCCAGCGGTCGGCCACCAGACCGAGCCGAGTGCCGGCGAGCAACGATTGCATCCATCGGGACGGCCCACGCGTTTCCGAACCGCTGCGCCGGCAGATCGCCGGCCACGACGAGCTGACGGACGCGCTCCGACGACACCCCCAGGATGCTCGACGCGTCCGCAAGTGACACCAGGTCGGATGGCATGTCCTTTAATCTATTGGACTTCTCCAATAGTTTCAACCCCCGATCGACGGGCGGGATTATCTCGTGTCACGTAAGGGCCGAAGCCGAGTGGCCTCATGTCGACGGATGCCGGGTTACGGCGCTCCCATTATGTGCGCCCTCGCAGAAACCCTCGAGTGCTCAGGTTTGCCGGTGATGCGCTACTAGGGCGGCGCTGCCGGCTTGCGATTATCGAGTAGGGATGGGTCGGCGATCAGCGTCGCCGTGCACCACCGA
Organism: Ilumatobacteraceae bacterium; assembly: GCA_041686315.1. Taxonomy (GTDB): domain Bacteria; phylum Actinomycetota; class Acidimicrobiia; order Acidimicrobiales; family Ilumatobacteraceae; genus Sva-07. The sequence continues at coordinate 8,182 of JAWLEC010000032.1, forward strand.
AACAGCGTGCTCTGCGGTGAGGCGGCAGCGTGTGAACGACGCGCAGCGATCAGGCTTCACCGGTCCAGAACTTCGAACACCGGGTGGTTCTCGGCGATCGCCGCAAACTCATGCAACGGTGCCCCCGTGCGACCGAGATGTGTGGTCGCCCGCCAGGCGCGACCTCGATATAGCGCGCCAGAACCACAGCTCTGCTGTCGATGGGAACCTCGACGAGTTGCACCGGGCGTCGACGGCGACGTCGCAACACCGCGCGGCCCCCTCACCCCAGCGGCGCGCGCGTTGGTCACCCGGATTACTTCGCCCGATTGCGGGTACATCTAGATCTGCGGTTGATACAACACAGGGAGTTCAAATGCTGCGAATATCTACATATTCGTTGAGGATCGTCGGTTTGGCATCCTTAGCGGCCGCATCGCTGGCGTGCGGTGCTTCGACAGAGCCCGGTACCGGAAGTCCGGATGCCGGGACCCTTCCGCTACCGCAGAACGCCTCGACTATCGAATCGCCTAGCGTGGACTCGTCTGAAACGGCTCGACCAAAGAACGACACATCTCTCGCACCTGAGCAGACGCCTCCCCGGGCTCAGACTCCAGACGAGGTGACGATTCTCGACTTCGATCTTCGGCCACCGGTCGCGGTTGAAGAGTATCCGATCGACGCAGATCTTCCCGCAGCGGTCCTGTTCAACGATCGATGGTTCGTACCGAGCTGCGAGTGTTCAATTGCCTATTCCGTGCAGTTGTCTCCACCGCCAGACGCGGATCTGTTCAAGATTGAATCGGTCGGACAGTTCACTACGGCGCTCGGAACCTGGTCGTTGATCGATGTGGGTGGCGGCGAGAACATAATGGCCATGTTGAATACGGGTGTCTATGTTGTTCAGGTTGGTGGCACCGGTGCATCGGAAGACCTGATTCAGCAGTTCGCAAATGCAGTCGAGTTGGAGGTGCTGCAATGAACCGTCAGCGTCGCCTCATTGCCCTAATGGTGGCTTTGGTCGCATCGTTGGCGGGAGTGTCTTCAGTGACACAGCCGGTAGCGGCGGGCAGTGGCTTCACGACTTGGGACTGGGGTGACGACTATGTCCGAGTTTCTGTAAATTCGAACTCTTACTCGAATGGTTCCGCCTTCTGGCAGTCAATTCTTTCCTCTGTCGACTGCTCCATCACGGTTGATGGCTACTTCGGCAACCAAACGAGGAGTCGGACCGAATCATTTCAGGCTCTCCCGTTCATGTCGGTTCAGGGAACAACCGTCGATGGCATAGTTGGTGCAGAGACTTGGGCCAACGCTCACGCTGCAGACAGTGTCTATGGGCAGAGACTCTCCTACACCGGATACACGGACGGCTACACAGTAAGCTACTACACCTACTACGGGGGAACCGACAGCTTCGGCGGCGGAAAATTGGGCTGGAGCAGCTATGGCGAACAGTGGTTCTTCAATGCCGCCAACTCGGGTGGCGGAACAAATTGGGCACTAACCGCTGCGACATACAACCGCACGATTGGCAACACAGGGAATCGTTGCGCTCCGTAGCCGTGAAGAGCCCGTTTCGCTATGCGGTCGCACGCTGTCTTGCAGACAATCGGTGTGAACGACCAGGGAAATCTGTGATTGGCGATCAGGCAGTCTCGTCGGAATCCGTCAGAGGGCGCCAGGAAGGGCCTTTGATGTTGAACACGATGGCTTCGTGGTGTCAGCTGATACTGACTTCGGTGAGTTGCTTGCGCGCGGAGGGCGTCGATGCCCATCCTGATCTTGTCGCGTCGACGCCACGATCCCGACGATCAGGTCCACCAGGCGATCCTCGGTGTGCTTCCCGACGTGTCGGACGATCTCGTGGCTGCTGCTGTCGTGATCGTCACGGACCGGCTGCCCTTCGTCGGCTTCCGATCCGGTAGTCACCAAGTGGACCGACGGATACAGCGATCACAAGCCCGCCCGATAATCGCCGGAACGAACGCAGAGACGGTCACCCGGGTTCCGGCGAAGTGGGTCGCCTTAGCTTGTCGACAGGGCACTGCATACTCACCGTCAATCGGAGATGTCCGGTTGACGACCGTCTACTGATACGGCTCGTGTTGCATCCCTCATTGGCCGACGGACGAACTTGTGCACCTACCGACTGGCTCAAACTGCCGCGCAGGCGGCATCGATCGCTAGGTCTCGGCTGCATGAACGATTCGGCGAGATGGATCGTCAGTCGGAACGCAAGTAGATGGATAGCTTGCCCGACGACGAATCTCCGGACTACGGCATCAGTGTGTCTAGCAAGCGCTCGGCGGACTACTGATTAGTTGTTATCGGGGCGACTTGAATCGCCGAACGAGCCGCCTAATGAAGCACGTCAATCGCAGGAAAGTCCTGCTATTTGCCGCATCTCGGCGGCAAGAAGGAGCTCAGTTGCGGTTCGTCTGCACGCTCGTTGACACGGCCTCATGATGGCGCGACACTAGCCCCAAGGCATCGACCAACTCGTCGAAGAAGTTGGTATCGACTGGACGGGCGAGAACACAAACACCTGTACGACGTATCTTCCCGGAAGGAGCACCGAAGATGCGAAGAACACTCGGTGGACTCGCCGCAGCGGCGCTGATCGCTCTCAGCCTGCCAGCCAGCGAAACAGCCCAAGGGGCCAACGGCTACGCCTGGTGCACAACCATCCCGAACCGGAACCCAACGACGTGGGTGTTCAGTGCAGGCGTCTCACGCTGGCACAACCACCTCGTCCCAGCTCATGGCCCCGTGCACTCCGTGTGGAACAACCAAACGACGTTCAGGAAGGCATGGAGCGTCCACGAAGGAGAATGGGCTGCCGGCGTCACACAGGGGGGAACCAAGTACTACTCATTGCCCCCGTACAACGCGTACGTGACATGCGAGTGACGGCTATGAGACAGTCCTCAACATCGAAAGGGAGGGCGCCAATGCGACTGACCGCACTGATCCTCGCTGGCGCGGCAGCAGTTGCGTCAGCCTGTGGGTCTCCAACGGCACAAGGCGAGGAGTCCGGAGCGGCATTCGCCGACCTCGAGCGCCTCGCAGACGAATTCCAAGTGGACGCCGTCAAATGCGCCCGCGAGGCCGGCGAGGTAGACGCCTACATCGACGAGCAAGGATGGATCGTTCACGAAGGCGATGCCGTATTCGACTGCGGCGACGAACTGCTCGCGACACCCAAGTACGCAGTGCTCTCCGACGATTCGCCAGCGATGGCACGAACCATCTACGACGGGTTCGTCGCGATCCACCAGTGTCTCAAGAAAGAGGGCTACCCCTCGACGGAGCCGCCACCCTTCGAGGACTGGGTGGAAGCAGGGCGAACTTGGGAACCCCTCGGGGACATGGTGGCAGCTCGTGACCTGGACCGGCTCGAGACCGCAAACCAGAAGTGCCAACCGGGGTGATCCTGCGACGAGCGCTGCCTCACCGTGCGCTGCCTCGATGCGTCTCATCAACCGCGTCGGGAGGCGAAGTGTGCGACGACCGGCGCGGTTGGTGTGTCCGGGCGGGAATCGCGAGGAGCCGGGCGCGGATCGTGTGAGCGACGATCAGTCGGTCGGCGTAGGGCCGCCGAGGCGGGGGTCGGAGCGGATCACGTTGTAGGTCCGCAACCGTGAGCTAACCCGCCGGCCCCACGCCGACACCCGGCTCGCCAAGCGCCTCACCGGCCGAACGGGTCTGTCCGGGAGTGAAGAGGTGGCCCACTACTAGCGGGGTGCCTCCGACCAAGAGGTGTGCCCGGCGGGCTTCACGCGTTCCGCCCGGCACTCTGCCGAGGTCGCAAACTCACAGTGCGATAATCACGCTCTGGAACCCCCGGGCCCGTGCTCGGGTTCCGGCGCGATGTGCGGGCCGATCGCAACACTTCAGCGACCCCGTCAATAGATGTTGACGAGGCGTGGTCCGATGCGTAGCCTGACCGAGTGGACATCGAGGCGAGCGCCCGCAAGCACGGTGTCTCCGATGACGACATGCTCCACGCACTGCGACACCACTGGCGAGGCTTCGAGACCGACGATGCCGACGTCACGATGTTCATCGGACCGTCCGCGATCGGTGAGCCGCTGGAGGTTGGTGTTGTCGATGACGCCGACGGCGTTGCGATCATCCATGCAATGCCGGCCCGATCCAAGTTCCTGAAAGGTTGGTGGACCCCATGACGACACGTGCACAGCGCGCGGCCGCGCTCGAGCGTTGGGCCGACGAGGTCGACGCCGATGACCTCGTCGAGGCGAAGACCGCAGCGCTCCGAACCATCGCCGAACTTGCCGAACAGCGAGACGACATCGACACGGCGTTGCTCGACGCGATCCGCGATGCACGCAAGGCTGATCGATCATGGTCCGAGATTGGAGCAATGCTCGGCGTGTCCAAGCAGGCCGCCCAGCGCAAGTACGCCGCCAAGATTTCGGCGTGATCCCTGCGAGGTCGACGGACCAGGCACCCTACGGGCCCCAACGAGACCCACATATCATGCGAAGTGTTGGACCTCTTGGCTCGATCGGCCCACTGCATAATCACTGCGGTTCCGGCCAGCAGCTCCCTCACAGAGTATTACCCGGTGGGTGTACTCAATCGTTGCGTTTCGTTACGCTCCCACCATGACGGTTCCTGGCAAAGGTAGCCGGCCGCGCAAGTGGCGATCGGACGCCGATCGGATCCCGACAGTTCCAGGCAGAACTCGTCGCAGCATTGGCGTCGCTGTCCGAGTTGAACGCGGCGCTACAGACCGAGCGCCGACGACACCAGTCGACACTGCGCAGGCTCGATCGGGCCAGGGCGGCACTGGACGGCCTCCGCACCGCCGGTGCTCGGCGCGAGGAAGAGCTCGAGTTGCTGCGAGATGGCTTCGCTGAGCTCAGGGCCGAGAACGCAGCCCTTCGGGCACGGATCGCCCTGGCCGCCCAGGCCACTCAACCCCAAGGACTCAACCGCGCTGATCGTCGTCGAGCCGCAAAGCGAGACCGAAACAAGGACTGATCTGCGGCCCAGGCCCACAGTTACGGAACGCAACGCAACCATGCACCATCCGGGTAATGGTATGTGAAGGGCTCCACTGCGGTTCCCGCACGGACTCCCACGCCAACGGCTGGAACCTCGCGCCGGGAGCCGAGTTGGCGTTCCGGCGGCTTTCAACTACGTCGATTCACGAGCTGGCCGACGGATTTCGACGCGGTTGCCGAATGGATCGAACACGTCTGGATGCTCGCAGCCTGCAGAAGGTTCGAAGTCCACTGCAGCCCACACAGCGGGCAGCGGGCAGCGCCGCGCTCGCAGGCACAAACGTCGCCTGTGGTGGGTTCCGGATAGGCGTCGTCTGCGGAGCGAGATGGTCTCCACCCCGACGTGGGTCATCGATCTCGCCGGCCGCTCTTCGGCATCGTCGACTGGCCACTTCTCGGGCCGGGGTGAGGTCACGTCGTCGGAGCTGCCTGACGGGAGTCGATGTCCGCAAGAAACGATGCGCGAGACGTGTGAGTGGTCGTGTGCGTGCCGGGAGGCGCTGACCAGGGGGAAGGGAGTGATCCGAGTAGTAATCCGACACCCCGGCCGACGGTGGTAGTGATCGCCGCAACACACACCACCACACACACGACTACGGGGATCGATCGAACTAGCGAGTGGTAGCAATCCGACAATCCGGTGGGAGTCATCACACGCCTCGGTGGGAGTGGTCGAGCGTGAAGCTGACCGACGAGTGCCCGAGCCGCTCGCTCACGACCTTCGCGTTCACGCCCGCTGCGAGCAGATGCGATGCATGGGTGTGGCGAAGATCGTGGAGACGGATCCTCGCAAGGCCCGACGACTCGACCAGACGGCTGAACGCCTGGCCGACACTGTGCGGTCGCATCGGATCACCGACCTCGTTCGTGAACACGCGGTCGTCGGTCGGCGCCGTCATGCCAAGCTCGAAGAGTTCCTCACGCTGCGTCGCTCGGTGTCGTTTCAGAATCGACGCAGTCCGCGGGTCGAGGTCGATCGCGCGCCGGCTCCGCTTCGTCTTCGGCACCTCGACGCGCTCCACACCTCCAAGGAACGAGGCAGCCGCACGGACCGTCACCGTCGAGCGTGCGAGATCGACCGCATCCCACCGCAGCGCGACCAGTTCACCGCGACGCATGCCGGTCATCGCTGCCAGGTGGACGAGCGCGCCGGCCCGATAGCTCTCGACGTGCCGCAGGAAGCGACTCAGCTCGTCGGGCGACCACACGTTCATCTCGGGCGCCCGATCACGCGCCGCCGCCATGCTCGGCGCGTCCGCGAGCCTCGCGACGTTGCGCACCACGAGGCCCTTGCGTTCTGCGTCGTGGAGCATCTTGCCCAACAGCGTGTGCACGTGATGCACCGTCGTCATGGACAACGGACGACCACCGACGCCGCCGGCTCTCAACAGTTCGGCGTCGAGCTTGTCGAGGTCGGTGGCGCGGAGGTCCTGCAGCTTGTGCGTGCCCAGGTGCGGCAGGACCCAGTTCTTCATCGCCTGCCGATAGCCCGTCACGGTCGTCACCTTGCGACCCCTGCGTCTCCAGTGCGTGCAGCCACGTGTCGACGAAGTCGCGAACCCTCAGATCCGTCGGCGCCACGAAGTCCTGGCGTCGGTGGGCGTCGATCGCAGTTGCCAGCGCTTCCTGCGCTTCCTTCTTCGTCGAGTACGACTTCTTCGACTGCCGCCCCAAACGCCATTTTCGGGTCAATCGTTGCGAGCCGCAAACGATCTAGCAGGTGTTTTTCGGCGCCCCTGGCAGGGATCGAACCTGCGACGCACGGTTTAGGAAACCGACGCTCTATCCACTGAGCTACAGGGGCGGGACGTCCGCGGCTTGGTCCGCGCTCCGTTCCGCGGTTCGGACGGCGTCGGAGAGTGTAGAGGGCGGCTCTCTGCCAGAGCGTTCGACAGTGGATCAATCGATCGAACCGCGCTCGACGATCCACCGGGTGTCTCGACCGGTGACAGCTGTGCGCCGGAACGCTCCGAGCGCGACGACAAGGCGGTCCCACTCGTGTTCTGAGCCATCTGGTACAGCTCGGCGTTGTCGTCGACGTCGCTCCGAATCGTTGTCTGATCGCTTCGGCGGCAGCGCATCTGGATGTCGGGGCTCAGATCTCCGCGCAGCTCTGCGCGCAATTCCCCACGCAGGTCGGGACGAACGGCCCTGCTGGATTGTGTGCGCAAGCAACATGATGGTCCCCAACAGGCCCAGCTCGTGAATGATCTCACAAACTGGTGATCGGACCACTTGAAAGGGGTCGCAATGTTGAAGAAGCCACTCGGGCTGCTGGGGATCTTTCTGATCGTCGTCGGTATCGGGTATTTCGTCGGGGCGGGCGTTGCCTACAACAAGGTGCAGGGCGGCTACGGCTCGCTCCAGTCCTTCAGCGAGGTGCAGGACGTCCAGCTCAACTACAACGAGGACGGCCAACTGGTCGACCGGGGCACCGTGGAGAATGCCCAGGCCATCATGTCGCTGCTGAAGGACGACTGGAACTTCCCGGTCGTGGACGGCGACATGGATCCGAACGATCCTCTGGTCAACACCGCCTCCGAGTACATGTTCCAGATGGCGACGATCTCGTACCACATCCTCAACGGCACGCAGACCGTGACGCTCACCGAAGCCGACCTCACCGACCGCGAGGGGAACCTCGCCTCGGAGTACACGTGCAACGGCGAGACCGTCCAGGTACCCACACCCTTCCCGGAAGAGGGTCTCACCTGCGAGTTCGAGGTCAACGGCCGCTACTGGACCGGCTTCGACCGGATGGATCCGGTGGAGGGCCAGGCTCGTGACATGGCGTGGAGCGGCACCGCTCATGCGCTGGTCGCCGAACTCGGCGTCGGTGCGGCAACGCACAGCACGCTGCAGCTCGCTCTCGGTGTGGCAGCCCTGCTGGCAGGCCTGGGCGTGGTGTGCACGGTGATGGGCGCCGCCTTCATCTGGCACACCCGCAACAACATGAACAAGGGCGACGAGGCTCCGGCCTCCGAGCCGAAGGACCAGCAGCCCGCCGTCGAGACGGCCGGCGTCTGATCCCCAGCGGTCGAGTCGATTCTCGTCCGCATCACCGCCGACGGGCCCCTCTTCGGAGGGGCCCGTCTGGCGTTCCGGGGCCGGAACGACAAGACTCTGTGAGGGGGTGCGAGGTGTCATGTCGACCGAGCCGAACGCCGACCGTTTCCGGAAGCACTCCTTCTGGCTGCAGCTCGCACTGCTGGGTGCGGGTATCGCAGGCCTGTGGCTGTCGCAGCGGACTGCGACGTGGCACGACGACGGTGCGACCCGTCGTGCCGTGCTCCAGACGTCGACGCTCACCCTCGTGTCGCTCGCCGCAGTCGCCCGCTCCACCTACATCATGGTCACCTCCGCACTCTCCGACGCGTACCGCGTGTTCCGTTCCCGTCACCTGCTGGCGGTCACCGTCGTGCTGCTCGCAACCGCAGTCGTCGTGACCGGGTCGCTGGTCCTGGGTGACCCGTTCGGGGGATTCTTCGCTCATGGGCACATCACGAGCGGCGCCGTCGCCGGTGTCGGATCGGGCACGATCGCACTCATCTGTGGGGTGGGCGCACTGGTGGCCCTGTTCGGCGCCTGGGAAGCCCTCCGCGAGGAGAAGCACTGGTACCGGTCGCTCCACCTCCACCACCGACGCCGGATCTGACGCCCAGCGCGGAGCCGACCGTGGCCCAGGACCACCGGGAGCCCGAACTTGACACGAGCGGCACGAACAGCCACAATCCGAACGGTGTCAGGACAAACGAACATCGACAGGCGTGCCGAACGCCGTCAGCAGACGCTGTCGCAGATCGTCGACACGGCATGGGTGATGGTGCGCGAGGACGGCCTCGCCGGCCTGTCGATGCGGGACCTGGGTACGCGCGTCGGGATGAAGGCCCAGTCGCTCTACTCGTACTTCGGATCGAAGCACGAGATCTACGACGCCATGTTCCTGCAGGGCTACCGGGAGTTCGCCGTCTGGATGGCCGCCGCCGTGGACGACCGACCGACGCCGGACGTCGACCCGGAGGCCGCCGTCCGGCGGGCCATCCACGCCTTCGTGGAGTTCTGCACCTCCGACCCGGTCCGCTACCAGCTGCTGTTCCAGCGCACCGTCCCCGGCTTCACGCCGTCACCGGAGGCCTGGGCCGTCGCCGTCGAGCTGTACGAGCAGATGAGACAGCAGGTGACGTCGATCGGCGTCCACGACCAGGCCACGTTCGACCTGTGGACCGCGGTCATGACCGGGATCACCGACCAGCAGATCTCCAACGACCCGGGCGGTGACCGGTGGATCCGGCTCGTCGATCGAGCCGTCGACATGCTCCTGACCGACACCCGAACCCACCCCGACCGCACCGACGAGAGCGAGCAGACATGACCACGACCACCACCGACGTGTCCTCGATCCCTGCGATCGATCACCGAGAGGCCATGGCACTCCAGACGACCGAGCTCGAGCGCGCGGTGTCGCTGCTGCGCGGGCTCGATGCCGACCAGTGGGCTGCACCGACGAACTGCCCCGACTGGAACGTCCGCCGCATGTGGCTCCACGTGCTGGGTGCCTGCGAGGCAGGCGCATCCGTGCGCGAGAACATCCACCAGATGCGTGCCGCCCGGTCACGCCGCAAGACACGTGGTGTGCCGCTCGAAGCGGGCCTGTCGGCCGTGCAGGTCGCCGAACGCGACCACCTGTCCCCCGCACAGCTGCTCGACCGACTGCAGGCCGTGGCACCCGAGACCGTCGCGGGCCGGTCGCGGACGCCGAGCCTGATGCGCTCCGTGAAGGTCGCCGTGGATGCGCCGGTCGTCGAGAAGTGGTCACTCGGCTACCTGATCGACGTGATCTACCTGCGCGACATGTGGATGCACCGGATCGACACCGTTCGCGCCACCGGCGGCGATCCGGTGCTCTCGGGCGACCACGACGGACGCATCGTCGCCGACGTGGTCGCCGAATGGGCGCAGCGTCACGGTGAGCCGTTCACCCTCGAACTGACCGGAGCAGCCGGCGGGTCCTTCGTCGCCGGCACCGGCGGGCCATCGTTCACGATGAACGCCGTCGACTTCTGCAGCGTGCTCGCCGGCCGGGGCGAGGCCACCGGGCTCCTCACCACCATCGTCCCGTTCTGACGGCAACGACAGCAACCACCGTCAGGTGTGCGGCGACGACGTCGGGGCGTAGTCGTCGACGTACGTCTGACCGCACAGGCGACGCACCTCCGACATCACACGATCGGTGACGTCACGACGCGACGTGTTGGTGCTGCGTGTGCACCCGAGCTCGGCCGTGCTGATCGGCGTCCCCAACGTGATCGTCACGTGACGGAACGGGCGCACCAGCCGGGCCCCCGTCGGCAACACGCGATCGGTGCCCACGTCGCCGTCCGCACCACACGCCTCGTCGGCCCGATGTGTCGTCGAGGGCCTGCGGAGGTACCCACCGACCGTGGCAGTCGTGCTGCACTACTTCCACAGCGGCGACCCCACCGGCCTTCGGCCGGTTCACGTGGGGTGTCGTGCTGCCCGACGCTCGCGACGACCTCCTGGGCGGCGTCGCGGGTCACGCTGACGACCGCCAGGGCGTCGCCGGCGAGATCGTCGCGAACTGCTGAGTCGCCGAATGCGCGAGGCTGGCCATCATGGCGAGCCTTCGCGACCAACGGGTGCGTGACTTCCTCCTCCACGGCACCCGCACCGGCAAGGTCGCCTGGGTCGCCTCGGACGGCGCACCGCACGTGGCGCCGATCTGGTTCACGCTCGACGGCGACGACATCGTGTTCAACACGGGCGCCGACACGGGCAAGGGGAAGTCGCTCACCCGTGAGGGACGCGCGTCACTGGTGGTCGACGACGAAGCACCGCCGTTCTCGTTCGTGAAGGTCGACGGACGGGTCACCGTCTCCGACGACCTCGACGAGGTGCGCAGGTTCGCCACCGTCATCGGTGGCCGCTACATGGGCGCCGACCGTGCCGAGGAGTTCGGGGCACGCAACGGCGTACCCGGTGAGCTGGTGATCCGGCTGCATCCCGAACGGGTGACCGCCGCCTTCGACATCGCCGACTGATTCCCTCGTCCACCGACCGCTTCCGACGGGCCCCGTCGCCACCCGGCCCCGCCGCCGACCGCGTCGCGGCGACCGTCGGAGTCACCGGTGCCGTCGTCTCGGGAATCCGGCAACAAGTACAACGGCCCTGTCGCGGCGGGTACGGGGCACGTACGGTCGGTCGCAGCCGTGCGCCCGCACGGGGGACGAGGAGGGGTGACCGACGATGGATTTCGACGTGTCGGAGAAAATGACGACCATGCTCGCCATGGTCGACGAGTTCGTGGATCGGGAACTGGTCCCCATCGAGAACGAGATGTTGTTCGGCAGGCCCGAGACGGTGGAACAGATGGTCGCCGCCGCACAGGTCAAGGTGCGCCAGATGGGGCTGTGGGCCCCGAACCATCCGGTGGAGTTCGGCGGCCTCGGGCTGTCGATGGTGGAGCACGGTCTCCTCAGCGAAGCCATGGGCCGTTCACCGCTCGGCCACACGGTGTTCGGGTCCCAGGCTCCCGACGCCGGCAACATCGAGATCCTGCACACCCATGCCACCGACGAGCAGCGCGACCGCTTCCTGCGACCGCTGGTGGCGGGTGAGATCCGCAGCTGCTTCTCCATGACCGAGCCGGAGACGGCCGGGTCGAATCCGCTGCTGCTGGAGACCACGGCCGTGAAGGACGGCGACGACTACGTGATCAACGGTCAGAAGTGGTTCACGTCGTCGGCCGACGGCGCCGCGTTCGCGATCGTGATGGCGGTCACCGACCCCGATGCGCCGCCCTATGCCCGCACCAGCATGATCATCGTCCCCACCGACACACCGGGCTTCAACCTGGTGCGCAACGTGAGCGTGATGGGCCACGCGGGGTCGGGGCACGCCAGCCACGCCGAGGTGATCTACCAGGGATGCCGGGTACCGCAGTCCAACCTGCTCGGACCCGAAGGTGGCGGCTTCGTGATCGCTCAGGAGAGGTTGGGTCCCGGACGGATCCACCACTGCATGCGCTGGCTGGGCATCGCCGGCCGCGCCTTCGACCTGATGTGCACCCGGGCGAACCAGCGCGTGATCTCGCCCGACGGCGACACCCTGGCCGACCGGCAGGTGATCCAGCACTGGGCCGCCGAACTCGACGCCGAGATCCGCGGGGCGCGCCTCCAGACGCTGCACGCCGCGTGGATGATCGACGAGCAGGGCGCCAAGGCGGCCCGCGACGAGATCTCGGCGATCAAGTTCTCGGTGGCCAACACGATGCTCCGTGCGGTCGACACGGCCATCCAGGTGCACGGCGCCCTCGGCGTCACCGACGACACGATCTTGTCGTACTGGTACCGCCACGAACGGGCCGCGCGCATCTACGACGGGGCCGACGAGGTACACAAGACATCGCTCGGCCGCCGGGTCCTACGACGCTACGCCACGACCTGACGTGCCTGCGGCTCGCCTGCGGGTGGCTGACCCGCAAGTGGCGCAGTCAGGCGTCGCGACGCCAGGGACGATCGGGATCGAACAGGTGCAGCTCGAACTCGGCCGACAACTCCTCGAACACCCGCAGCCCACGGACGCTGTTGCCGATCGCATCGACACGCGGCGAGAAGGTCGCCATGCCGCCTGCGCCCGGCAGCATCCCGAGGATGCCCCCGCCGACGCCGCTCTTGGCGGGGATGCCCACCGAGTACGCCCACTCACCCGCGTAGTCGTACATCCCACATGTGAGCGCCACGGTCAGCATGTCGCGGGCCACCTCCCGCGGCACGACCTGCTCGCCATTGACCGGATGGACGCCGTAGTTGGCCACCGTGGCGCCGATCGTGGCCAGGTCCTCCACCGTCACCAGCACGGAACACTGGGCGAAGTAGACCTCGAGCGTCTGCTCCACGTCGGGGCCGATGATGCCGGTGCTCAGCATCAGGTGGGCGATCGCGCGGTTGCGGTGCCCGGTGGCGCGCTCCGACGACCACACGGCTGTGTCGATGTCGGGCGTACGACCGAGGTAGCGCTCGTACATCGCCAGCATCACCTCCAGGCGTTCGTCGACGCTCGATCCGCCGATCAGGTCGGTGACGGCGATGGCGCCGGCATTCACCATCGGATTGGGGGCACGGTTGGTGGCGTCGTCGAGTTCGATGGCGTTGAAGCTGTCGCCCGTCGGCGCCACACCCACCCGGGAGAGCACACGGTGCCGACCGTGGGTTTCGAGGGCGAGCCCGTACACGAGGAGCTTGGAGATCGACTGGATCGTGAAGAGATGATCGACGTCACCCACACCGACACGTTCGCCGTCCAGCGTCGTGGCCGCGATCGCGAAACGATCGGGATCCACGGTGGCGAGCTCGGGGATGTACGACGCGAGTTCCCCCTCGTCGAGATCGGCGTAGTGGGCGTGCACCTGCGTACACACGTGTTCGAACCACGCTCGACGGTCAGCACCCTCACGACGTTCGGCCATCGGGGCACAACGTAGGCGTCCGACGTCGGCGGCGTTGCGACTCCGGCCCGGCGGAACAGGATTCCGTAGGCTCGGCCGATGCCCACCACGCAGCGCTTCGCCACCGGCGACGGCATCGAGATCGCCTACCACGAGTACGACCCCGGCCGGCCCGAGGCCGGGCTCCCACCCGTCGTGCTGCACCACGGATTCGCTGCCGACACCGTCACCAACTGGGTGTCGCCCGGTGTCGTCGACACACTGCTCGACGCCGGCCGCTCGGTGATCTCGGTCGACGCCCGTGGCCACGGCGCCAGCGACAAGCCGCACGACCCCGACCACTACGGCGAGGGCCGCATGAGTGCCGATCTCCTCGAACTGCTCGACGACCTGGCCCTCGAACGGATCGACCTGGTCGGCTACTCGATGGGCGCGATCGTGTCGGCGATCGCCGCGAGTCGTGACGGACGCATCCGGCGCCTGGTGATCGGAGGGGTCGGCGGTCGCATCGCTCGCATCGGCGACGGCGCCACCACGGGGCTCGACCGGTCGGCGATCGCCGAGGCCCTGCTGGCCGACGATCCCGACACGGTCACCGATCCGTCGGCGCGGGCATTCCGCCGCTTCGCCGACTCCACCGGCGGCGACCGGCTCGCGCTGTCCACCCCCGCTTGGCCGATCCTGCGGACCTGGCCGGTGGTGAGAAGGCTGCTGTTCCTCCACCATGGTTCGCCGGTGATGACGCGATGACGGCGCCGGGCGTGGACCTCTCCGTCGTCGATCGGGGTGTGTCGCTCGAGGTCCGCGTGCAACCCGGCGCCCGGCGCAACGAGGTGGTCGGCAGCCACGCGCAGGCACTGAAGGTGCGCATCGCGGCGCCGGCCGTCGAGGGTCGCGCCAACGAAGAGCTCGTGGCGTTCCTCGCCAAGACGTTCGGTCTGCGTCGCAGCAAGGTGATCATCCGTGCCGGCAGCTCGGGCCGGCGCAAGCGGATCGTGCTGCACGGCGCCGATCTCGACGCCGTGGCGACCAGGATCCATCGTCTCGTGCGCTGACGCGCCGTTCGTAGGCGGGCCGTTCGTAGACGGGGACGGCTAGGAGCCCGACCGGCGTCGGGCCCAGACGGCGTACAGCGGGTCCGACCTCGAGCCGGGGTTGCGGAGTTCAACGGTGGGGTCGTCGAACTCGGGGGTGAGTGCGAAGTAGGTGGCGACGATGGAGCAGTGCCCCTCGTCGTCGGTGGACAGCCAGCCACGGATCGCCTTGGTGGGAAAGCAGCGGTTGGAGAAGGTGATCACCATCGGGCCGTCCGGCCGCAGTACCCGGGCGGCCTCGGCGAACACCTCCAGGGGCCGGGTGAGATAGTCGACCGAGACGCAGCAGGTGACGGCGTCGAACGACTCGTCGGCGAACGGCAGCGTCGGGTCCGTGTTGAGGTCACGCACCACCCATGACGACGCCGCGGCGTTGGCGCGCAGCTCGGCCTCGTTCATTCCCGTCGCCACCAGCAATTCCGGCGGCGTCCGGAAGTGCGACACCCACGACGAGCAGATGTCGAGGACCTCCCCGGTGAGACCGAGGTCGTCGTACAACTGCCCGACGGTTGCGACCGCCTCGTCGTCGATGTGGGTGACGAAGCGATCGACGGAGTAGAACGCGTCGTCGGGTGTCTCGTCGGCCCGTTCGAAGAACCCCGGCGGAAACACCTCGTACGATGCCATCCGCGGACCGTACCGCCGCCCGGCCGTGGCGGTCACCTCGTGACGAGTTCCCGTGCGAACGTGTTCCGTCGA
>JAWLEC010000191.1:0-5325 GCA_041686315.1 Ilumatobacteraceae bacterium
GCTCGCGGAACACGCCGCGGATCGCCCGCATCGCCACGGTGACGAAGTCGTGCCACGCCGCCGACCGACGGGCGATCGGTGCGTACTCGGGTGTCGCCGCTCGTTCCGCCGTCGCCGTGCTCATGACGCCACCTTCCGATCGCTCTCGGTCGTGCCGCCCTCGGCCGTGTCGGAATCGTGCAAGACACCCTCGGGCTGCTGGCTGTCGCCCTCGTCGAAGTGCGTGCCCGTCACCTGCAGGAACACGTCGTCGAGCGTCGGCGTCCGCAACGTGAGCGACGTCACGGGCACCCCGCAGCCGTCGAGCGCCACGGCCACCTGGGCGATCAGGCCGGCACCGTTCGAGGTGGCGATGGCGAGCTCGTTCTGATGCGTCTGCACCTCGTCGATCCCGTCGATCGCCCGGAGCGCCTCGGCCGCACGCTCGGGATCGCCGTCGACCTCGGCGACGATCAGGTCGGCGCCGATCCGTCGCTTGAGGTCGGCCGGGGTGCCCTCGGCCTCGATCAGCCCGCCGGAGATGATGCCCACACGGTCGGCGAGCTCGTCGGCCTCCTCGAGGTACTGGGTGGTGAGGAAGATCGTGGTGCCGTAGTCACGGTTGAGCCGGCGTACCTCCGACCACACGGCCGACCGGCTGGCCGGGTCGAGCCCCGTGGTCGGTTCGTCGAGGAACAGGATCTGAGGCCGGTGGATGAGCGACATCGCGAGGTCGAGACGCCGCTTCATGCCGCCCGAGTACGAGTCGACGCGGTCGTCGATGGCGTCGCCGATGTCGACGAGGCCGATCACGTCGTCCATCCGTTCGGTGATGTCGGCCCGGTTCAGCCCGTACAGCCGGCCCTGCAGGTGGAGCATCTCGCGTCCGGTCTGCTTGCCGTCGATCGACGAGTCCTGCAGCGCCACCCCGATCCGCAGCCGGATCTCGCCGGGTTGGCGGTCGACGTCGAAACCGGCCACCGTGGCCGTGCCCGACGTGATCCCGAGCAGGGTGCACAACATCTTCACGGTGGTCGACTTGCCGGCGCCGTTCGGGCCGAGGAACCCGTAGATCTCGCCGTACTCGACGTCGAGGTCGATCCCGGCGACCGCCTCGTTGGTGCCGAAGGCCCGGCGGAGTGACCGCGCCGAGACGGCGGCGGCAGTGGTGGGGGAGTTCATCCCCCGATCATGGCGCAGCGGAGGCGGTTGTGCGACGCCGTCACCGCACCGTGGAACAATCAGGCCTCGAGACGACCGTCGATGATGTGGACGCTGCGATCGCAGTAGTGGGTGATGCGCTCGTCGTGGGTGACCACGATGGCCGCGGTGCCCCGGGACTTCATCTCGTCGTGGATCAGTTCCATCACCTGCTCGCCGAGCTTCGTGTCGAGCGCCGACGTCGGCTCGTCGAACAGCACCAGCGCAGGGTCGTTCATCAACGCCCGGCCGATCGCCACCCGCTGACGCTGCCCGCCCGACAGCTGCGACGGCAGGTTCTTCGCCCGGTCGGCCAGGCCGAGTTCCTCGAGCAGTTGGTCGGCGCGGTCGCGTGCCGCTTGCCCCGTCCGCCGGCCGAGCTCGTCGACCACCAGCAGGTTCTCGCGGGCGTTGAGGAACGGCACGAGGTTCACCGACTGGAACACGAAGCCCACCTTGCTCTGGCGGAACGTGGTGAGCTGCTTGGCGTCGTGGCCGGAGATGTCCTCGTCGTCGACCACGATGCGGCCCTCGGTGGCCGACAGGATGCCGCCGGCGATCGAACACAGGGTGGTCTTTCCCGAGCCCGACGGACCCACCAGCGCCACGATCTCGTCGCTGCCGAGCGTGAGCGTGGCGTGATCGAGTGCAACCACCTCGGATCCGTCGCCCATGGTGTACACCTTGCGCACGTCGCTCATCCGCAGGGCGGTGTCGGTGGCGGTGCGGTCGACGGTCGACGTGTCGGTCATGGCCGGACTCCGTTCACGAGTGGTCGGTTCACGAGTGGTTGGTGCTCGAGTGGTTGGTTCACGAGGCGGTTCCGATCGCCGAGGCCGGATCGACGCGCAGCACGCGCCGCAAAGAGAAGGCGCATCCCACCACGGCCGCCACCAGCAGCAGCACCACGCTGGTGATCAGGCGCGCCGGTGTGACCAGCAGAGGGATCGAGCCCGGCGGGATGATCAGGTCGAGCACGATCACGAGCGCCCCGGCGATGCCGGCGGCGATCGCGGTGACCACCACGGCCTGTGCCACGAGCCCGGCGAAGAGGGTGGACGACTTGGCGCCGAGTGCCTTGAGCACCCCGTACAGACCGGTGCGTTCCACCGTGAGCAGGGCGAAGAAGAGTGCGATCACCACCAGGGCGATGGCCACGGTGACGCCGATGATCTGGTTGAAGGTGGCGGTCTGTTCCGACACGCCGGGGATCGCCTCGATCGCCGCATCGACGGTGTAGGAGTCGGTGGCGCCTCCCGTGGCGTCGTCGATCGCGTCGGCGAGCGGCACGTCGCCGGTGGCCGCGCCGCGCACCACGAGGGCCTGGAACACGCCCTCGGCGAGCCGGGCGTCGGGCCTGTTCTCACTGAGCACCGACCGCCACGTGGCGTCCGACGCCCACAGGCTCGACTGCCCGGCGAAGTTGGTGTCGGACACGAAACCGATCACCTCGATCGGTGACCGGGCCGGTCCGAGCAGGATGGTCGTGCCGACCTCGACCCCGTCGGCCTCGAGCGTGTCGTCGGCGTAGGCCTGGCCCATCGGCGGCGCCTCCGGCAGCCCTTCCGGGGGCAGCTCGTACCCGAACAGCACGGTGCTGGCGAGATCGCGCGGGCCGTTGCCCGGGACGCGGGCGCCGAGCTGGACATTGCCGAGCCCGCCCACCTCGGTGACCCCGTCGACGCTCTCCACCGAGGAGCGCACGTCGGGCTCGATGCGGCTGCGCACGAACGACGCCTGCGCGGTGTCGGAGTACACGACCACGTCGGCCTGCTGCGCGCGGAGGGCGCCCGTGGAGTTGGCGATCAGCCCGTCGAGCAGGCCGCCGAGGAACATCAGCAGCACGGCGATCAGGGTGAGGATCACGGTCGCCGTGGCGAACCGCCCGGGCCGCCGGCGGAGCTCGGTGAGTGCGAGTTTCACGCGCCCACCCCCTGGCCGGTGGTGGCCTCGATCGGGTCGATCTGCAGCACGCGGCGGGCGGCGAGCAGCGAACTGGCGACGCCGAGCAGGATCAGCAGCACCGACCAGAACACGACCGCGCCGGCCTCGAAGCGGAGCGCGATGCCACCCAGGTTCTGTTGCGAGACCGGGTAGTAGAGCAGCGTTCCGAGCGCAAGGCCGGCCCCGATGATGATCACCACCTGGATCAGCAGCGACGACACAAGCCGTCCGGCAGGCGCCCCGATCGCGCGCAACAGCGTGAGCGAGTTGGCCTTCTGGAACGTGATGATCAGGAAGAACAGCCCGGTCACGCACGGCACCACGAGGCCGTAGAGCAGGAAGATGATGTTGAACGACTGCTGCACCTGCGCCACGCCGGGCGTCTCGGCGGCGGCGTCCTCGCGGGTGAGGGCGTCGAGTTCGAGCGACTGGGCGTTGATCGACTCGACCACCTCGGCGTCGCTGGTGCCTTCGGCCGGCACCACGCCCAACACGTTGGGCAGCGGTTCACCGGCGTCGGGGTTCACGCTCTGCACGGCATCGAGGTAGGTGTCGTACGACACGAACAGCGTGGGTGCCACGTTGAGCTGGACGTCCCGCGCCACGCCCACCACCGTGATCTGTTTGCCTCCGGGGAGCAGGGTGACCACCTCGCCGATGCCGTAGCCGAGGCGCACGTCGGCGTCGCTCACCACGGCCTCGTCGTCGGCCGTGGGCAGGCGCCCGTCGAGCACGGTGCTGGGAGCACCGACCCCGTCGCCGTCGGGTCCGATCTCGTAGCCGAGCAGGGTGGTGTCGAAGGTCTCGCCGTCGTCGTTGCCGCTCGGGAGACCGGTGAAGGTGCCCTGGCCGATGCGGCCCACCTCGTCGACGCCCGGGGCGTCGCGCACCAACTGCTCGAGGTCGGGGGTGATCACGCTGCCCTGCACCACCCGCTGCCCGTCGACGCTGTACACGAGCACCGGTGCGTTCTGGTCGCGGATCGCCCCGATGAACCCCGTGATCAGCCCGTTCTGCAGCGACTGCTGGAACAGGATCAGGAACACCAGCAGTGCGATCGCGGCCACCAGCAACGCGAACCGCACCTTGGCGCGGGCCATCTCCTTGAGCGCGAGGAACATGCTGGCAGCGACCATAGCGACCCTCCGCATCGGCCTGCCCGTGTGCCGCGAACTTCACCCGGATCGGGTCGACCGGGACGGACCGTCGACCGCTGTGCCGGGACGTGCGAAGCTCCCACCATGACCTACCCCGTCGCGCTGTACCTCCAGGACGCCCACGACATCCGTGAGGGCATCGAACTCGTCCGCTACGCCGAGTCGCAGGGGTTCGACGCGGTCTGGCAGGCCGACAGCCGGCTCGTGCGCGACGCCGTGGTGCCCATGGCGGCGTTCGGTGCCACCACCGACCGGATCCGCATCGGCTCGGGCGTGATCGACTGCTGGACGCGCAATCCGGCACGTCTCGCTTCCACCTTCTCCACCCTCGACGACCTCGCACCCGGCCGCATGATCTGCGGGCTGGGCGCCTGGTGGGACCCGCTGGCGGCCAAGGTGGGCGTCGACCGCAGCCGGCCGCTGCGGGTGATGCGCGAAGTGGTGGAGGCGGTGCGCGGGCTGTTGAACAACGAGACGGTCACGATGGACGGGTACCACGTGCATCTCGACGGGGTGGAGCTCGACTACGTGCACCAGGAGCGGCGCCCGAAGGACGTGCCGATCTACATCGGTGCCACCGGGATGCAGATGATGGAGCTCACCGGGGAGATCGCGGATGGTGCCGTGCTCAACTATCTCGTGTCGCCGAGCTACAACGTCGGCGCCCTCGAGGCACTCGAGCGGGGCGCGGCAAAGGCCGGTCGGACACTCGACGACATCGATCGTCCGCAGCTGGTGGTGTGCTCGGTCGACGACGACCGCCAGGCCGCACTCGACGGGGCACGTCTGCTCGTCACCCAGTACCTCGGACAGCAGCCCCACATCATGAAGGCGTCGGGCGTGCCGCAGGAGCTGCTCGACGAGATCGGCAAGGTGCTCACGTGGCCGGCGACGCACGACGAGGTGGTCGCCGCCAGCAAGCTGGTGCCCGACGACATCGTGCAGATGATCACGGCGTCGGGCACGCCCGACGAGGTGCGCGCCAAGGTCGACGAGTACGTCGCCGCCGGCTGCACGTGTCCGATCCTGTATCCGCTGGCACCCG
>JAWLEC010000033.1:0-23343 GCA_041686315.1 Ilumatobacteraceae bacterium
GATGTCGGCGCCGAGACGGCCCGGGGGAGTGGTGAGCAGGCACGCCAGCGGGTCGGTGGCCACCACGGCGACGCCCCCGAGATCGTGCACCCGGTCGATCGCCGGGCGCCAGTCGACGACGTCGCCCGACGAGGTGGGCAGGCTGAACAGGGCGCCGAACAGGCCGTCTCCGGCATCGAGCGCGTCGAGATCGCCGACGACGAGGTCGATGCCGACCGGCTCGGCCCGGGTGCGCAGCACCGCGATCGTCTGCGGATGGGTGTCGCGGTGCACGACGAAGCGATCCGACGGCGACTTCGACTGACGGCGCGCCATCGTCATCGCCTCGGCGGCCGCTGTCGCCTCGTCGAGCAACGAGGCGTTGGCCACGTCGAGGCCGGTGAGTTCGGTGACGAGCGTCTGGAAGTTGAGCAACGCCTCGAGCCGGCCCTGGCTGATCTCGGGTTGGTACGGGGTGTAGGCGGTGTACCAGGCCGGGTTCTCCAGCACGTTCCGGGCGATCACGGGCGGGGTGATCGTGCCGCAGTAGCCCATGCCGATCAGGCTGGTGACCCGCCGGTTCCGGCCGGCGATCTCGCGCAGCCGGGCGACCGCCTCCTGCTCGGCAACTGCGCCGGGCAGTCCCAGCGCATCGGCGTCGACGATGGACGCCGGCATGGTCTGCGCCAAGAGGTCGGCGGTCGTCGACACGCCCAGCCGGCGGAGCATCACCGACATGTCGGCGTCGGAGGGGCCGATGTGGCGGCGGACGAACTCGTCGGGTTCGGACAACTCGGCGATCGGAACGGGCATCGGAAGCCTCCAGGCTGGGGTCGGTTGCTTCCCCGGCTGTCATCGGTACCTGAGAGTTTTCGCCCGGCGGACCGAGCCTTCCCCGTCGGTGGCCACCTCTCCCGGTGCTGCGGTGGGAGGAGTGGTGGCGCTTTCCAGCGTGCCTGGCTCGGACGGTCCGTGTGCCTGAGAGATTCCGGGGAGGTTGCTCCTTCGGCGCCGCCGGCGGGCCGGCGACTCTCCCGTTCGAGTCGAACGGCGATTCAGTTGTCGGTGTGCCGGCACGGCCGACACCTCCGCAGCGTAGCGGCGCAGCGGTGGCCTTGTCGTGACCGGTCAGCTCACCCAGTCGGGCCCGAAGTAGAGCGACGGCACCCTCTCGGCGCGGTAGGAGGTGTACTCCCGGTCTGAGTCACCGAAGGAGAGATCCCACACGATGTCGCCGCCGGAGTCCCCGTCGGGCACGACCTCCACGATCCTGACATCGACCGGTTCGTCGGGCATGTCGATGCCGCCATGGGTGATCAGCACGTTGCCGTTGTCCATCCGGTCGGCATCACCGAGGAACCTCGCGTAGATCGCCCGGCCCTGGACGTCGTCCATCCGGTGCTCCCACACCTGGGTGGCCGACCACTGCGCCGGATCGTCGTCGGTGTCGTCGACGTCGTAGAGCACGGCGCGGCTGTAGGTGGGAGTTTCGGGGTCTGCGACCTCGGTGCCCGGGCGGAAGTTGCCGTTGTCGTACAGCAGGATCGAGCCGTCGTCCTGGAGCTCGACGGCGTGCTGGTGGTAGGGCGCATCACCGTCGAGGGGGATGGTGCCCTGGGCGCCGAGGATCCAGCGCACGCTCGTCTGCGGGCCGAGGTCGTCGAGATGGTCGAGGGCGATCACCTGGTCGGTGTGCCGCGACGAGATGATGATCGCGTCGCGCTGCTCGTCGTAGATCACCGCGTTGGCGTGGGTCCAGTCCCGGAAATCGGTGCTCTCGAACAGGCGGTCGGTGCTGCACATTGCGCTGCCCGGGACCTTGCTGATGTCGAGGACGTCCCAGAGGTCCCAGGTGCGCAGGACCGTGCCGTCGGGCTCGAACTCGACGATCACGTCGCTGGTGGCGGCGAACTCGATCTCGTCGCCCGGACAGGTCGCCTCGCGCTGTTCGGGGGTCAATTCGTGGTTGGTGGTCGACAGTGCCAGGAAGTTGCCGTCGGGCATCGCCCAGACCTCGTGGTGGATGGAGGTGAGGTCCACCCAGTCCGCCCGGACGGGGAGTGCCTCGGGGTCGCCCTCGTTGCCGGAGAAGACCTCGGCAAAGGCGGCGAGCGCGTCGGCGTCACGAACCTCCCGATCGCCCTCGACGGGGTCGGGAGCGACCTGGAAGTTGTCGAGCACGTTGCCGAGCAGGTCGAAGGTGCGCACCCCGACCGGGAAGTAGTGCGAGAGGAACAGCCCGTCGGACGTCGGTTCCACCGCTCCGACGGTGCCCGTGTTGCGGTAGAACCAGACGATCTCGCCGTCGTGGTCGAGTCCGACCACGGCCTGGCCGCCGGGGGCGTCGTCGGGCGGGTTCCACCGGTCGAACTCGACGATGGTCACACCCGGCTGGGCCCGGTCCTCGTCGACGGCCAGCTGGAAGTCGGGAAGGTCCCAGTCGATCGAGCCGGTGGTGAAGCTGTCGGAGAGCGAGCCGGCGGCCGTGCCGTCCTCAGCGACGAGGCGCACGTCGAACACGTACTCCAGATCCTGTCGCATCCCCACCACGGGGATCTCGTGCCGTGTGGCCGCCGCTGCAGTGCGTGGCACCTCCACCACGTGGTCACCCGAGCGGGCCGTGATCTCCACGGCGACCGGGCCGTCACTCTCGACGACGGCCGACGCAGCGATCGGGCTGTGCGGCGTGGCCTGCAGGGTCAGCGTGGCTGCGGCCGCAGGCTCGCCGTCTTCGTCGGCATCCTCCGCTGCGGCGGTGCTCGTGCCGGGAGACGAACCGGCCGACGTGGTGGGATCGGAGATGGCGTCGCCGCCGACGACGTCGTCGTCCGAGCCGGCGCAGGCTGCGGCCAGCAGCGCCAGCGGGACGAGCAGGGGGACGAGACGACGCCGGGGAGACATGGGCCGAGACAGTAGCCACCACCGGCGCCGGCCGTCATGACCTGCTGGGGGTCAGCTGCCGCGTGGGGCCTCCACGTCGCAGGCGTCGATGGCCTTCAGCATCGGGTACGGGTTCACGGCGGAACCACCCGACGGGTGGACCTCGAAGTGGAGGTGAGGCGTGGCACTGTTGCCGGTGTTGCCGACGTAGCCGATCACGTCGCCCGCCTTCACCTCGGTGCCCACGTCGATGCCCTCGGCGAAGGCATCGAGGTGGAGGTAGGTGAAGTAGGTGCCGTTCGGCTGGGCGATGCGCAGGCCGTTGCCGGCGAGCGCACCGGGGTAGTCGTGGTACATCTTCGACACCTCCCCGTCGACCACGGCGTACAGCAGCTTGCCGCTGGCGGCGATCACGTCGGTGCCCACGTGGAGTCGGCCGCCGCCGCGAGGGGCGTGCCAGGTGTCGCCGAACCAGCAGCGGCCCTGTACCGGGAACACATCCATCGTCACCTCGGCGGTCGACGGTGCTGCAGGCGCCGGCGCCTTGGCGCTGCCGAGCCGGTCGGCCGTCCGTTGATCGACCTTGCCGGTGCCCGACAAACCTTCGCGGCGCTGGAAGTCCATGATCGCTCCGGCGGTTGCGGCGCCGAAGTGGCCGTCGGCCCCGCCGGCGAAGCTGATGCCGGCTTTCAGCAGTGACTGCTGGAGCGACTTCACCCGGTCGCCCCGTTCGCCGAACACGGCGTAGCCGTCGGTCTTGGTGATTCCCTGCGGACCCGACGACGAGCCGAGGCCGAGCAGCTTGGCATCGTCGGCCGACACCACACCGGTCTGTTCGTCACCATTGGTCTTCTGGAACAGCATCAGGGTTGCCCTGGTGACGTTGCCGAACACGCCGTCGGCGCCGCCGCGCAGGGCCAGGCCGGTGTCCATGAGGGCCCGCTGCAGTTCCTTGACGGCGTCGCCGTTGGAGCCGACCTTCAGCCCGACGTAGGCGCTCGCCGACGAGCCACCATTGCTCGGCGCCGGGGTGCTGGGAGCTGCGGGAGTCGACCCGGCGAGGGCATCGGCCGTCGGCTGGTCGATCGCTCCGCTGGCGGAGAGGCCGCGACGAGTCTGGAAGTCGACCACCGCCGCTCGGGTCATCGGACCGAACGCGCCGTCGGCGCCGCCGCGCACCGTGATACCGGCGGCGATCAGTGCCGTCTGGAGCTGCTTCACGGCAGCCCCGCGGGCGCCGATCTCCAGTCCGACGATCGACGACGTGCTCGCCGCAGGAGCGGGGCCGTCGCCCGGGGCGGGGCCGTCGGCAGGAGCGGGGTCGTCGGCAGGGGCGGGGTCGTCGGCAGGGGCGGGCTCGTCAGCCGGGGACGAGCCGTCGATGCCCAACGCCTCGGCGGTCGCCGGGGTGAGGGTGCCGGTCTGCTCGAGCGAGTTCCAGCGCTGGAAGTTGGTGACCGCCGTACGTGTGGCCGGGCCGAAGATTCCGTCGACGCCACCGGCCACCCACACGCCGGCGTCGAGCAGCGCCTGCTGCAGCGCCTCGACAGCGTCTCCACGCGCGCCCACCGCGAGGATGCCGGAGCTGCTGGCGGCGGCGGTGGAGCCGCCCGAGCCGTTCGCCGCCTCGAGGGCTGCTGCGGTTGCCTGGTCGATCTCGCCGGTCGTGGACAGACCTTGGCGACTCTGGAACGCGGTGACAGCCGAGCGCGTCTTGGGGCCGAAGATGCCGTCGGCGCCACCCGGCACCTTCACACCGGCATCGAGGAGTGCCTGCTGCACCGACTTCACGTCCGATCCGGTCGCTCCCTGACGCAGACCGACGATGTCGGCCGAGAGCGCCGGTGCAGGCGACGCGGGGGCGGCCAGGACAGGCTGGGGGAGTGCGCCGGCCGACAACCCGATCAGGGATGCCACACATGCGGCGCGGACGATCGTGCGGCGGGCGGGGAACCGGCGGCGGGTCTGCGGGGTCATTGGTGTCCTCTCGTGACGAATCCCAACACAAGGGTGATGTCGGCCCGTCCGCAGCCGCTCTGAAGTATCAAGTTCGGCTCAAGGCCGTCTTGACGTGAACCTGAGGTTCTGTTTCCGGGGGACTCCCGCCCCGCTGACCAGGGGAGATCCGTGAGCATCACCAGTTTGGCCGGGGTCGTGGGCCGCAGTCCACCGATCCGAACCGTATTGACATAACGAGGATTATCGGCGACCCGCCCGAAACCGGGCCCGGGCGTGTACACCCGATGATGTGCCGACCGTCAACGTCTCGTCGACGGGCCGATCTCGTGATCACGCAGCGGGCGTGCCGCATCGAGCAGCCAGCGCAGCGCGTCGGTGAGGTCCGCGACCGTCGGTCGGCCGGTCGCCGCGAGGTCGCGCTCGACGTCCTCCACGGCGCACGCCAACACGTACAACTGGTCGTGCAGCTCGTCGAGTTCGGCTCGGGCGATCACCAGCTCCTCGTCGCTGAGGTGCAGCTCTGATGCCCGCTGGCGGGCCACCCAGTCCCATTGGCGGCATCGTTGTGAGCAGAACTCGCGTGGCCGCCCCGGGCCCGATCGCGCCGGGATGGCGCGCCGGCACCACCGGCAGTGCCGCGACTCCCCCGTCTGCTCCACCAATTGCGTCATGACGAAATACTAGGTGATACCACGGGTGCGGCGCGTCGAGCCCCGCGCGACCCGATCGGACCCGTCGCCGGCGTCGGCCCATCTGAGAGACTGCCCGGGATGACCTCGATACCGATGCCGCCACCGCCCGACTGCGCCTTCGCCAGCGACAACGCTGCGGGAGCGCATCCCGCCGTGATCGAGGCGGTGACCGACGCCAACGACGCCGGCCATGCGCTCGCCTACGGATCCGACCGTTGGACCGACGAGTGTCATGACCGGTTCCGGGACCTCTTCGGTGTCGACGTCACCACCCGGCTGGCGTTCAACGGCACCGGCGCCAACGTCCTGGCGCTGGCCGCCATGCTCGGCTCGCTCCCGGGAGCGCACCACGCCATCGTCTGCACCGACTGGGCGCACATCGCCGTCGACGAGACCGGAGCCCCCGAGCGGGCTCTGGGTGCCAAGCTGATCGACCTGCCGGCGCCGTCGGCGAAGCTCGTCCCCGAGCAGCTGACGGAACTCGCCCATCTCCGGGGTGTGCAGCACCACGCACAACCGGGCGTGGTGTCGATCACCCAGGCCACCGAACTCGGCACCCTCTACAGCGCCGACGAGGTGGCGGCCCTCTGCGACGAGGCCCACCGGCTCGGCATGCTCGTCCACCTCGACGGAGCACGCATCGCCAACGCCACGGCGGCCCTGGGCGGCACCCGCGCGGCGCTGCGCTCGTTCACGGTCGCCGCCGGCGTCGACGTCGTCAGCTTCGGCGGGACGAAGAACGGCCTGCTCGGTGCCGAAGCCGTGGTGTTCCTCGATGCGGGTTCCGCCACCGGCTCCCAGTACGTCCGCAAGCAGGTCACCCAGCTGTCGTCGAAGATGCGCTACCTCGCCGCCCAGTTCAACGCCGTGCTCGAGGGCGACCTGTGGTTGACCCTGGCGTCGCACGCCAACGACATGGCCACCGAACTGCATCGCCGGGCCTCCGGCGTCGACGGCGTGGAGCTCGGCGGGCCGCCCGAGGTGAACAGCCTGTTCCCCGTGCTGCCGGTCGACGCCATCGCTCCCCTGCGGGACTGGTGCTTCTTCTGGGACTGGGACGTCACCCGCAATCAGGTGCGCTGGATGACGTCGTGGGACACCACCCTCACCGACGTCGAGCGGTTCGTGGCCGGGGTCGAGGCGGTACTCGCAGGCACTCCGAGCACCGTCCGGTGACGCCTGCGGACGTGTCGTCGACCCGCCCGCATTTGTTTGCAGGATGCAATTGACCCGCTGATCGATTCGTTCTACTGTGACCGTCGTCCGGACCGAGCAGCTCCTCGGTCCCGGGAAACCAGTTCACGTCACACTCTCCGGGGGGCGAGTCACACATGTCGGCCATCGAAATTCCCGTCGATCGCATCGAGACCGATGACGACTGGATGCGACAAGGCGCCTGCAAGGGCCTCACGCATCTCTTCTTCCCGCCTGCGGCCGAACGCCCTCAGGCACGCGAACGCCGCGAGGCGGCGGCCAAGCAGGTGTGCGCCGGTTGCGCCGTGCAGACCGCCTGTGTCGAGTTCGCCCGGACGAACCACGAGTACGGCTTCTGGGGCGGCGAGTCCGAGGACGAGCGCCACGCCGCCGGCTACCGCCTGATCGCGCCGATCGGCATCCGCGCCCGAGCCGCCAGCTGATCGGCTGACCGTGGCCGACGCCTTCGACGTCGTCGTCGTCGGCAGTGCCAACCTCGACCTGGTCGCCACCACCTCGCGCATCCCCGGCCCGGGCGAGACGGTCCTCGGCGGGGACTACGCCGAGTATCCCGGCGGCAAGGGCCTCAACCAGGCAGTCGCCGCAGCGCGCAGCGGGTCCGACGTCGCCTTCGTCGCATCGGTGGGTGACGACGAGGCGGGCGGCCGCCTCCTCGCCACGGCGACCCACGACGGCGTCGACGTCACCGCTGTCGAGGTCGTGCCCGACAGCCCCACCGGTCGCGCCCTGATCACGGTCGACGAGCACGCCGAGAACTGCATCGTCGTCGTCCCGGGCGCCAACGGGCATCGCTTCTCCCCCACCCTGCCCGAGACGCGAGTGGTGTTGGCCCAGCTGGAGGTGCCGGTCGACGTGGTGACCGACGCCCTGCGCTCGGCGCGAGCCGCCGGCGCCCTCACGGTGCTCGATCCGGCACCGGCGCAGGACCTCCCGTCCGAGCTGCTGGCGGTCTGCGACGTCATCGTGCCGAACGAGCACGAGATCGACCGGATCGGAGGTGTCGACCACCTCCACGAGGCGGGTGTCGATGCAGTGGTGATCACCCGGGGTGCACGTGGCGTCGACGTGTCGGTGCGCTCCACCGGCCGCCGGTGGACCCGGCCGCCCTTCACCGTGGAGGTGGTGGACACCACCGGTGCAGGCGACGCATTCTGCGGAGCCCTGGCGGCCCGACTCGCCCTCGGAGATCCGCTCGAGGCGGCCGTCGAGTGGGGTGCCGCCGCCGGCGCGCTCGCCACCACGGTCGCCGGGGCCGTGCCGTCACTCCCCTGCGGCGCCGCCATCCGTGCGCTGCTCGGACCGGCCGCCGTCGACGGCGCCGCCGGGGTGACGTAGCACCACTGCGGCCCAACCGTCGAGCACGTCGGTGCGCACCACCACCATCGGGCGCAGTGCGTCGAGCACGTGCCCGTGAGCTCCTGCGAGGATGCCGCTGATCACCAGTGTCCCGCTCGGCGCCGTCAACCTCCGCAGGTCGCCGGCGAGTGCGATCAGCTCCGGCGCGAGAATGTTGGCGAGGACGATGTCGTACTCGCCGTCCACCTCGGCGGCCGCCCGATCATCCACCACGACGCGATCCGACACGCCGTTGCGCCGTGCATTGTCCATCGTCGCCGCGACGGCGGCGTCGGCGACGTCGATCGCCCGGACCCGGGCCGCACCACGCAGGGCGGCCACCACGGAGAGCACACCGGTGCCGCAGCCGACGTCGAGCACGTGGCGGCCCCGGATCGCGTCGCCGTCGAGCGAAGCGAGGTGATGCAGGCACACACGCGTGGTCGGGTGGTCGCCGAGCCCGAATGCGCCACCCGGTTCGATCGGCACGGCGGTCACTGCGGGATCCGGCCAGGACGGGTCCTCGGCAGTCCTCCACGCCGGCACGATCACCAGATCGGGCCCGATCCACATCGGTGCGGCGTGCTCGCGCCAGGTGTCGGCCGGGGCGGCATCGACGTCCACCACGGCCGTCGGCCAACGGGCGGTGAGTTCGGCGCGCACCCGCTCGCTCGCTGCCCGGTCACCGACCGACGTCCAGAGTTCGACATGGCCTCCATCGAGCACTCCGGCAGGCGTCCGCTCCTCGACGGCACGGACCCCCAGCACCCACAGACGGTCCGAGGCCAGATCGACCTCGTCGACCGGCACCGTCACCACCACCATGGCTGCCGAACGCCCGGCCACCGTCAGTCCAGCCGTCGCAGGCCTGTGCGGTAGGCGTCGAGCCGGGCCACGTAGGCGTCCGCTCCACGCCGGATCATCTCGCCTCGGGCCTTGCCCGGCTTCACCTGGGCGGGTGAACCCACGGCCAGGGCTCCGGCGGGCACCTCGGTGTCGTCGAGGACCACCGAGTTGGCCGCCACGATCGCCCCGGGATGCACGACACAGCGGTGCAGCACCATCGAGGCGTTGCCGATCAACACGTCGTCGTGGATGGTGCAGCCCTCCAGGTGGACGAGGTGTCCGAGTACGCACCCGTCGCCCACCACCGTCGGCCACTCGGGTGTCGTGTGCAGCACGGCGTTGTCCTGCACGCTGGTCCGCGCACCGATGCGGATGTGGCCTCCGTCGCCGCGCAGGACGGCGCCGGGCCACACCGACGACTCCGGTCCGATCGTGACATCGCCGATGATGACGGCGTCCGGATGCACGAACGCTGCACCGTCGATCACGGGTTCGTCCTGTCCGAGTGCGTAGATGGCCATCGCCGGCACCGTACCGGCGGCGGATCGTGAGGACACCGTCGACACGCTGCGCCGCGGTGACTCGTTGGAGTTCTCGCTGCCGAACCCGGTACCGTTGCCGCCATGTCCCGAAGGATCGACATCGAGTTGACGAGCGCGCTCTCGGACGGCTCCTGGACCTGGCGTGCCGCTGGCGCCAAGAAGCCGAACGGCGTGCTCGCCGGGTCGATCCTGCCGGAGGGGGCTGCCGTCGGTGACGAACTCAAGGTGGAGGTCGAGCAGATGCTCGACGGCATCGAGGTCGTCTCGGTGGTGAAGGGCCGCGAGAAGCCCGCCGCCTCCGACACCCTCGAGCTGCTGCCGAGCGACAAGCCGTTCGAGGCGGTCATCGAGACCCGTGCCAAGCGCGACCGCGGCGAGCGCCGTGACCGGGGCGATCGCGGAGACCGACGCGGGGGTCGTCGTGACGACCGTCGAGGCCGCGGCGGCGGCGCGGAGCGGGACGGGCGAGGTGGACGTGACCGCGCCCGAGACGGTGACACCACGAGCGAGCGCGGCGGTCAGCGCCGCGACCGCCCACACTTCGAGCCGCCGCCCGAACTGCCGCAGCGCCCCAAGCCGAAGCGGCTGCGCCCCGGCAAGGCCCGTCGCAACGAGGTGCTCGCCCAGGTGCCCGAGGAGCAGCGCCCGATCGCCGAACTGGCACTGCAGGGCATGGCGGCCGTCCGTTCACGGGTGCAGGAGGAGAACGCGAAGGCTGCCGCCGAGGACAAGCCCACGATGCCCGAGGCCAGCGTGATGAAGATGGCCGAAGAGATGCTGCCCAAGCTCCGAGTCGCCGACTGGCTCGACCGCGCCGAGGCGGCACAGCGCCAGATGGAGCACCTCGACCTACGGGATCTGCGCAGCGTGGTGGCGGCGGGCGACGACTCGATCGTCGCCCGTGACGAATCCACCCGCGCCCTGGCCGGCGAACTCAAGGAGGCACTCGCCCGCAAGCAGGAGGAGGAACTGCGCCTCTGGTTCGACGACGTCGATGCGGCCATCGGTGTCGGCCGTGTCATCCGGGCACTGCGGCTGTCGTCGCAGCCGCCCAAGGCCGGTGTGATGTTCCCGCCCGATCTGGCCCGCCGGCTCGGCGAGGCTGCCACCGCCTCGTTGCAGCCCGACGACTCCGCCGACCGCTGGATCGCCGTGCTCGAAGCTGCGGCCTTCTCCCCCGTACGCACCCTCGTCAACCCCACCACGGCACCCGCCACCATCACCGACGATCTCCGAAAGACGGCACTGCGCCTCGGTCCGGCTCTGCCGCACATCGCCGCGCTGCTCGGTGTGGAGGTCCCGCCGGACACGCCGAAGCCGAAGCCTCTGCGGCCCCAGAGCCGCAAGGGACAAAAGCCCACCAAGCGAGGTCGACCGGCGGGCGGCGCCCCGCCTTCCTCCTGACGGCCACCTCCGGCCGCGCCGTGGGTGGTGAGCGGGTTCGTGCCGTGAGCCGGCTGCCGCATACGATCCTCGGCCATGTCCGACATCGTCACCTACGAAGTTCGAGGGCGCACCGCCCTCATCACCCTGAACCGTCCCGAGGCGCGTAACGCCGTCAACGGTGACGTCGCCACCGGAATGGAGGCGGCGATCGACCGGATGGAGGCCGACGACGACGTCTGGGTCGGCGTGATCCAGGCGAACACCGAGGGCCAGTCGAAGCCGGTCTTCTGTGCCGGTGCCGACCTGAAGGCCATCAACTCGGGCGATGCCGCCTCGCTCGCCACCGCCAAGGGCGGCTTCGCCGGTTTCGTCTACCGTGACCGCAAGAAGCCCGTCATCGTCGCCGTCGACGGCCTGGCCACGGCCGGCGGTTGCGAGATCGTGCTCGCCGCCGACATGGTGGTGGCCACCACCCGTTCGGCATTCGGGCTCGCGGAGGCCAAGCGCAACCTGATCGCCGGTGCCGGCGGGCTCTTCCGCCTGCCGCGAGCGATCGGCCAGGCCCCGGCGATGGAGATCATCCTCACCGGAGAGCCACTGGCCGCCGACCGGGCCCATCAACTCGGCCTGGTGAACCGGCTCGTCGAGCCGGGAGACGCCACCGAGGAGGCACTGCGGCTGGCCGATCAGGTCACGGCTGCCGCCCCCCTGGCCGTGTGGGAGAGCCGCAAGGTCGTGCTCGCGGCCGCCTACGAGGACGACGAGACCCTCAAGCAGATGACGAACGATGGCTTCGCCACCGTGATGCAGTCGGAGGACACGAAAGAGGGCCTCGAGGCCTTCATCGAGAAGCGCCAGCCGAACTGGAAGGGTCGCTGACGCGACGACGTCAGAGCGCCCGGAACGTGGTGATCAACCGCGCCACGATCCCGGCGCGTTCGTAGAGGTTCTTCGTGTGCCGGTCGCCCGGGAGGGCCTGGCCCTCCACGGCGATCGCCCCCGCCTGCCGCGCCGACGCGATCGCCGCGGCCAGCAACTCGTCACCGAAACCCAGTTCGCGCGCCTGCGGCGTCACCCACACCTGATCGATCCGCAGGACGAGGTCGTCTCCCAGGATCGCGACCAGATAGCCCACGAGCACGTCACCGATGTGGGCCACCCACACATCGGCCTCGGTGGCCCGACGGCTCCAACCGTCGGTGATCTCGGGGTGTGCCAGCAGCCACTGCTCGCCGCCGCGTTGGCCGACCAGGGCTGCTCGTGCCTCGATCTCGAGTTCGCAGAGCTGGGCTGCGTCTGCTGCGACGGCCCGGCGCACGGTGGGGTCGATCATGCGTCCAGCTGATCCAATCTGCCGAGCACCGTCCGGCGATGACGGTGTGCGGCCTCGTAGCGCCGGATCTGGGCACGTTCGGATGCCGTGAGGCCGGCGAGCTTGGCGACGATCTGGGCAGCCGGCAGCTGGTCGTAGTCGTCGAGCGCCAGGTCGTCCGCGTCCGGAACCCCGGGCTCGTGCGTCGGTGAGGTCGGCGTCTCCGTCACCGGGCTGTCAACGGGGGGTTCGCTCGGGGGTGTGACCGACGGGCGGGTCGTCGGGCTCTCGCCGTCGAGGCGTCGCTCGATCTCGCGCCGCCCCTGATCGACGGCCATCTTGCCGATGAACCGGGCGAGCACGACTTCCTGGCGGACCCGCCCCACGATCTCCGGCGCGTTCTCTGCGACGCGGACGGTCACGGTCAACGGGGCGGTGATGATGGCGGCGACGGCCCGTGCGCCGTGGCGGCTCGTCATTGCGTGCACCGATCAGGAGAACAGCGGGCAGTCGTCGTCACCGACCGGGCAGTTCGGGGCCCCGGCCCGGACGAGTAGGAAACAGGACGGGCAGAGCCGTTCGTCCTGCTGCTTGGGCTGGAGCCGTTCGCCTCCCTCGCCGCGCACCTCGGGTTCTTCGTCCTCGTCGTCGTCGTCGTCCTCGTCCTCGGCGGCCACCAGCCGGTCCTTGAGGATCTTGTCGAGGTCTTCCTCCACGTCGTCGTCGGCAAGCAGCTCCTCGTCCTCGTCCTCGTCGTCGTCACGCTTCTTGCGCTTGGTGCGTGGCGTCTCCGTCTCTGCCTCGTCGTCGGTGTCGTCGTCGTCGGTGTCGTCGTCGTCGGTGTCGTCGGTGTCGTCGGCGAGATCGTCGTCGTCGAGATCCTCGTCGGGCTCGGCGAGGTCGTCGTCGGTGTCGTCGGTGTCGGTGTCGTCGAGTTCTGTTTCGTCGGTGTTGTCGTCGTCAGCCATTTCGTCGTTTCGATCTCGTCGCACGGCAGGACACCGAACGAATGGGCGGTTGCGGCGGGAGCATATGCGCACGTACCCGTTCGACCCGATTACACGCTTGTGACAACCGTCACACCCCCCGATGCGCTGGGGGACGAGGCTGATCAGGCCGGGGTCAGGTGATGGTGCGTCGCTCCTCGGCGCGTCGCTCGGACTCGAGCCGCTCGAGGTCGGGTGCTTCCATCGTCATGTGGCTCATGGCGGCGGCCACGGCATGGTGGCCGGCCTGCTCCGCGATCAGCCGGTGCATCTCCAATGCCACGCGCCGGTACGAGGGGTGACCCTGCGGCGACGAGCGGAGTTCGAGCATGTGGATGGCCTCGCGGGCGTTGAACTGCATCACGTAGCGCATGCGATAGGCCATCGACACGGCGTACGGCGCCTGGTCGTGGTGGACCGGATCGAGTGCGTCGTAGAGCGCCGCCGATCGCTCCATCGCCTCGTCGAACACCGGTGACGCCCCGGCCTCGTCGACGAGTTCGGGCCGCGTGTAGCCGTGATTCGGAGTGAGCCGCTGCCACTCGATCGTCAGCATGCGGTGCCGTTGCATGTCACGGAACGCGCCGTAGTCGCTCAGCACGTCGAAGCGGTAGAAGCTGCGCTCGAACGCCCGGCCGGGCTTGTGCCGGCGGTTCTCCCTCTCTCCGACATAGGCGCGGATCAGCGACACGCGCTCGTCGGCCCCGAGTGTCCGCACCCGTTCGAGCAGTTGGTGCTCGGGCAGGTTCGAATGCGAGTAGCAGATCGCCGCCAGCAGCTTGTCCTCGGCCTCGGGGTCGAAGTCGACCAGCTCCACCTCGGATGCCGGCTCCACCGGCGTGCCACCGAGCAGTGACTCGACCACGGTGGCGGTCTGCGCCTTCGTGCTCGCCAGGTACTCGCTCCAGCGGCCGCCCCGGTCGGGCAGATCGACACGACGGAGGAAGCTGGGAATCACCTTGCGCAACTCGTGCAGCATGAGGTCGGCGTACTCGCGTGATTCGGGCAGTGGATGCGCTCGCATGCGCAACAGCAGCGCCTCGAATCCCTGGCCGGTGCCGTAGATGCCGACGTTCGACGTGGCGGCCGCCGGCAGGATCCCGCGCACCGCATCGAGCGCCTTGGCCCGGGTGGCGGTGCGATAGACGAACTCGCTGTCGTCGGAGCCGCGGGCCACGGTGGAACGCACGTGCTCGGTGACCGAGTCGACGCTGGTGCTGTAGGCATCGAAGATGCGGTCGATGTCGCCGACGTAGCGAGTGCCGAGCGGACCGGCCAGTACCTCCGGATCGCGGTAGTACCTGTAGCGGCCCCCGAGACGCGAGTCGTACGCGATGTACCGGGTGCTCTGCTCGAGGTAGCTCATCAGGCGTCCCCACTCGAGGATCTTGGTGAGCAGGTTCGAGGCCTGCTCGCACGCGAGGTGCACGCCACCGAGCTGGGCCACCGAGTCGTCGCCGTAGTCGAAGAACACCCGCTCGTACAGCTCCTCGGCCCGGTCGAGGCCGACGGTGGCGTCGATCGACTGATCGCCGCTCACGTCGAGATCGCCGACGAACTCGTCGAGGAACAGCCTCCGCAACGACTTGGGACTCCGGCTGTAGCGGGCGAAGAGGGCACCCTTCACGACCTCGGGCAGGTTGACGAGCGCGAAGACCGGACCGTCGAGATTGGTGAAGTACCGCCGGAGGACATCGGATTCTTCCGGTGTGAACGACTCCGGTACGTAGACAGCCACGGTCGACCACTCTAGAACGGGGGGTCGAACGGTCCGGGGATTCCAACGGGAAGTGTCTGTGACGCCGGCGGTCGGCACGGCCGCCGGGGCGGGGTTCAGGCGTACAGGACAGCGGCATCGGGCAGCACCGTGACCTCGAGGTGGTGGCCACGACCGATGCGGAGTCCGTCGGCGACGACGTGGACGGGGCGTTCGAAGGTCCAGCTCGCCGACCGGACCGGCCGGGTCCGGATGCCGGGGTGCGGCACGTGTCCGGCGGTGCGCAGACGTCGGGAACAGCCCACACGCTGGCGTGCCCCGAGATCGGCAAGCGCTTCGAACGTCTCGACGCGGCCGTCGTTGGGATGCCCCCGCGGAGCGACGTCCCACTCCCCCATGAACTCGGCGTTCATCACCACCACGACAGGACCGTGCCACCACGAACCGCGCCACCAGGGAGATCGCGCCACCACGTGGGCGACGGCGTAGGTGGGGTCGGCGCCGTCGACGGAGACGGCGACCAGATCGAGGGGGACCTCGAGCAGTTCTGCGGCCGTGGCCGACCGAGGGCGGCCCAGAGTGCGTGCGATGTCACCCGCCGACGCGGTTGCCGGAATCCCGGAACCGTCGGTGAGCATCGCCGCCAGCTCGGCGTCGCCGGTGGCGACACGCAGGTCCGCCGGGCGTGGGACCGTCCGCCCCCACGACTCGCCCGGCCGGATCGTCACGGCGGCGTCCCGCTCGGTGACTCCGGGGCCGACGGGGCCGAGCTGTCGGCGACGACGCCGCGGAACGCCGCGTCGACCGCGTCGGCAGCGACGGCCCGCGTGGCCGTGACGGGAGACACCTGGGCGATCTGGCGCAACACGTCGATCAACTGCTTCATCGTGCGCACGAAGTCGCCCCCGGTGAGCTCCTCCTCGGCGACGACGTCGGCGAAGGACTCCCCCGCCACCCAGGCGTATGCGACGGCGGCGAACGTCGGGTCGGGTGCGCGATGCTCGTTCAGGCCGACCGATCGCTCGGTGGCTGCCAGATCCTCGCTGATCGCAGCGAGACGGCGCCACCGGGAGCGCACGTCCGACGACGAGAACCAGGGGGCGGGCGGCGTCTCGGAGCTGCGGTGCTCGTAGACGACGGTGGACACCAGGGCGGCGACGTCTGCAGCCCCGAGGCCGTCGAGCACGCCGTCCCTGACGATCTCGGCCACGAGGAGGTCGCTCTCGTGGAAGATCCGCGCCAGCACGTCGCCGTCAGGGGTGAGCGTCCATGCGTCGACGTCGACGTAGCCGTACCGGGCGAGCACGTCGAGGACCCGGTCGAAGTCCTTGCCGAGCGACTGGTTGCGGCCCTCGACGCGGCGTTCCAACTCGGCGATCTCGCGTTCGATCCGGTCGGCCTGTGCCGCCGCGCGCAGCTTCGAACGCAGGTCGGGATCGTCGGTGACGGGGTGGTCGAGCACGGGGCCACCGGACGTCCGGTGGCCGTCGTCGCCCATGGGACGGAGCTTGGCCTTGCGGAGGCGACGCGCCACCTCCTTGCGGGCATCCTTGCGGCTGGGGGTGAACGACGCCGGCACCTTGATCGACCCGATCGGGCGCGGGACGTCGTCGAAGTCGTCGGCGTCGAGCTGGAGCAGCTTGCCCGCCTTGGTGATCACCGAGAGCCGTAGGCCGTGCTTGCGGTGCGAGCTCGCCACCACGGCGGCGGCGCTGCGGCCGCTGCCGATGTGCACCGGGATCACCGCCCCCGGTTTGAGTGCGGCGAGCATGCGACCGATGTCGCCACTCGCGCGCCGCCCGGCTGCCCGGTCGTCGGCCGTGCGCTGCGACCGGCGGTACTCGTCGACGTCGCCGTAGTCACTCGCCGCCTGCTCGCGCAGCGTCCGGGCTGCTTCCCGCCGGCGGGCGAGGCGGGCCTCGATCCGCACCACGTCACGATCGGCCTGGTACTGCGCGAACGAGAGATTCAGCAACCGGTGCGCTTCGGCGGCACTGTAGGTGCGGATCAGGTTGGCGGCCATGTTGTAGGTCGGCCGGAAGGCAGAACGGAGATGGAACGACGAGCTCCCGACGAGTTCGGCGATCTCGTCGAAGCGCACCCATGGTGACCAGAGCACGACGGCCGTGCCGAGCTCGTCGATGCCACGGCGTCCGGCTCGGCCGGTCAACTGCGTGTACTGGCCCGGCGTCAGCCGCTCGTGGTGCTCGCCGGTGAACTTGGTGAGCTTCTCGATGACCACGCAGCGCGCCGGCATGTTGATGCCGACCGCGAGGGTCTCGGTGGCGAACACCACCTTCACGAGCCCCGCGACGAAGCACTCCTCCACCACTTCCTTCATCGGCGGCACCATGCCGGCATGATGGGCGGCCACGCCCGCCTCGAGCTGCGCCCGAAACTGGCGGTAACCGAGCACGTCGAGGTCTTCGTCCTCCAGCCGGCCGAGCCGTGCCTCCACGATCCTCGTGATCTCCTGACGTTCCGCGGGCGTGGTGAGCTCGAGGCCGGCGTCGACACAGCTCTTCGCCGCGGCGTCGCACTGGGCACGGCTGAAGATGAAGAAGATCGCCGGCAGCAGCGACCGCCGTTCGAGCAGCTCGACCGTCTCGACGCGTCCGGGCGTCGCCAGCCTGCGGGACTGCGTGCTCGCGCGACGGTTCGGCCGCCGGCCCGCCTGGTGGGCGTCACGGCGGCGGCCGGCGCGACGGCTCCCCGACTCGTCGAGCTGCTGAGCCTCCCGGTTCATGCCGCCATCGACGAACACCGGAAGCATCCGGAGCCGGTCGGCGTCGCGGTCGGCCACCAGGTACTCGTTGTCGAGCCGCACGGGGCGCCGTCGCTCCACCACCGCCGCGGTGGGACCCCGCACCGTGCTGATCCACTCCGCCAGCTCGTCGACGTTGCTGACGGTGGCCGACAGGCACACCAGGCGGACGTGTCGAGGGAGATGGATCATCACCTCCTCCCAGACCGGACCCCGGTAGGCGTCCTGCAGGAAGTGCACCTCGTCGACGACCACGAGGCCCAGGTCGTGAAGGTGGCCGGAGCGACCGTAGATCATGTTGCGGAGCACTTCGGTGGTCATCACCACGATCGGTGCGTCGCCGTTGATCGAGTTGTCACCGGTGAGCAGACCCACGGCGTCGGCGCCGTGGATCTCGACGAGATCGCGGTGCTTCTGGTTCGACAGGGCCTTGATCGGCGCCGTGTAGAACGCGCGCTTGCCGTCACGTCGCGTCGCTTCGATGCCGTACTCGGCCACCACCGTCTTGCCGCTGCCCGTGGGAACGGCGACCACCACGTGCTCGCCCCGGTCGAGGGCGTCGAAGGAGTCGAGCTGGAACCGGTCGATCGGGAACCGGTACCGGGCGATGATCTCGTCTCGGTCGGGTCGGGGGCTCACGACTCGGCAGGACGACGACGGACCACCGACCACCCGACGAGGATCGACACGAAGTAGAGCAGCAGCATCGGCGCGCCCAGCATCATGAGGGTGACAGGGTCACCCGACGGGGTGATGACCGCTGCCAACACGAAGATGCCGACCACGGCATATCGCCAGATGTCGAGCAGCCGGCGCGGCCGGACCGCCCCCGCGAGCTGCAGGAAGACCAGCAGCACCGGCAACAGGAAACCGATCCCGAACGCGAAGATCATCAGCCCGATCAGGCTGACGTAGCTGCTCACCGAGAAGATCTGGTCGACGTCCTCGCCAGCCCACGAGATGAGGAAATCGAGCGCCCGGTCGACGGTGAGGTAGGCGAGCACGCCGCCGGATCCGAACAACACCAACGACGACGCCACGAACGGGATGGCGTACTTCTTCTCCTTGGCGTTGAGTGCCGGCACCACGAACCGCCAGATCTGCCAGAGCAGCACGGGGAGCGCGACGATGATGCCGCCGTACATGCCGACGCGCAGACGTGTGGAGAGACCCTCGGTGGGACTGAACGTGGCCAGTTCGGGGTCGCAGAACTCGGGGGGTTTCTCGGCGCACAGGTCGACGTAGGGCTGGATGAGGAAGTCGAGCACCTGGTCGTAGAACGCGACGATGGCCACCATCCCGACGGCGATCGCCAGCGCCGAGCGGATGATGCGCACGCGGAGCTCGCCGAGATGCTCGGTGAGCGTCATCGTCTGGTCGGGCGCCGGGTCCTGCACCTGCTCGTCGGCACTCATGCCGTGCGGGCCTCGCCGTCGCCGGCGTCGTCGGCGTCATCGCCGTGCTCGTGATCGGCGAGCTCGTGATCTGTGCCGGCGGATCCACCGGTACCCGCTGCGATCCCTGCAGTGTCGGCCGCCGCAGTGTCGGCCGCCGCAGTGTCGGCCGCCGCAGTGTCGCCCGCCGCAGTGTCGGCCACTGCGGTGTCACCCTCCGCAGTGTCGGCCACTGCGGTGTCACCCTCCGCAGTGTCGGCATCGGCATCGGTGTCGGGAGGCGTGGCCCCGGGGAGGTCGGCACTGGCCATGAAGGGGGCGAGGTGGTGCACCTGCGCGTTGTCGGCGTCCTCGCGCAGCTGCTTCTCGGCGTCCTCGCGCAATCGTTTCTCGGCGTCGGCCTCGGCGGCGACCTTGGAGGGGTCGGCGGCGTCGCGCACCACGTTGGCCGTCTCGCGCATCTCGCGCATCGGCTCGTCGAGGGCGGACTTCAGCTCACTCTGGAAGCCACTGCCCATCTTCTTGAGCTCGGCGTACGTCTGGGTGAACTTGCGCACGGCGTCGGGAAGCTTCTCGGGGCCGAGCACGACCAGGGCGAGCAGCAGGATGACGATGATTTCGCTCCCCTGCAGATTGAACACAGCGGCAGTCTACGGGCCTGCCATCATGTCTCGGAGTGCAACAACGTCTCCCTTCGCTTCTCGACCCGCCGATCATGTTCGCCCACCGGGGCGCCAAGGCCCACGCCCGCGACAACACGCTGGAGGCCTTCGAGTTGGCACTCAAGCTCGGCGCCACCGGCCTCGAGAGTGATGTCTGGCTCACCGCCGACGGTGTTGCGGTGCTGGATCACGACGGTGTGGTGAAGAAGGGCGTCCGCAAACGGCCGATCGCCCAGGTCCCGCGGGCCGAACTGCCTGATCATATTCCCACGCTCGACGAGCTGCTCGAGACGTGCGGGACCACCGGCTATCACCTGTCACTCGATCTCAAGGACCCCGCCTCGGCGAATCCGATCGTCGAGGTCGTGCGGCGTCACGACCCGGCGATGCTGCCGCGGGTGTGGCTCTGTGAGCCCGATCTCGACCGGACGATCGACCTGCGTGCCGAGCTCGACGACGTCCGCATCCTGCAGACGACGAGGCTCGAGCGCATCAAGGAGGGCCCCGAACGTCGGGCGGTGAACCTGGCCCAGCACGGAGTCGACGGCATCAACCTCCACCGCAGCGACTGGAACGGCGGCCTCGTGGTGCTCTTCCACCGGTTCGACCTGGTGGCGTTCGGTTGGGACATGCAGCACGAGCACGAGCTGCGACCGTCTCTGCGGATGGGCCTCGATGCCGTGTACAGCGACTGGGTGGACAGGATGGTCGATGCCTACACGTCCGAGATCGGCTCCGTCTGATCCGATGTTGCATCCGGTGTCTGACACCGGATGCAACATCGACGCTCGGCGGTGAGCGTCAGAGCCACTGCCAGTGCGACCGCGGCCAGAACACCACGAACGCCCGGCCCACCAGATCGTCCTCGCTGATGGGTCCGAGCACACGCGAATCCTGTGATCCGCCGCGGTTGTCGCCCATCACGAAGACGTGGTCGGCGGGCACGGTGCCGTCGAGCGTGTAGTCACCGCCGCAGTCGGTGGACGTCACCACCTCCGGATCGAGATAGGGCTCGTTGAGGATCCTGCCGTCGATCAGCACGGCACAGTTACGGACCTCCACCGTCTCGCCGGGCAGGCCGATCACCCGCTTGATGAGGTCGCGTTCCGACGCCCCGCTGATCTGGTGGAGCACCACCACGTCGCCCCGGTTCGGGTCGTGGAGGCGGTACGACAGCTTGTTCACGAACACCCGGTCGCCGGTTTCGAGGGTGGAGTACATCGACGAGCCGTCGACCACGAAGTGGGCCAGCACGAAGCCGCGCACCACGAAGGCCACGAGCAGTGCGACGGCGATCACCACGACCCAGTCGACGAAGGCGCGGGCACCCGGCGGCAACCTTGGCGAGGCCGCCTCGGTGGGCGGCGTGCCGCTCGGTGTGTCGGCGGGGGCGCCCGTGGTCGAACTGTTCGTCGGGGTGCCGGGTTCGCGGGGCATGGTGGACTCGTACGACACGCCGGACCAACGGTATCTGACCGTCGAGACGACGAGGTCGCGCTAGAGCGATTCGATCAGCCGATCGACCCGCTCGTCGCGGCTCTTGAACGGGTCCTTGCACAACACCGTGCGTTGTGCCTGGTCGTTGAGCTTGAGGTGGACCCAGTCGACGGTGTAGTCCCGCTTGCGCTCCTTGGCCCGCCGCACGAAGTCGCCGCGCAGCCGGGCCCGAGTGGTCTGCGGCGGCACGTCGATCGCCGTGGTGATGTCCTCGTCGGTGCAGACCCGCTCGATCAGGCCGTGATCCTGCAGTTTGTAGAACGGGCTCCTCGTGCGCGACACGTCGTGGTACTGGAGATCGAGCAACTGCACCCGGGCATGGCCGAGCGGCAGGTCGTGACGCTGCCGGAACGCTTCGAGCAGCTTGTACTTGATGACCCAGTCGACCTCCCGGTCGAGCAGCAGCGGGTCCTTCTCGATCGTGGTGATGCAGTGCTCCCACATCTCGAGCGCCCGCTGCTCGAGCGGTGGGAAGCCCTGCGAGTCGGCGTAGCGCAGCGCCCGGTCGAGGTACTCGCGCTGGATGTCGAGTGCCGACACCTCGCGGCCGTTGGCGAGTCGCACCGTGCGTCGACAGGTGATGTCGTGGCTGATCTCACGGATGGCCCGGATCGGGTTCTCCAGCGTCATGTCGCGCAGCACGACGTTGTCGTCCTCGAGCATGCGCAGCATGCACGCAGCGGCTCCGACCTTCACGAACGCGGTGTACTCGCTCATGTTCGAATCGCCGACGATCACGTGCAACCGCCGGTAGCGCTCGGCGTCGGCATGGGGCTCGTCACGGGTGTTGATGATGGGGCGGCTCCGCGTGGTGGCCGAGGAGACCCCTTCCCAGATGTGCTCGGCCCGCTGGGCGATGGAGTACGTGGCGCCCCGGGCGGTCTGCAGGACCTTGCCGGCGCCCGTGTAGATCTGCCGCGACACCAGGAACGGGATCAGGACCTCCGCGTAGTGGCCCAGGTCGTCGTCACGGCTCGTCAGGTAGTTCTCGTGACAGCCGTAGGAATTGCCCGCCGAGTCGGTGTTGTTCTTGAACAGATAGATGGTGCCCCGGATCGATTCCTCGGCGAGGCGCTGCTCGGCGGATTCGACGAGCTGCTCGAGGATGCGCTCGCCGGCCTTGTCGTGCACCACGACGTCGTAGAGCGAGTCGCACTCGGGTGTGGCGTACTCGGGGTGCGAACCGACGTCGAGATACAGTCGGGCGCCGTTCTGGAGGAAGACGTTCGAACTGCGACCCCACGACACGACGCGGCGGAACAGGTAGCGGGCCACCTCGTCAGGGCTCAGCCGACGCTGGCCCCGCAGCGTGCAGGTGACGCCGTACTCGTTCTCGAGCCCATAGATGCGTCGCTCCATCGATCGTCAACCTAGCCAGCATCACGCCTCTGCGCTCGCCGGGCCGGCGTCGTCTCGGCCGGATCCGTCAGGCCCGGAGGAAACGCAGACGTGAGCCGGGCACCGATTGGGCGACCACCGACACGTCGTCGGGATCGACAACGGCCACCACGGGGTAGCCACCGGTCGTCGGATGGTTCGCCAGCATGATCACCGGTTCACCCGACGGCGTGACCTGGACCGCTCCCTCGACGAGCCCTTCGCTCGGCAGCCGCTCGAGTGACGCAGCTCGGAACGGACCGCGTTCGAGCCGGACCCCGACGCGGCTGACCGACGTCGACACCGTCCAGGATCGACCCACCAGAATCCCGAGCGCGTCGTGGACTCGATCGGCTCGCGGGCCGGGCCAGAGCCTCACGATCGGCGAGCGTCGGCGAACCGGTGCGTGATCGGCGGGGAGTTCGGTGCCGGGGTCGGAACCGACAGGCAGCACCGTTCCCACGACGATCGGTGGTGGGCCCAGGCCCGACAGGGTGTCGTGGCTGCGCGAGCCGAGCACCGGCTCGCACGTGATGCCTCCGCGGACGGCGAGGTGCGCCCACATCGACCCCGGAGCAGGGTCGACCCGGAGTCGCCGGCCGGCAGCGAGGGTGTGACGGTGTCCGTCGGAGCTGGTGGCGAGGACGAGGGGCCGCAGCGCCTCCACCACGAGCCCACCG
This sequence comes from Ilumatobacteraceae bacterium, assembly GCA_041686315.1. Taxonomy (GTDB): domain Bacteria; phylum Actinomycetota; class Acidimicrobiia; order Acidimicrobiales; family Ilumatobacteraceae; genus Sva-07. The sequence continues at coordinate 23,224 of JAWLEC010000033.1, forward strand.
GTGGTCTCCAGGGTGGCCGCTGCCTCGTGGTTGCCGACGAGTCGGTTCACGAGCCGGTGGCCGGGCCGGTCGACGGCTCCGGCCCCCGGCCCCCCCACCTCGCGGGCTCCCGGACGGCCG
>JAWLEC010000034.1:0-23244 GCA_041686315.1 Ilumatobacteraceae bacterium
CGGCCCGGCCCACGTTGGCGCCAGGGTTGATGCCGGACACCACGAGGTCGAACGGGTCGCCGAACGCTCGTAGCCGGGCGAACATCACGCACAGCGCCGGCGGCCCGGTGACCGTCCAGATCTCGTCGGCGGGGACGCCGTCGAGGTGGGTGCGATGCACTTCGGGATGGATCAGGTGGAGGGCGCCGAGTGAGGAGCTGGAGCCGGAGTACTCCTGATCGGGTGCGACCACCACGATCTCGTGGTCGCCCTCGAGGGTGCACATCGAACGGGCGAGGACGTGGAGCCCGACCGAATCGATGCCGTCGTCGTTCGTGACCAGGATGCGCATGGCTCCATCCTCGCATCGTGGGGTGCGATTCGGCTGAACGGAAGGTGAACTCCGCCGTGCCGCCTGCTGCCATGGCTGGGTCGTCCCGTTCGCGCGGGGTCCGATCCCCGTCAGAGCATGCGCTGCATCAGTACGAGGTCGAGCCATCGGTCGAACTTGCGGCCCACCTCGGGGAGCCGTCCGACCTCAGCGAAGCCGAGACGTTCGTGGAAGGCGATCGACTCGTGGTTCTCGCCGTCGACGGCGCCGATCATGGCGTGCAGCCCGGTGGCCTGCGCCCGTGCGACGAGCGCCTCCACCAGGGCGCGGCCGACGCCGAGCCCACGGGCGTGCTCGTCGACGTGCACCGTGTGCTCCACGGTGAACCGGTAGCCCTCGCGCTGCGCCGAGTCGCGGAAGTCGCCGTACGTCGCCACCCCCACGACGCGACGGGTGCCTCCACGTCGATCTGCGTGGCCGTCGTCCGCATCGGATCCCATGTCGCTGGCATCGGATCGAACGCCGTCCGCCGGGGCCTCCTCCGGATCGACCTCGGCCACCAGCACGGGCCAGCCGTCGCGTCGCTTGTCGGCCAGCCAGGTCCGGCGCCCCGCCACGGTGTGGTGCCGCTCGGTCCACTCGATGGTGCGGGTGGCGATGTAGCGGTCGTACAGCGCCGTGATCGCCTCCACGTCGTCGTCGTGCGCGTCCCGGATCGTGACCATTCGACCAAGACAACCCGAAAAATGCCCCGATCGTGTCGCTCAGCGCAACGATCGAGGCATTTTCCGGTGGTGGTGGCGGGCCGGATCCGGTGGCGTGTGCGGTCGGTACGCTCGGACGAGATGGCGGCGACGACGACCACCGAGTCGATCTGGGAGAGCGCCGGCCTGCGCGACCAGTGGTACGTGGTGGCCGACGCCCTCGACGTCGCCGCCGAGCCCGTGCAGGCCACGGTGCTGGGCCGCCACTACGTGGTCTGGCGTGACGGCGCCGGAACACTTGCCGCAGCCGCCGACCGCTGCCCGCACCGCGAGGCGCCGCTGTCGGCCGGGCGCGTGGAGCACGGCTGCCTCGTGTGCCCCTATCACGGCTGGACGTTCGCTGCTGATGGCACCTGTGTGGCCGTGCCGTCGTCGGGGCCGGGTGCCACCGTCCCGCCCGCCGGCCATCTCCGTGCCCTCCCCGTCCGCGAGCTGTACGGCCTCGTGTGGATGAGCCCCGGCACACCGGCGGGTGGACCGCCCCGGATCGTGCAGGACGGCGACCCGAGCTTCCGGCGGCTCACGTCGGGTGTCGAGCGGTGGTCGGCATCGGCCACACGCATGGTCGACAACTTCTGCGACGTCGCCCACTTCCCCTGGGTGCACGCCGGCACGATCGGCGCCGACACCGATCCGGCGGTCGCCCCCGTCACCATCGAGCAGCTCGACGCCGACTTCACCGGCTACCAGTACACCGTCGACGTCCACGACGAGACGGGAGCGGAGGTGCGGCAACGGATGTCGACCGGCTTCCACCTGCCGTTCGTGGTCCGTTCGAACACCACGTTCGAGACCGGACGACGAGCCGGCCACCACCGGGTCCTCCTGCTGTGCACCACACCGGTCGACGCCGGCACCTCGCTGTTCACCTTCGTCAGCTGGCGCAACCACGACCACGATCTTCCGGCCGACGACGTGCTGGCGTTCGACCGGGCGATCGGCGCCGAGGACCGGGCGATGCTCGAACAGATCCCGGGGTCACTGCCGATCGACAGCTCGGCGACCGTCAGTGTGCGGTCGGATCGGCTGTCGGTGGAGTGGCGGCGACGACTGGCGGCACGGGCAGCCGACGCTGGCTCGACCAGGTGAACAGCGCGAGGCCCGTGACCACCAGCGCCATCCCGACGATCTGGGGCGCCAGCACGGTCTCGCCGAGGATCACGAAACCCCAGAACACCGCCAACGCCGGCTGACCCGACTGCATGATGCCGATCGTGGCCACCGGGACGAGCCGCTGGGCGAACACGATGCAGCCGTGCGAGACCATCCCGGTCATGAACGTGAGCAGCGCCACCACGAGCCATCCGCGAGCGCTCAGGCCGAACACGTCGGATCCGGCGATGACGACGGCGATCGGCCCCGCGGTCAACAGGCCGAGGGGCATCAGGCATGCCATGAAGTCGATCGTGTCGACACCCGTCGCTCGTGCCCGCTTCGACGACAGCAGGTAGCTCGTCCAGAGCGCCACCACGAGGATCATCAGCAGGTCGCCGCTCAGCGACGAGGCCCCCTGTTCCGGTCCGAGGAAGAGCACCATGGACACGCCCACGATCGACAACCCGCCCCAGCGCAGCGCCCGCCAGTTGGGCGACTCGCCGAACAGCAGCGCACCGGCCGGCAGCAGCACCAGCGGATTCATCGCGGCGATGAACTCGGCGTGGGCGATGCTGGTGCGCGTGATCGCCGTGAAGAACACGGCGATGTTGGCACCGAAGAACAGCGCCGGTGGCAACACCGCCCGCCAGGTGGTTGCCGACGGGAGCGGACGGCCCGTGCGCAGCCGTGAGAACGTCACGACCGCCCACCACGCCACCACGGCACCCGCCATGCGCCAGAAGGCGATCACCGAACCGGTCGACTCCGACCACTTGATCAGCGGCGAACTCAGCGAGAAGCTGAGCACGGCCACCACCATGGCCAGGATGCCGAGCGGGACCGGACGCCGGACGGTGGCTGCGCCGTCTGCGAGGGCCGACGGGGTCGGCGTGCGGCTGGCCTCGGTCACAGCCGGATACTACGGAGCGACACGCGTCCCGGTCTGCAGCGGACGAAGCGCTCGCCGTGTTATCGATCGGCGCTCCCGGCGGTACCCTTTTCCCCATGAGCCCGCTCGAAGCCATGGCCGCCGGATCCGCTGACGCCAACGCCAGCGAACCGATCATCACGGTCACACCCGAGGCCCTCGAGCATCTGCGCGAGCTGCGTGACGGCGAAGACGACGGCGACAAGCTGGGTCTCCGGCTCGCCATCGCGTCGGATCCCGGCGAGGATTTCCGCTACGACCTGTCGTTCGAGGAGTTCCTCACGGCGGCGTTCACCGACGAGGTCCGCACCCACGACGGACTCAAGGTGATCATCCCCGGCGATGACATGGAGCTGCTCGCAGGAGCCACACTCGACTTCACTCCGGCGCAGGGCCTCGTGATCCGCAACCCGAATCGCCCGGCCGCGCCGGCCGTGGAGGGGCTCACGTCCGACGACGCACTGTCGGCCGAGATCGAGGCGCTCGTGGCCACCGAGGTCAATCCGGCGCTCGCCGCCCACGGCGGTTTCGTCACCTACGTCGGCCACGACGGCGAGGGCACCGCGTTCCTCACCATGGGCGGCGGCTGCCACGGCTGCTCGATGAGCAAGATGACGATGCTCGACGGCGTGCAGACGATGCTCGCCGAGGCGATCGAGGGTGTCGAGCGGGTGAAGGATCTCACCGACCACTCCACCGGCGAGAACCCCTTCTACTCGTAGCCCGATCGTGTCCTCGCTCCGGTCCGGGCAGGACCGTTGCGGCACATGATCAATCGGCCAGGAGGTCGTGCAGCTCGGGACGTCCGGTCACGTAGGCCCGGGCGTACGAGCACACCGGGTCGATCCGCTGTCCTCGAGATCGCAGGTCGTCCATGATGCCCGACATCAGCAGTGCGGCGTAGCCCTTGCCACGATGGTGCGGCACCGTCGTCACGTGGGGGATCGTCACCACCCGAGCGGACGCAGAATCCGGCGTGGAGCGGTGGGTGGCGGCATCGGCGTAGCCGACCAGTTCGTCGTCGGCTCGGAGTTCGTAACGGTGGACGTCGTCGTTGCGCGTCACCAGCAGTCGGGGTTCGCTCATGGATCCATTCTGCCAGCCGGCGCCCCTTGGCATTCTCGGCAACTGAGAATAGGGTGGAGGCATGGCGATCCCGCCGAACGAGCACGACCCCCGGCGCACCGGTCATCGTCGTGATCATCACGGTCGTCATCGCGGTGATCATCACGGTCGTCATCGCGGTGATCATCGCGGTGGGCGGCTCGGGATCGCAGCACTGCTCAACACTGCGTTCGGAGTGGTCCAGTTGGTGGTCGGTCTGGCCATCGGCTCGGTGGTGGTGCTGGCCGATGCCGCCCATCAGGCCGTCGACGCACTGGGGCTGATCACGGCCTGGCTCGCGCTGCGCATCGCCCGTCGACCCGCCACCGACCTCTGGTCGTTCGGCTTCGGCAAGGCCGACGCACTCGGCGGATTCGTGTCGGGGCTCCTGCTGCTCGGGTCGGTCGCCTGGATCGTGGCCGAATCCGTCGGGCGGCTGTTCGAACCCGAGCCCGTGTCGGGTGGCGCCGTGATGGCGATCGGTGCCGTCGCCATCGCCGTGAACGGAGCCGGGGTGCTCCTCGTGGGCCACGACAGCTCGGCGATGTCGCTGCGCGCGGCACGACTGCATCTGCTCACCGACCTTGCAGGGTCGGTCGTGGTGGTGATCTCCGGGGCGTTGCTCGCCGCCGGTGGACCCGCCTGGATCGATCCGGTCGCCTCGCTCGTGCTGTCCGCTGCGGTGCTCTGGGTCACGCTGCAGCTGCTGCGATCGGTGGTGCGCGTGCTGCTCGACCGGGAGCCCGAAGGGCTGAGTCGCTCCGACGTGGTCGCCACGTTGTCGGCCGAGCCGCGAGTCGAGGGAGTCCACCATGTGCACCTCCGGCCGCTGGGCGGTGGCGAGACCAGCGTGACGGCACACGTGGTGGTCGAAGGGACGGGCCCCGTGCACGACGCCCAGCGGCTCGTCGGACAGCTCACCCGCTCACTGCAGGTCGAACACGGCGTCGGTCACGCGACGATCCAGGTCGAGTGCCACGAGTGCGAGGACCACGCCCATCGCGACGGGGCGCCCGAGCCCCAACGCTGACACGCAGCCGTCCGCCGGCGTGCCCGTCCGCCGGCGGTGGCCGCAGGGAATCAGGCGAGTGCGTGCTCGATGTCGTGGAGCAGATCGGCCGAGTCCTCGAGCCCCACCGACATCCGCACGAGGCCCTCGGTGACGCCGAGTTCGGTCTTCTCCACCTCGGTGAGGCTGGCGTGGGTGGATGTCGCGGGATGGCACACCAGCGTCTCCGGCCCGCCGAGCGACGTGGCGACGCGCGCCACCCGCAACCGGGAGAGGAACCGGGCGGCAGCGTCGCGGTCGGCGAGTTCGAACGAGAGCACCGTGCCGTACTGGCGTAGCTGCCGGGACGCGAGGTCGTGCTGCGGATGCTCGCTGAGCCCCGGATAGTGCACTGCGGTGACGGCGTGATGGTCGGCCAGCGCGACGGACAGTGACCGGGCGGTGGCGTTCTGGTGCCGGGTGCGGACGCCCATGGTGCGCAACCCACGGAGCGCGTTGAGGGCGTCGAACGGCGACGGAGTGGCGCCGTGGAGCACCGAGTACGCCCAGGTCTCGTCGAGCAGATCGGCGTCGCCCGAGATGACCCCGAGCGTGGCGTCGTTGTGCCCGGCGATGCCCTTGGTGGCCGAATGCAGGGAGATGTCGACGCCGTGGTCCAGCGGACGTTGACCGAGGGGTGTCGCGAAGGTTCCGTCGACGACCGTGAACGGCCCGGAGATCGACCCCAGCTCGTCGAGATCAGCCAGCTCCAGCCGCGGATTCGACGGTGTCTCCGCCAGGACCAGCATGGTGCGGCCGGGGACGACGGCCTCGGTGAAGGCGCCGGGCGTGGCGACGTCGACCAACGTGACATCGATGCCCAGCCGCTGGCACGGCCTTTGCAGGAATGCCAGCGTGCCGGCGTAGAGCTGGCGCTGGGCGACGATGTGGCTGCCCGACGAGCACAGGGCCAGCACCGTCGAGGCGATGGCGCCCATGCCCGAGGCGAACGCGAGCGACGCTTCGGCTCCTTCGAGCTCGGCCATGGCCTCTTCGAACGACTGCACCGTCGGGTTGGAGTACCGGCTGTAGAAGTCGCCGTGGCGGACCGAGGTGGCGCGGCGGTGGGCGTCGTCCAGCCCCTCGGACTGCCACGTGCTCGACGCCCAGAGCGCCGGCGCCAGCGATGATCCGCTGGCATCCCGGCCGACGGTGATCGCCAGCGTCTCCGGCGACACGTCGGGTGGGGACGGCGGGTCGTTCGGCTGGAACGGCGAGGCCTCCGAGGACATGGCCGACCACGGTACCCGTCGCGCTCCCTCCTCCCGCCGAACTCAGCCGACGGCGAGGGCGACCAGGACCTCGTCGTGGAGGAGCCGGTTGGAGCTGATCGCCGTGTCGTTCGAGTAGGTGGCCACGCCGTGGCGATCGGTGAGCCGGCCACCGGCCGCTTCGACGATCGGCTTCACCGCGGCGATGTCGTAGGGCGCCACACCCACGGCGTCGACCGCCACGTCCATCGCTCCCTCGGCGACCAGCATGTGCTGCCAGAAGTCGCCGATGCCGCGCGAGCGGCGAGCGGCGCGCTCCAACCCGAACAGGGCACCGGTGAGACCCAGCTCGTCCCAGCCGGCGCTGTGGGTGATGCTCACCTGGGCGTCGCCGAGCTCGCCGACCGTCGACACCACGATCGGCCGGATGTCTCCGAACACCGACATCTCGGCACCGAGGCCGAGGCCACCCCACCAGCGGCGCCCGAGCGCCGGCGCCGACACGACACCCAGCACCGCACCGTGGTCGACGTGGGTGAGCGCGATCAGCGTCGCCCAGATCGGGACACCGCGCACGAACCCCGACGTACCGTCGATCGGGTCGATCACCCACCGCCACGGCGAGTCGCCCGCTCCGGCATGGCCGTGCTCCTCACCGAACACGCCGTGCCCCGGGCGCTCGTGTCCCAGCCGGTCGACGATCATCGTCTCCGCCGTCCGGTCGATCTCGGTCACCTCGGTCTGGTTGCGCTTCCAGTCCACCGAGAAGTCCGCCTCGTGGAAGTTCGGCAGCGTGTAGGCGTCCACCGCATCCGCCACGTCGAGCGCCAGGGCGAGCTCGTGCGACAGGTCGACGTGCGGATCGAAGTCCGTCATGACACACCTCCGTCGGCAGGGTTGCGGAAGTCGGGACGGCGCTTCTCCTGCAGCGCGGTGAGGCCCTCCCGGGCGTCGGGGCCGAGGAAGTCGAGCATCTCGTAGGCGAGCGATGCCTCGAAGTTGGGCAGCGCCTGGCGGAGCCAGTGGTTGAGCGCCCGCTTGGTGAGCCGGGTGGCGCCGACCGGTCCGGCGGCGAGCTTCTCGGCGATGCCGAGCGCCGTGGACATCACCTCGTCGGCGGGCACCGCCTTGGTGACCAGCCCGATCCGCTCGGCCTCACGTCCGTCGAGGAAGTCGGCGGTCAACAGGTAGTACTTCGCCTTGGCCATGCCGCACAGCAGCGGCCAGATCGCCACGGCATGATCACCCGCCCCCACGCCGAGCCGGATGTGGCCGTCGGTGAGCCGGGCCGTCTCGTCGATGACGCTGATGTCGGCCATCAGCGCCACGGCGAGGCCGGCGCCCACGGCGACACCGTTGATCGCCGACACGATGGGCGTGTCGCAGTCGATCATCGTGCGGACGATGTCGCCGGCCTCCTTCATCACCCGCATCGTCTGGGCGTGGTTCCCCACCTGCTCGGCGATCCAGTCGAGGTCGCCGCCGGCGGAGAACGCCGTGCCGGCGCCGGTGACCACCACGGCGCGCACGCTGTGGTCGTCGTCGACGGTGCGGAACACCCTCGACAGCTGCAGGTGCATGTCGGCGCCGGTGGCGTTCAGCCGTTCGGGATCGTCGAGCGTGATCCGCAGTACACCGTCGCTCGGACGGTCGAACCGCAGATGCGTGTAAGCGCCGTACGGGTCGTGGGGCTGTCGCGGAACGTCGCCGGATGTGCTCACGGTCCGAACCCTACGCGGGCGATGGCACCGCCGTCAGGTGCGCCGCCGGCCGTTCAGCTCACGTCGACGGCGGGGTTCCACTCGTAGGTGTGCGGGTCGACACCCGGCCAGATCACCCACTGGGCGCCCTGCACCCGCTCTGCGACGGAACGGGCGACCACGTCGGCCACGTGGTCGGGCGACATGATCTCCAACCCGAGCAGACCGATCATGTCCTTGGCGCCGTCGCCGATGATGTTGGTGTCGGTGAACCCGGGACAGATCGCACTCACACAGATGTCGGGGCCGTCGGGCTGCCGCTCGAATCCCGTCGCCAGCGACCGTACGAATCCCACGACGGCGTGCTTCGTGAGGCCGTAGACGGGGTCCATCGGGATGGGGCCCAGCCCGGCCATCGAGGCGGTGACGACGATGTCGCCGCCACCACGTTCGGTCATCCCCGGCAGCACGGCGCGGGCCCCGAACACCACGCCGTCGACGTTGATGCCCATGATCCGCCGGTAGGCATCGTCGGGGAGGTCGCCGAAGCCGCGCTCGTCGTCGACCGGGAGGCCCTGGTACGTGGAGATGCCGGCATTGAGGAACGCGATGTCGAAGGGGCCGGCGGCGGCGATCACACGCTCCCACGCCTGCGGGTCGGACACGTCGAGCATCGAGAACGTGCCGCCGATCTGTTCGGCCACGGCGGCACCGCCCGGCTCGTCGATGTCGGTGACCACCACCTCGGCGCCTGCGGCTGCCAGCCGGACCGCGGTGGCGCGCCCGATCCCGCTGGCACCGCCCGTCACGATGGCGCGCCGTCCGTGCAGTTCGGGTTCGTCGGTCATCCGGCGATTCAAGCCGGTCGATCGCTGCGCCGCCGAAGCGGGGGCAGATGCAATCGTTGGCGACCGCCCCAGCGGTTCAGGAGAGCCGGAGCCGGCCGACGACCTCGCCGTCGTCGACCTCGCCGGTGGGCTCGAACCCGTAGCCGAGGTACAACGGGGCGGGCGACCCCTTGCCGGGAAGCCATGACACCGTCACGGCGGTGTCTCCCCACTCGCGGCACCGGTCGGTGAGGAGATCGAGCACCCGCCGTCCGATTCCACGGCGCTGGTGCATGCGGTCGATCGTGAGCCTCCACAGGTAGGGCTCGGATCGGCCCGGAGACGACCGGGCGAGCATCACGAATCCGACGACGTCACCGTCGGCGACCACGGCCCGGTACCAGGGCACCAGATGCGAATCGGTGGCCGGCAGGATCAGCGCTTCGGAGAGCGACACGGCGACGGGCGCCACCATCAGCCGCTGCGAGTGGTGGATCGACAGGTCCAGCACCGCCCGCAGGTTGGTCTCGGTGACCTCCGTCAGTTCCACGGTGGTGGGTGGTGTCCGGACCCGGTGACGCCACGCCTCCCACATCGGGTGCGTCATGCCGTACAGCCAGTCGTCGGAGTTCTCCTCGCCCACCCAGAACGAGCCGGCCGTGTGGCCCTCGAACTGCAGCCCGAGCCGTTCGAGCACCATGGCCGACGGCTGGTTGCCGGGGTGCAGCGACCCCTCGACGCGCGTCACGCCGAGTTCGTCGAAGAGGTGCGCCACCATGGCGCCGGCCGCCTCCACCGCGTATCCGTTGCCCCACCACCGTCGGGCGATCGTGTAGCCGATCTCGGCGGTGCGCCCCTGCCACGACAGTCGGACGGCGAGGTCGCCCAGCACCTCGGTGTCACCGAGATCGGCCACCGTCGCCATCCACCACTCGTCGTCGGTGGGGCCGTCCATGGCACCCAGTTCGGCCACGAGGGCGTCGGCGCGCTCGGCCGGATACGGCAGAGTCCAGTTCTGGTACTCGGCGACCTCGGGGTGATTGCGTCGCGCCACGATGGCTTCGACGTCGTCGGGCCGCACCGGCCTGATCAACAGCCGCTCGGTGCGCAGTGCGGTGAAGGTCATGGGGTGATGTCGATCTGCGGGCGACGCAATCCAGCAGGAATTCAGTCGGCGCGCAGCGTGGCGACGATCCCGGCCGCGTCCAGGCCGAAGCGAGCATGGATCGCCTGCGACTTCGGGTCGTGCGGAATGAACTTGGTGGGAAGGCCCAGGACGTCGACGTGCGTGGACGGATCGACGGCGCACACCTCGCCGGCGATCGACATGCCGATCCCCCCGTCGCGGATCCCGTCCTCGACCGTGACCACTCGATCGTGGGAAGCGGCGTCGGCGATCATGGCCGGATCGAGCGGTGCACAGCTGCGGGCGTCCCAGACGGTGACCTCGATGCCGCCGTCGGCGAGCTGCGCGGCGGCCTTCTCGGCCTGTTCGAGCATCTTGCCGACGGCGATGATGCAGCCGTCGGTGCCGGTGCGCGCGCGGCGGGCGAGGAGGCCGCTGCCCACGTCGTGTTCGCCCACCTGCCGTGCGGCACCGCGCGGGTAGCGGATCGCGATGGGGCCCGACTCGACGAGCTCGGTGGCGTCGTGGAGCATCTGGGTGAGTTCCTGGGCGCTCGACGGCGCGAGCACCCGCATGCCGGGCACCTTCGTCAGCAGGGCCATGTCGTACACGCCGTGGTGGCTGGCACCGTCGGGACCGGTGACGCCGGCACGGTCGATGCAGAAGATCACCGGCAGCCGGTGCAGGGCGACGTCGTAGACGACCTGGTCCCACGCCCGGTTGAGGAACGTCGAATAGATCGCCACCACGGGTCGCAGCCCGCCCATCGCCATGCCGGCGGCTCCGGTGACGGCGTGCTGCTCGGCGATGCCGACGTCGAAGATGCGGTCGGGGAAGCGCTCCTGGAACGGCAGGAGGCCGGTGGGTCCGGGCATCGCTGCGGTGATCGCCACGATGCGTTCGTCGGCCTCGGCCTCTTTCACGATGGCTTCGGCGAATGCCTGGGTGTAGCCCGTGGATACCGCCTTCGGCGGGCCGGTGATCGGGTCGAACACCGGGGCGTCGTGGAGGTGCTTCTCGTCGTCGTCCTCCGCCGGGGAGTAGCCGCGCCCCTTCTGGGTGAGCACGTGCACGAGGATCGGCCCGTCGGCCGACAGCTCGATCGCGTTGTGGAACGCGTGCTCCATCTCCTCGATGTTGTGGCCGTCGAACGGGCCGACGTAGCGCACGCCGAGCGCTTCGAAGAACGACGGCGGCTGGAGGAACTCACGGACACCGGCCTTGAACGCGTCCATGGCCGAACCGGCCTGGTTGCCGACCACGGGGAGGTGCTGGAGGAACTCCTCGAGCCGGCGTTGACGGCGGACGTACACGGGGTTCGTACGGATGTCGGTGAGGGCATGGGAGAGCTTGCCGGCGACCCGGTCGGTGACGCTCGGATGGTTCTCGCGCTCGTCGCGGCTCTGCGTGCTGGCCGACAGCATCGACACCGTGGGGGCATACGACCGGCCGTTGTCGTTGAGCACCACGATGACTCGCTTGTCGCCGTGGCCGATGTTGTTGATCGCCTCGTAGGCCATGCCGCCGGTCATCGAGCCGTCGCCGAGCACGGCGACGATGTGCCGGTGCGGGTCGGTGCCCGCATCGCGGGCGACGGCCATGCCGTAGGCGTAGGAGAGAATGGTGGAGGCGTGGCTGTTCTCCACGAAGTCGTGGGCGGACTCCTCGCGGCTCGGATAGCCCGAGAGGCCGCCCGCCTGGCGCAGACGCTCGAAATGGGACTGTCGGCCGGTGACGATCTTGTGCACGTAGGCCTGGTGGCCGGTGTCCCACATGATCGCATCGGTGGGCGACTCGAACACCCGGTGCAGTGCCAGGGTGAGTTCGACGGCTCCGAGGTTCGACCCGAGATGACCGCCGGTGTCGGACACGGCCGACACGATGAAGTCACGGACCTCCCCGGCGAGATCGTTCAGCTCCTCGTAGGAGAGGTCGCGGAGATCCTCGGGCTGTCGGATGCGCTCCAGATGCATGGACCCTCGACGCTATCCGCCCCGGCCGGGCGGTGCCCCCACGTGCCGCTTCGGCGCTGCCGGAGTGGTGCCGGCGTCACGGCTGCCGACCGCTCGGGACGCAGCGATCCCACGGTCGGCCCGGGGGCGCCTCGGGCTCCTACAGTCGGTCGCATGCCGATTCCCTCCGATTCCCCGTTCGACCTCACCGGACACGTGGCGCTCGTCACCGGTGGCAACAGCGGGATCGGCCTCGGGATGGCCGATGCGCTCGCAGCGCACGGCGCCGACGTGGCGATCTGGGGCACCAATCCGGAGAAGAACGATCGGGCGATCGAACGGCTCGGCCGGCACGACGTGGAGCTGCTCTCGATCGTGTGCGACGTGGGAGACGAGGCGGCCGTTGTGCAGGCGATGGCCGACACCGTGGGCGAGTTGGGCCGCATCGATTCGTGCTTCGTGAACGCCGGAGTGGGTGGGCAGGCCCCGAGTTTCGTGGAGATGACCACCGACGAATGGCGGCGGGTGATGCGGGTGAACCTCGATGGCGCCTTCTTCACCGCCCGTGAGGCCGTGAAGCACATGGTGCAGCGCAACGACGACGGCGACGAGAGCGGCGGGTCGGTGGTGTTCACCACGTCGGGGTCGGCATTCTTCGGCCAGCAGTCGGGCCAGCACTACGGAGCATCGAAGGCCGGTCTCAACTCGATGATGAAGGCCATCGCCGTGCAGCACGCGCGTCACGGCATCCGCTGCAACTCGGTGCTGCCCGGTTGGATCGAGAGCGACATGACGGCGGGCGCCCTGAGTTGGGACCGCTTCGTCGAGCGGGTGCTGCCTCGGGTCCCGATTCGCCGCTGGGGCGTGCCCGAGGACTTCGGTGGTCTGGCGGTGTACCTCGCCAGCCGGGCGTCGGGATATCACACCGGCGACGTCATCACGATCGACGGCGGCTACCACTCCTTCTGACACAGGCCCCGAAAACCCCGAAAAATGCCTCGTTCGTAGCGCTCAGCGCTACGAACCGGGCATTTTTCGGGTCCTCGGGGGGCCGGCGGTGACGTGGGCGAGGTGGTCGGCGAAGGGGATCGCCGGGTCGTCGAGCGACTCGATCCACCACGTCATGCCGGCGTCGACGAGCCCGGCGATGCGGTCGGCCGACGGCGTCGACCCCATGCAGCAGGCATCGAGATGATCGTCGGCCCGTTCGGGTGGTCGATGATGCCGCACAGCCTCGACGCACGCCGCGAACTCGTCGACCGACAACTCGCCGCCGTGTGCGGCGATCGGCCAGACACCGTCGTGGCGGGCGGCGCGCCGGAACGGCGGACCGCCGGGCCACACGCCCGCCACCCACACCGGAACCCTGCCGCGCACGGGACGGGGGAGGAACCGGACCCCGTCGGCCACCACATGTTCGCCGTGGACGTGCACGAGTTCTCCCGACCACAACTCGTCGAGCGCTGCCAGCGACTCGTCGAGGATCGCCGCCCGCCGTTTCGGATCGGCCGACTCGCCGAACCTCGTGAACTCGTCGTCGGGAGCGCCGAGCCCGACACCCAGGCGGAGCCGACCGCCCGACAACAGGTCGAGGGTGGCGGTCTGCCGGGCCACCACCGAGACCCGGCGACGGGCGAGCGGGGTCACCATCGGCCCGAGCACCATCGAGTCGGTGGACACGGCGATCGCCGCCAGGGTCACCCACGGATCGACCATCGGTTGCCACGGCGCCCGCCGGATCACGTGGTCCCAGAGGAAGAACCCGTCCCAGCCGGCCCGTTCGGCCGCCCGGGCCAGCTCCATCAGCCGGTCGGGATCCGCGAAGTCGCCGCCGTTCGGCACACCCAACCCGAACCGCACCCGGTGGCCGTCGTGTGGGGTCGTGCCCGGCTCCGGGCCCGACTGCGCCTGCGAGTCCGTGGGCGACTCGGCGTGCGGGGCGTGATGCGAGGCAGGGTCGGGGGTGGTCACGGAGCTGCCTCCCGGCGATAGACGGTGACGTGGCCGGAGCTGTCGTCGTCGAACGGAGCACCGGCCATGTCGGCCGACCGCGCCTCCACGACGAACCCCGCCGTCGACGCCATCTCGTCGAGCTGCGCCGGTGTGGCCCAGCGGATCGACCACGGTCGCAGCCGGACTCCACCCGACTCGGTGATCTCCACGAACTGGCCCTCGGCGCACTGGTCGCCGGGCCGGTGCTGCGAGACGGACAGCACCACGCGGTCGGCTGTCATCGAACGCACGCTCACGTCCGAGCGCACCGCCGGGTCGCCCGCCGACCCCGGCTCGGCGGCCCCTCCGGCGTCGGGGACGAACGCCTCCACCACGAATCGACCCCCGGGGCGCAGTCGATCGGCGACGGCGTGGAAACATCGTTGCTGCCGGGCGGGGTCGACGATGTTGAACAGCGTGTTGACGGCGACGAGGGCAACGTCGAACCCGTCGTCGGTCGCCGGCAGGTCGGACACCATGTCGCCGCACACGGCGTCGACCAGCCCGTCCGGGTCGTGTTCGGCCAGACGGTCCAGCATCGCCGGGCTGCTGTCGACGCCGGTCACCCGCAGACCTGCCCGCACCAGCGGCACGGCCAGGCGGCCGGTGCCCACGCCGAGCTCGAGCACCGACCCGCCGGGGCCGGCGAGCGCGGCGACCCGCGCGACCGTGGCGTCCACGTCGGTGACGTCGGCGTACCAGTCGTCGTACACGTCGGCGAATCCCTCGCCGTACGAACGATCGTCGTAGCCATGCATCGCCGCCACGATAGAAGCGACAGCGGGGTCTGACCTCCTGTCGCTTCTGACCACACCGGACGTGACATCGGTACCCTGGAGCGGGTGACGGAGCCCGCCCTCACCTACCTCGACCATGCCGCCTCCACACCCATGCGTGCCGAGGCGATCGAGGCGATGCTGCCGTTCCTCGACGGGCTCTACGCCAACCCGTCGGGTTCCCACCGCTTCGCGAGACGCGCCCGTCAGGCGGTCGACGAAGCCCGCGACCGAGTCGCCGCCGTGGTCGGGTGCCACCCCAACGAGGTCGTCTTCACCGGCTGCGGTACCGAGAGCGACAACACGGCGATCCTCGGTGCGGTCAGCCGTCTCGGCGGTGTGGCCGTGTGCCCGGCCGTCGAGCACCACGCCGTGCTCCACGCCGTGGAGCGCACCGGCGGCCGCACCGTTGCGGTCGACCGGTTCGGTCGCGTCGATCTCGACGCCCTCGCCTCCACGCTCGACGATCTCACCGGCGACGACCGGCCCGGCGTGGCGATCGTCAGCGTGATGGCCGTGAACAACGAGGTCGGCACCGTCACCGACCTGGCCGAGGTCGCCCGCATCGTGCGGCGACATGCGCCTGCGGCGCTCGTGCACACCGACGCCGTCCAGGCGGCGAGCTGGCTCGACCTCCGCGAGATCACCCCGCACGTCGACCTGCTGTCGCTGAGCGCCCACAAGTTCGGTGGCCCGAAGGGTGTGGGGGTGCTCGTCGAGCGCGGCGGCCCGCGCGTCGATCCGTTGATCATCGGCGGCGGCCAGGAACGTGAGCGGCGCAGCGGTACCCACAACACCGGCGGCATCGTGGCCGCCTCGATCGCTCTCGAACTCACCGACCTCGAGCGTCCCACCGAGAACGTGCGCCTGGCCGAGCTGCGCGACCGGCTGGTGAAGGGGCTGCAGTCGCACGTCGACGGAGTCCACGAGACGGTACCCGTCGAGCACAAGGTGGCCGGTTCGGGCCACGTGTGCGTCGAGGGCATCGAGTCCGAGGCGCTGCTGTTCCTGCTCGACGAGGCCGGCGTCTGTGCGTCGGCCGCCTCGGCCTGTGCGAGCGGAGCGATGGAGCCCTCGCACGTGCTGGCCGCGATGGGCGTCGATCGCTCCCTGGCCCTCGGCTCGCTCCGGCTCTCGCTCGGACACACCACGACCGCCGACGACGTCGACCGGGCGGTCGACGTGCTCGGCCCGGCGATCCGTCGTCTCCGCGCCGGCGTGGGAGGGTGAGGCCGAGATGAAGGTCATGTGTGCGATGAGCGGCGGCGTCGACTCGTCGGTGGCCGCCCTGCTGCTGCAGCGGGCGGGCCACGACGTCGTCGGTGTGACGATGAAGCTCTGGGGCGGCGACAGCGACACCGGGTGCTGCTCGGTCTCCGACGTCGACGACGCCCGCCGGGTGGCCCAGCAGCTGGGCATCGATCATCTCGTGTTCAACTTCGGCGACGACTTCGACGCCCACGTGGTCGAGCCCTACGTCGACGCACACAGCCGCGGCATCACCCCGAATCCGTGCATCGAGTGCAACCGGTCGGTGAAGTTCGCCCGACTCGCCGAACGCGCCGACCTGCTCGGCTTCGACGCCGTGGCCACGGGTCACCACGCCAACATCGGCACCACGCCCGACGGCCGGCTCACGCTGGAGCGGGGCACCGATCCGGCGAAGGACCAGAGTTACGTGGTGCACATGCTCGACCAGGCCCGGCTGGCCCGCACCATGTTCCCGGTCGGTGGCCTCCACAAGTCGAAGGTGCGCGAGCTCGCCGCCGGGATCGACCTCCGGACGGCCGACAAGCCCGACAGCCAGGACGTGTGCTTCATCACCTCCACGGGTGGCCGCACGGCGTTCCTCGGCGAGCGGATCCCGTTCCGTCCCGCCTCGGTGGTCGACACCGCCGGTGAGCAGCTGGGCGCCGTCGAGTCGGTCGAACTGGTCACGGTCGGTCAGCGCAAGGGCCTCGGCCTCCCGGGTGGGGGCCCGAAGCGTTACGTGGTCGACGTCGACACGGCGGCCGGTGTGGTCACGGTGGGCAGCGACGACGACCTGCTGCGCCCGGGCCTGTCCGTCGGGAACGTCACCTGGGTCGACGAGCCGGTCGAGGGCGAGGTGCTCGTGCAGTGCAGCGCCCACGGCGAGCCACGCCCGGCGACGATCGCCACGGGCCGTCCGTGCGATGGCACGTCGGATGGCACGTCGGATGCTCCGTCGGCCGACCTGGTGGTCGCATGGCAGACGCCGCAGCGCCGCGTCGCACCCGGACAGAGCGTGGTCTTCTACGACGGCACACGCGTGCTCGGTGGCGGCATCTGTCGCTGAGCCGTCCACGCACGCGAACCGGACGGCAGGTGGGGCGGACACTGCGATGAGCCGGCAGCCACGCTGTCGGGCCGTTCGCTCACTGCAGGGTCGGGGCAGACACTGCGATGAGCCGGCAGCCACGCTGTCTGGCCGCTCGCTCACCGAAGGGGCCGGAACCCGTCGGGCCGCAACCGGAATGCGTCAGCGAACCGGGAGACCGCGTTCGGCGGCCGTCCGCAGCGCGGCACCCGGACGGCTGGGAGCCACGAGGAATGCGGTGAGGTGGATGGCCCGCCCGTCCGGATCTCGAGGCGTGAAGGCGTACACCGCCGTCACCGCCTCGGTCGTGGTGACCTCGACGGCGTAGCCGCTCGCCGGGCCCGTCAGGTCGGCCGCCTGCGTGTCGACCGGCGCCAGCCGGATCGCCGCCACCTGGTTCGTGCGCAGCGCAATGGTGTCGGCGAGCACCATCGGATCACGCAGGGCGATCCCGGCGGGCACCATCACGAACCACCGCTGTGACAGTCGGTGCCATCGCGGCCCGAGCAGCAGCACTCCGGCAACGGCGACGACGGTGCAGACCGCACCGCCCACCCAGGTGCCGTCGGCGAGCAGCACCGGACCGGCGACGAGGCAGGGAGCCCAGACCAGCCACGTCACGGCCGCCGCAGCACCCGCTGCCGCCGGCGGACGCAACGGGAAACGCGACTCGTCGCCATAGGCCGACGCCTGGACCCAGGCGCGGCCGAACTCGGCGGCCGTCACGGCGGCGACGGTGACTGCAGCCGGGATCGCCAGGGAAGCGACGTCGGCGGCCGAGGCCCCCCACAGCAATGACCCGAGGGCAACGACCAGCGCAACTGGAGATCCCACGCGCACCAGCGTCAACGTCGGCACCGAGGGCACGGCCAGGGCGAGAGCGACCGCCGCCCATGCACCCCATCCCAGGGCTGCAGCGGTCCAACCGACGGCGCCGCCACGGTCGGCGACGGCGGACTCCACCGCCGCGCCGCCCAGTACGGCCACGAGGATCCACCCGAGTCGAGCCACCCACGGCAACGCCGCGGCGAGCGTGGTCGTACGGGTGGAGATCGTCGAATCGGCACGTCGCGAGCCCGCACCGTCGTCCGGCCGGGTGGATGGAGACGACATCCCCACAGGTTGCCGGAATCGTCCGGGCAATCCACGGAAAGGATTCGGTGTGACGGATGACGCCGTGGAACGATGCAGTTGGACACTGCCTCGACAACCGTCGAGGTGGCAGCATGGCCGACGAGAGGTACGGGGGAACCACATGGGAGGTGAACAGATGTCACGACCCGGAGCAGACGTGCATCGGGCCGCCATCCCGTCGCGACCTTCACCCTTCGTCGACGGTGCCGCCGTGTCGGTGGGGAGCCTTCCCCACAACGATGCCGTGGCGGCCGCTGCCTTCTCGATCGCCGAGTTCGACATCGCCACGATCCCCTCCCTGCCGAAGCGCTCGACGGCGGAGTCGATGGTGGCGCAGGCACTGTCCGGGGTTCCCGGCGTGGGGTTCGACCCCGACGGTGGCGTCCGCATCGACGCACGGCTCGTCGATCCCGACCACCCGGTGTCGACCGATCTGTTCGACGATGCGTTCGTGGGCATGTCGGCGTTCCTCGACCTGGCTCGCACCGTCAACCTCGACGGCGCCCCGGTCAAGTGGCAGGTCGTCGGCCCGGTCACACTCGGCGTCGAACTGCACCGTGCCGGCCTCGACCGGGTCACCGCATTCCGGCTGGCCGCCAACGCCGTCCAGTCCCGGATCACCGATCTGACCGCCGCCGTCTCCGCGACCCTGCCGTCGTCGCCGCAACTGGCCGTGCTCGACGAGCCCTGGCTGGCGCAGGTGATGGCCGCCGACTTCCCGATCCCGCCCGACGAGGCGATCGACCTGATGTCCGGCGCCCTCGCCACGCTCCCCACCACCACCGTCGGTGGCATCCACTGCTGCGCCCCGTGTGACATCGCCACGGTGCTCGCAGCCGGACCCGGAGTGCTCTCGGTGCCGGCGACACCGGACCTGCTCGACTGGTCGGGCTACCTGACCCGATTCATCGACGGGGGAGGCGTCGTCGCCTGGGGAGCGGTGCCCACCGACGGACCGGTGCCGTCGAGTGCCGATCGTTCGTGGCGCCAGTTGAGCGACCTGTGGTGCGGGCTGGTCCAGAACGGCTGCGACGCCGTCCAGCTCCGCCGCCGCAGCCTCGTCACACCCCACTGCGGTCTCTCACGACACTCGGTGTCGGTGGCTCGACGTCTCGCCCGTCTCACGGGAGACGTCGGCAAGCGGGTGAAGGACCAGTCCATGGCGACCCGGTTCGCGCTCGGCGCCTGAGCCGGCGGGAGCCGGATACTCTCGGCGCACCATGACCGCCACACCGTCGACGGGCGACGTCGCGGACCGCATCGACTCGCTGCGGGCCCTGCTCGCCCATCACAACCACCGGTATCACACGCTCGACGATCCCGAGATCAGCGACGCCGAGTACGACGCCCTCGTCCGTGAACTGCGGACGCTCGAGGCGGATCATCCCGAGCTGGCCGTCCCCGATTCGCCCACCGGCCAGGTGGGTGGGGCCGTGAGCGCCACCTTCGATCCGGTCACCCATCGGGTGCCCATGATGAGCCTCGACAACGCCATGGACGTCGGCGAGTTGCGGGCATGGGCCGACCGGGTGGTGAAGGGTCTCGACGGCGCGACGCCGATGTTCGTGTGCGAACCCAAGTTCGACGGCCTGGCGATCAGCCTGCGCTACGAGGACGGCGTGTTCGTCCAGGCGGCCACGCGCGGCGACGGCCGCGTGGGCGAGGACGTCACCGCCAACGTGGCGACCATCGACGAGATCCCGCACCGGCTGCCCGACCACGCGCCCGCAGTGGTGGAGGTTCGCGGCGAGGTGTACATGACCAGGTCGAGCTTCGAGCAGCTCAACGAACGGGCGCGGGCGGCCGGCGAGAAGGCCTTCGTCAACCCCCGGAACTCCGCCGCGGGCAGCCTGCGGCAGAAGGACCCGGCGGTCACGGCCAGCCGCCACCTGTCGTTCTGGAGCTATCAGCTGGGGGAGGTGATCGGCGGCCCCCGGTTCAGGAGCCACGTCGCCATGCTCGACTACGCCGCCTCGTTGGGGTTTCCCGTCAACGACCAGGTGCGGACGTTCGGCACGATCGACGAGGTGGCCGATCACTGCCGGTACTGGGAGCAACACCGCCACGACCTCGACTACGAGATCGACGGCGTCGTGACCAAGCTCGACGACCTCGCCCAGCGGGACCGCCTGGGAGTGACGTCGCGGGCGCCTCGCTGGGCGATCGCCTACAAGTTCCCTCCCGAGGAGCGGACCACCACGCTGCTCGACGTCCAGGTGTCGGTGGGACGCACCGGTCGAGCGACGCCGTTCGCCGTGCTCGACCCGGTGTTCGTCGGGGGCTCCACGGTGGCGATGGCCACCCTCCACAACCAGGACCAGGTGGCACTGAAGGACGTGCGACCCGGCGACACGGTGGTGGTGCGCAAGGCGGGCGACGTGATCCCCGAGGTGGTCGGCCCGGTGCTGTCGCTGCGGCCCGAGAACTCCGAACCATGGGAGTTCCCCACCCAGTGCCCGCGCTGCGGCAATCCGCTGGTGCGCCCCGAGGGAGAGGCCGACACCCGGTGCGTCGCACCGGACTGCCCGGCGCAGCGCGACCAGAAGATCGCCTACTGGGCATCCCGTGGGGCGATGGACATCGAGGGGCTCGGTGAGCAGATGGTGGAGAAGCTCACGGCGGCCGGCCTCGTGAAGGACCCGGCCGACCTGTACGGCCTGACGGTCGAGGACCTCGTCGAGCTCGAGCGGGTCGGCCCGACGAGCGCCCGGAACCTGGTGGAGGAGATCGAGCGGTCGAAGCAGCAACCCCTACCGCGGCTGCTCACGGCTTTCGGAGTGCGGCACCTCGGCCCGGCCGCATCGGCGGCGCTCGCTGCCGAGTTCCACACCCTCGACGAGATCATGTCCAAGTCGGTGGACGAGCTTGCTGCCGTCGACGGGGTCGGTGACGTCATCGCCGACACCGTGGCGACGTGGCTGGCCCAGGACGCCAACCGGGCCTTCATCGAACGCCTCCGGTCGGCGGGCGTGAACTTCGGGGACCCGGCGGCGGCCGAAGCGGCAGCTGCCGCGCGGGCTGCCGTACCGCAGACGCTGGAGGGCCGGACGGTGGTGGTGACGGGAACCCTGGCCGGCTACGGGCGCGAGGAAGCCGCCGAGGCGATCACGCTCCGCGGTGGCAAGAGCCCGGGCAGCGTGAGCAAGAAGACGACGGCCCTCGTGGTCGGCGATTCCCCCGGGGCCGGCAAGCTCACCAAGGCGGAGTCGCTCGGCGTGCCGATCATCGACGAGGCCGGCTTCGAGCACCTCCTGGCCACCGGCGAACTCCCGGACGGCTGACTCGCCGGACCGGGGACGTCCCCGGGCCGAGTCGGTGCGTCAGATGACCTCGAACGACCAGCTGTAGCTACGCGCCTGCTCGGGCCCGTCGATCGTGCGCCAGAACACCACGGTGGCCTCGTGCGTGCCCTGCTCGAGCGACTCGATCGGAGCACCTTCGACGGGCTGGAACGAGATCACGGCGTTGCCGGGGTCGAACACGGCCGTGGGCGGCAGGTCGATCTGCTGTCCCGGCTCGGCGGCCTCGGTGGGATCGACGTCGGACTGGCCGATCACGGTGGTGGGCAGTTCGACGCCGTCGAGGATGAGCCGCGCCTCGTAGCCGGCGCGGAAGTCGACGACGATGCGCTCCTGTTGCAGCACCTGGAGCGCGTTCTCCACGGGCTGGATGGATTCGATGGCGTCGGGCCGGTCGATGCCGTCGTCGCCCGTGACGGCCACCAGGAAGCCGTAGACGATGAGCACGATGCCACAGGCGATGACGAAGCTGGCTCCCAGCAGCCCTCGGTCGACCCGTCGGCGGCGCCTGCGCGGGCCACCGTCGCCGGTGGAGTCGTCGGCGGGTGCGCGGTCGGCGTCGGATTCGACGATCTCGGTCACACCTCCATGATGCCCGCCGTCGACGCGACTTGCTCAGGCGGTAGCGTTTGCGAGCTGTGGAGGATGACACACCAGGCGGAGCGGAACGGTCGGTGAGCGGCCTCACCGGGCGCGTCCTCGCAGGCCGTTATCGGATCGCCGACGTCGTCTCCCACGGCGCCAACACCATCATCACCGACGCCGTCGACCTGGAGGCCGACCGGCCCGTCACCCTCAAGATCGTGCGGCCCGAGCTGGCCCTGAGCGAGTCGTTCCGCCGCGCGTTCCGCCGCCAGGCCGACCTCGCGCTGGTGATGACGCATCCCAACATCGCCGTGGTGCTCGACTGGGGCGAGATCGACGAGGCCGGCATCGACTCGGTGTTCTGGGTGGTCGAGTACCTCGGTGGCGGCAGCCTGCGTGACCTCTTCGATCGCGGCCGTCTCCTGCAGCCGTCGCAGGCTCTCGTGGTGGGTCTCGAGGCGTGCCGAGCACTCGATGCGGCACACCAGCGGGGCATCGTGCACACGGAGATCACCCCCTCGAAGCTCGTGTTCGGCGAGGACGCACGGCTTCGCGTGCTCGACTTCGGGGTGGCCGCACTGCTCGGAGCAGCGGCCTGGAAGGAGCCGGCCACCGTGCCGACCCACGTGGCCCGGTACGCCTCGCCCGAGCAGGCGCTCGGCCTGCCGGTCGACGCCAAGAGCGACGTCTATGCCCTGTCGCTCTGCCTGATCGAGTCGGTCACGGGCAAGGTGCCGTTTGCCGGAGACTCCACGGTGTCGACGCTGGCCGGCCGGGTCGGCAAGTTGATGCCCGTGTCGGCCGACATGGGGTCGCTGGCCTCGGTGCTCGAACACGCCGGCCGGCCCGAGGCCGAGGACCGGTTCACGGCAGCCGAGTTCGGGCGGGCGCTCGTGCAGGCGGCGGAGAAGCTGCCTCGCCCCGATCCGGTACCGATCCTGGCTGCCAGCCTGTTCGCCACGTCCCAGGCCCAGTTGCGCCGGCCGAGCGACCCCACCGGTGGTCTGGCCCGCCCCGACGAATCCATCGACACCGAGCCCGGTTCAACGGAACCG
>JAWLEC010000192.1:0-5255 GCA_041686315.1 Ilumatobacteraceae bacterium
CGGGGTTCTCGTAGAACCGCTTGGAGATCTCCAGGTACGCCGGGTCGGTGATCATCGCCATGTCGGCGGTGGACATCGTCGGCGGAGTCTCGGGTGCGCCGGGCTCCACCGGCGGCACCATGAAGCCCTCCTTGACCTCCTTGGGCTGCCACTGCTGGGCGCCGGCCGGCGACTCCACGAGCTCCCACTCGTGGCTGAAGATCGTCTCGAGGTACTTGTTGTCCCACTCGGTCGGGGTCGGCGTCCAGGCGCCTTCCAGGCCGGAGGTGAGCGTGTACTGACCGAGTCCCACCTCGTGCGAGTTGGTCCATCCGAGCCCCTGCTCGGCGAGGCTCGCGGCCTCGGGCTCGGGGCCGTGGTGCTCGGGCGTGACGGCGCCGTGCATCTTGCCGAACGTGTGGCCGCCGACGGTGAGGGCGACGGTCTCCTCGTCGTTCATCGCCATGCGACCGAACGTCTCACGGATGTCCTGCGCCGACTTGAGTGCGTCGGGGATGCCGTTGGGGCCCTCCGGGTTGACGTAGATGAGGCCCATCTGCACGGCGGCGAGCGGGTTGTCGAGCGTTCGGCTGCCGTCTTCGAACGAGCCGGTGTAGCGCTCGTCCTGCGTGGCGAGCCATTCGTTCTCGGGGCCCCAGTAGATGTCGTCCTCGGGCGCCCAGATGTCGGTGCGGCCGAAGGAGAAGCCGGCCGTGCGGAAGCCCATGGTCTCGAGGGCGCGGTTGCCGACGAACACGAACAGGTCGGCCCACGAGATCTGCTTGCCGTACTTCTGCTTGATCGGCAGGATGAGGCGGCGCGCCTTGTCGAGGTTGCCGTTGTCGGGCCACGAGTTGAGCGGCGCATACCGCTGGGCGCCGGTGCCGGCGCCCCCACGACCGTCACTGACGCGGTAGGTGCCGGCGGCGTGCCAGCTCATGCGGATGAAGAAACCGCCGTAGTGACCCCAGTCGGCGGGCCACCAGTCCTGCGAGTCGGTCATCAGCGCGTCGACGTCGCGGGTGAGTGCATCGATGTCGATGCCCGTGAGTGCCTGGCGATAGTCGTAGTCCGAGTCGAACGGTGTGGAGTCGGGATGGTTCTGGTGCAGGATCCTCAGGTTGAGGGCGTTGGGCCACCACTTCTCGTTGGACTGGAACTCCGCGGAGGTGAGCGACCCCCACTCGGCGGACAGCTTCTCGGTCTCGGTCATCGGTACTCCTTGGTGTGTTGTACGGGGTCTTGGTGTGTTGTCGGTGCGGGTGTTGCTGTGGTTGTCGGTGAGATGGGTCGAGGGTGCATCAGGAGCTACCCCTGGTGGTCGTCTGGCAATCCGGACAGATGCCCCAGTAGGTGACCTCGGCCTCGTCGACGACGAAGTCGCCCGAGTCGACGGGAACGAGGCACGGCACCTCGCCGACGGCGCAGTCGACGTCGACGAGACGGTCGCAGCTCCGACAGACCAGGTGGTGGTGGTTGTCGCCGACCCGGCTCTCGTAGCGGGCCGACGAACCGGCCGGCTGGATCCGCCGGATGATGTCGCGGTCGGTGAGCAGGGTGAGCGTGTCGTACACCGACTGCCGGGAGATCGTGCCGATTCCGTGGCGGACATCGTCGGCGAGTTCGTTGGCGGTGCCGTGCGGTCGTGTGGCCACGGCCTGTAGGACGGCCACGCGCTGGGCGGTGACCTGGAGGTCGTGGTCGCGCAGCGTCTGGACGAGATCGGCGGACATCTGTTTCCTAGACTGGCATGAGCTTTGGACTCGGTCAAGTCCACGACACGCAGAACAGTCACCGACGGCGTGTCGTGAGGGGCCTCGGCCCCAGCAGTTCCCAGCAGTTCCCAGCGGCGGTCGTCGGGCGGCGAGTCTCAGGTGCCGGATCGGACCTCGTCCGCCTCGGCGCTGGGGTGGTTCTGCTCGGTCGCCGTGTCGGAGGCGTGGCGGCGGGGCAGGGTGCCCGCCCGGCGCAGGTCGGCCACGCTGCGCTTCGGCGACGTCGCCGGGTGCACCCGTGCCCACCGGCGGGCGCGTCGTGCCACCACCTGGCGACGACGGAGCGCCGCTGCGGCGACGGCCGACAGGAGCGCGACGGTTGCGGCGACGAGCCACCAGGGCGGCGACCACATGCTGTTGCGTCCGGGCCCCGACTCCGCCTCGAGCCCGTCCGCATCGGGTGTGGCCGGAGCGGCTACCGGAACGGGCGCCGGAGTCGCACTCGCCGCAGCGCCTGCGTCGGCCGCCGCCGGGGCGGGCGCATCGTCGTCGACGACACCCAGTGATCGCGCCGTCGCGAGGTCGACGGCGCCGGTCACCTGCAGGTCGTCCTGCGCGCGCTGGTACGCGGCGACGGCGGCCATCGTGGCGTTGCCGTAGATTCCGTCGACACCGCCGGGGAGATCGATGCCCGCCTCGACGAGCGCGGCCTGTACCCGTGTCACGGCGGCACCGCTGTCGCCCGGCACGAGCACGGTCCACGCAGCCGCCGACGGGCTGACGTCCTCGCCTGCCAGCACCCGTTCGACCGTTGCGGCGATGAACGACGTCAGTGCGTCGACGCCCGACGGTGTGAGGTGGATCCCGTCGGTCTCGAACCACGACGAAGCGCCGTTCGACCAGGTCGCCCAGTCGGCGACCTGGAGATATCCGTCGGACTCGTCGGCAGCGGCGACGAGTTGCTCGTTGTACCGGCGGAACGTCTCGACGCTCGACTGCTCCTGCGGGTCGGAGTAGGCGACGTCGTCGCTCGTCCGCAGGGTGAGCCACACGACGTGGTCGACGCCCTGCCGGCGGGCCTCGTCGACCACTCCGTCGATCGCCCGGTCGATCGTGTCGCCGGGGTCGTTGTAGCCCGACATCACCACGAGCACCTGTCCGAGTTCGCCCTCGAGCGTGCGCATCGCCTCGATCACGTTGGCCGACCGGTACCCCTCCTGGCTGATGCACGACTGCTCGTAGGTTCGACGGCACGACTCGGCGCTGAACACGAGGTCGAACCGGGTGAGCGCTCCGTAGTCGGCGTACCAGCGCACGCCGGTGAGCGTCGAGTCGCCGATCAGGCTGATGCTCGGCGCGCCGTCACGGTCGATCCGGATCGTCTGGTCGGCCGACGTCGATCCGGGGGCCACGCCGAGGGCGGTGGCGGAGAGGACGGCGACGGCGAGCGAGCAGGCGACGACGATGCGGCTCCAACGGCTGCGGGGTGGCACGGCCGGGGGAGTGGGCAGGGTGTCCATCGGAGCGCCCGACGCTAGCGGCATCCGTCGGCGTCGTCGTCAGAGCGGGCCCGAGCTCGCTGGGTCGGGTAGCCGTCGCCAGGTCACGATCGGGGTCAGACCCAATCGTGATGACATGGCCGGCCGATCGGGCGAACCGCCTCCCGGCGATCCGCTCAATCGGCGCCCGGGCGCGTGGTGATCAACTCCTGACACAGCAGGCCGGCCTCGCGGTGGCGGTGCATCTCGTGGTAATCGGGATGGTTCAGCGTCTGGATGAACGCGGAACGGTTCGGGAAGTGCATGACCAGCACGGCGTCCCAGTCGCCCTGGCCGATGAAGTAGCGCTCGGTCCGCCCGTACAGCAGGCACGTGCCGCCCACCTCGTCGGCAGCGACCCGGAAGGCGTCGACGTAGCGCTGGTACGCGGCGGCGCCCGGCTCCGCCGTGCCGTGCAGGGGATGGTCGGTCTCGTACTCGGCCGTGACCCGGAACTTCACGAGGTTCACCTGGGCGATCGGGCCGTCGTGCGGATCGTCGCGAAAGGCGCGGAACTGGTCGGCGGTGGGCTGGAAGGCGGGCATCGGTCCTCGTTCGGGGTCGGTGGGTCGAAGGTGATCAACTCTTCGATCGGATGTCGTTCGGGCCGAACGTGGTGGCGCACGTCCGGCACCAGAAGCCCTGCTCGAACTCGTCGCCACAGTCGGCGTGGACGAGCACGGCAGTGCGTGTGCCGTCGCCGAACCAACGGTCGCCCCAGCGGATCAGTGCGACGAGGGCGGGGGAGAGTTCCTGGCCGGCGGGGGTGAGCACGTAGTCGTGGCGGGGCGGGTGGTCCTGGTATCGCCGGCGTTCGAGGATGCCTGCCTCGACCAGCCGCTTGAGCCTCCCGGCGAGCACCGGACGTGAGACGCCGAGGTCTGCGTGCAGTGCATCGAAGCGCCGGATCCCGCGGAAGACGTTGCGCACGATCAGCATCGACCAGCGGTCGCCGACGATCGATGCGACGGCCTCGATCCCGGGTTCGCGGTCGGTGGATGGCGACGGCATCAACCGAACATAGCAGTGAGTTTTCCGCAGTGAGTTCGTATTCCACACTCACTCGCGGTTACCGTGCGGCGATGCTGTCTCGCGACGACACCGACCTGCTCACCACGCCTCTCGACGAGCTGATGGCCGCGGCGGCACACGTCCGTGACGGGAGCACCGGGACGCGGATCACCTACTCGCCGAAGGTGTTCATCCCGCTCACGTTCCTGTGCAACGACACGTGCGGTTACTGCACGTTCGCGCAGCCACCTGGACGCGTCGCTGCGCCGTACCTCGGGCCGGACGAGGTCCGTGCCATCGCTCGCGCCGGAGCGCGGGCGGGCTGCCACGAAGCCCTGTTCACACTCGGCGAACGTCCCGAGGATCGCTACGACGTCGCCCGTGACTGGTTGACGGAGCACGGGTACGCGTCGACGGTCGAGTACCTCGCGGCGATGTGCGAGATGGTGGTGGAGGAGACCGGGCTGCTCCCGCACGCCAACGCCGGCGCGCTGTCGGCCGACGAACTCGCCCGGCTGCGGAAGGTGTCGGTCAGCCAGGGGATGATGATCGAGTCGATCCGCGACGATCTCGACTGCCATCGCGCTGCACCCGACAAGGACCCGGCGCGCCGGCTGGCGACGCTGGAGGCTGCCGGTGAACTCGCCATCCCCTTCACGACGGGCCTGCTGGTGGGGATCGGCGACGAGCGTCGCGACCGTCTCGACGGGCTCCGGGCGATCGCCGCCAGCCACGAACGTCACGGCCACGTGCAGGAGGTGATCATCCAGAACTTCGTGCCCAAGTTGCTCACCGGCATGCGCAACGCGCCCGCCTGTCCACCGGACGAATTCCTGTGGACCATCGCGGCTGCCCGGCTGGTGCTGCCGCCGTCCATCCACCTCCAGGCGCCACCCAACCTCTCCGACGACTTCGGCGTCCTGCTCGACGCCGGCATCGACGACTGGGGCGGCGTGTCGCCGGTGACCGCCGACCACGTGAACCCCGAGCGACCGTGGCCCGATCTCGACCG
>JAWLEC010000035.1:0-23145 GCA_041686315.1 Ilumatobacteraceae bacterium
CCTGTCGGTCGGCGCAGCCTTCGGTGTCGGGGCGCTGGTCTTCCAGCACGGCTTCGGCTCGAACCTGCTCGGCTTCGACAGCCAGGGCTATCTGACCTCCTGGGCGCCGCTGTTCTTCTTCGCCCTCGTGTTCGCCATCTCGATGGACTACACGGTGTTCCTGCTGGCCTCGACCCGTGAGCACTTCGAGCGCTCGGGTGACACCGCCGAGGCGGTGAAGGGGTCGCTCGGACACACGGGGCGGCCGATCGTGGCCGCAGCAGGCGTGATGATCGCCGTGTTCTACACGTTCGCCATCGCCGGCACGCTGCCCATGAAGGAGATGGGCCTGATCCTCGGCACCGCGGTGCTGCTCGATGCCTTCATCATCCGGTTGGTGCTCGTCCCTGCGGCGTTGTACCTGATCGGGAACAAGGCGTGGTGGCTGCCGAAGTGGGCCGACCGGATCCTGCCGAAGGTGACGTTCGCCCACTGAGGACGTCGCGTCCCGCCCCACATCCGAAAAATGCCTCGTCCGTAGCGCCAGGCGCTACGGACCGGGCATTTTTCGAAGATGGAGGGTGCCGGACGGACGGCGGGGCGATCAGCGCGTGCGGGTGACGGCGGCGAAGGTGACGGCGGCGGCCTGGCCCACGTTGAGCGAGTCGACGTCGCCCCGGATCGGAATGCGCACCCGCCGGTCGGCCGCCGCCAACGTCGCCGCCGTGAGGCCGGGGCCCTCTGCGCCGAGCAACACCGCGAGCCGATCGGGAACGTCGAGGCGCCAGAGGTCCTCGGCGTCGGGTGCCGGCGTCGTCGCCCAGGTCGTCACGCCACGCGAGCGCAGCAGCGCGGCGAGCGTCCGCCACTGCGCCTCCGAGGCCCGGGCAATCGGTAGCAGCAGCACCTCGCCCATGCTCACCCGTACCGTGCGCCGGCTGTACGGGTCGGTGCACGACGGATCGATCACCATGGCATCGAACCCGAAGGCCCGTGCGGCCCGAGCGATCGCTCCGAGGTTCTCCGCATCGTTCAGACCCTCGAGGACCACCAGCCGCCCCGCCGAGTCGGCAACCTCGTCCGGGGAGGGGTGCGCGCGCCGCTCCGCGGACGCCAGAACACCACGATGCAGGTCGAACCCGACGACATCGGCGATCAGCTCGGGTGCGGCCACATAGACGGGGACGTCGGCCGCCGCGAACCCGTCGAGATGGGCGAATCGGTCGAGACGCGACGGCGCCAGCAGGGCCGACCGCACGGTGTGTCCCGACTCGACCAGCCGGTCCACCGCCACGAACCCCTCGGCGATGAACGTGGCGGAGCCCTCGAAACGTCGCCGGAATCGTTGGTCGTTCAGGCGTCGGTAGTCGTCGAGCCGCGGATCGTCCGGATCGACGACCTGCTCGACGCCCGTCACCGGGCGAAGACCTGCGAGTCGTCGGCGAAGGCCTTGAACTCGAGTGCGTTCCCCGACGGATCGAGCAGGAACATCGTCGACTGTTCTCCCACCTGGCCGGCGAACCGTGTGTGTGGCTCGATCACGAACTCCACGCCGGCGTCCACGAGCCGGTCGGCCAGCGCGCGCCACGCCGCCGGTTCGAGGAGCACGCCGAAGTGCGGAACGGGCACGTCATCGCCGTCGACCGGGTTGGAGATGCGCCATCGGGAGGCGCTCGAGGTGTCGAGATGTGCCACGAACTGGTGCCCGAACAGATCGAAGTCGACCCAGGTCGCCGCCGACCGGCCCTCGGGACAACCGAGCAGACCGCCGTAGAACGCACGCGCCTCGTCGAGATCGTTGACCGGCATCGCCAGGTGGAATCGCGAGATGTCCGTCATCACCAGGGAAGTGCGTAGGTGCCCTGTGCCGTCGCGGTGGGCTTGTGCTCGCGATCGTCGCACCAGACCCGTACCGTGCCCACCACGTTGCGGCGGCCGGCGACGTCGAGCGTGGCGCGAGCCCACAGCACCGATCCCTGCGCGGGTCGCAGGTACCGGATCGAGAGTTCGGAGGTGAGCGCCATCGGCTCGATTCGACCCCGGGCACCGAACACGAGATACCAGAGCGCGGCGTCGGCGAGCCCGAACTGGGTGGGCCCGGAGACGAAACCGCCGGGTCGGATCTCCTGCTCGGTCACCTCTCGTCGCGCCACGGCGAAATCGGATCCGATCTCCTCGCAGGTGTTCCCCGATCCGGCGAACAGCTCCCCGATCATGTCGTTCACCGCTTGGGCGGTGGGCAGCGGCGTCGTCTCGTCGTCGGCGGTAGCGACCATGGGCCGACCCTATCCACTGCACCGGGGGAGGCGCCGCTCGGTGCGACGCCCGACCGCTCCGCCGGCCACGGCGACGGCCCGGCCTCGACAGCCGCCGTTGCATCTGGTGTCTGACACCGGATGCAACGTCGCCGGTTGCGGCGGTGGCCCACTCGCGGCGGCGGGCGTCGCCGTGGCATCGTTGCGGCATGAACGGATCGACGACTCGTAACCGCGTGGTGGTGGTCGGCGCCTCCCTCGCCGGCCTGCGCGCCGCGGAGACCCTGTGCCAGGCCGACGAGCCACCGACGGTGACCGTGATCGGCGCCGAGACGCACCGACCGTACGACCGTCCTCCGCTGTCGAAGAAGCTGCTGTCGGGGGAGTGGACCGCCGAGCGGGTGCAGCTCCGCCAGCCCGACGCCTTCGAGCAGCTCGACGTCGAGTGGCGCCTCGGCACGCGTGCCGTGGGCCTCGACCTCGACGACGGCAGCGGCGCCACGGTGCACCTGTCCGACGGCGCCTCGCTCGCGGCCGACGGCGTCGTGATCGCCACCGGCGCCCGGCCGCGCACACTGCCGGGTCAGGAGCGCTGGAGCCACGTCCATGTGTTGCGGACGCTCGACGACTCGCTGGCGCTCGGCGCCGCCCTCGCTCCGGGCGACCGCTCGGTCGTCGTGATCGGAGCCGGCTTCATCGGTCTCGAGGCGGCGGCGACGGCGCGCACCCTGGGCAACGACGTCGTGGTCCTCGAGGGCGCACCCGCACCGCTGATCCGTGCCCTCGGCGGGGAACTCGGCCATGCCATCGCCGCGCTGCACGAGGACCACGGGGTGCAGGTGCGCTGCAACGCCCGCATCGAGTCGCTCGACGCCACCGGAGTCGTGCTCGCCGGCGGCGAGCACATCCCTGCCGACGTGATCGTCGTGGGTGTCGGGGTGGAGCCCGTCACCGACTGGCTGCACGACAGCGGGTCGGCGATCGACGACGGGGTGCTGTGTGACCAGTACCTGCAGGTGCGCCGCACCGACGGCACCATGGCGGCGGGTGTGTTCGCCGCCGGCGACGTGGTGCGGTGGCCCAATGCGCTGTTCGACGAGGAGATGCGGGTCGAGCACTGGACCAACGCCGCCGAGCAGGGAGCGCTCGCCGCGAAGAACGTGATGGCCGCCCTGGCAGGCGACGAACTCGAACCGTATGCACCGCTGCCGTTCTTCTGGAGCGACCAGTACGAACACCGCATCCAGTTCCTCGGGCGCGCCTGCGCCGACGACCACGTCGCGGTGGTCGCCGGATCGATCGCCGACCGCAAGTTCCTCGCCCTGTTCGGACGCGAGGGACGCCTCCGCGGTGCCCTCGGTGTGAACGCCCCGCGGTGGGTGATGCCGATGCGCAGGCTCTTCCTCGACGGTGCCGACTGGGACGACGCACTCGCTGCAGCGGCGGAGCTGTCGGCCTAGGCTCGCCGGATGATGTCAGCCGGATCCGATCCTGCTCACTCGCACCATTCGCATGTCTGGTCGACCACCACCGACCTCCGTGTGGTGCGAGGTCACGGCTGCACGGTGGTGGATGTCGACGGGCACGACTACCTCGACTTCACCGCGGGCATCGCGGCAGCGTCGACCGGCCACTCGCATCCCAAGGTCGTCCAGGCGATCTCCGAGCAGGCCGCGAAGTTCGTGCACGCCCAGCTCAACGTCTACACCCACGACCTCATCGACCCGCTGTCCGACCGACTGGCGGAGATCACCCCCGATCCGATCGACCGGTTCTTCTACGCGTCCACGAGCGACGAGGTGCTGGAGACCGCGGTGAAGGTGGCCAAGCACGCCACCGGCCGACACAACGTCGTCGTGTTCGACGGTGCGTTCCACGGCCGCACCCATCTCACGATGGCCATGTCCACGTCGCGGGCCATCGACCGCGCCGGCTACGGCCCGTTCCCACCGGGTGTGTTCGTGGCCCCCTTCCCCGATCCGCACGCGTCCGACCTCGAAGCCGAGATCTCCCGCGCCCTGCGTGGCCTCGATCGACTGTTCCGCACGCAGGTGGTGCCCGAGGAGGTCGCGGCGCTCGTCATCGAACCGGTCATCAGTGAGCGTGGCTACATCCCGACCCCCAAGGGGTTCATCGCCGGGCTGGCCGAACGGTGCCGTGAACACGGGATCCTGTTCGTGGCCGACGAGACGCAGAGCGGGTTCGGACGCACCGGCCGCATGTTCGCCATCGAGGAACACGATGTCGAGCCCGACATGCTCTGCATGGCCAAGGGGATCGCATCCGGGTTCCCGTTCGCCGCGCTCGGCATGCGCCGCGAGGTCGACGACGCATGGCGCACCGGCAGTCAGGGTGGCTCCACCAACGGCAACCCGATCGGCTGTGCGGCGGCACTGGCGACGATCGAGGTGCTCACCGAACCGGGGTTCCTCGACCACGTGGCCGCCCGCGGGCGTCAGCTCATCGACGCCCTGCGCGAACTCCAGCAACTCGACGGGAATCTGCTCTACGTGCGCGGCCGCGGCCTGATGGTGGCCACCGAGTTCGACACGGCCGACCGCGCGGAAGCCGTCGTCGAGCACTGCCTGCGCGAGAACCGCGTGATCCTGATGATGGCCGGCACCCGGAACCGCACGATCCGTTGGATGCCACCGTTGGTGGTCACCTCGAAGCAGGTCGACGAGGCAGTGAAGGCGTTCTCGGCGGCGATCCGCGCCACGGGCTGAGCTGGTCGTGGCGCGCCTCGATGCCTCCCGGGTGGGCGCCTGGCGCGGTCTGCAGGCAGTGGTCGGCCAGATCGAACGGGGCATCGACGACGAGTTGCGCGCCGACTGGGACATCCCGCTCGGCTGGTTCGACGTGTTGGCGTCTCTCCAACGTCTCGGTGGGCGAGCGCGGCCGGTCGACGTGGCGGCCGACCTACGTGTGCCCCCGTCGAGTCTCAGCCGCCGGATGGACCGCCTCGAGGAGGAGGGATGGCTGAAGCGGCATCGCTACGTCGACGACGCCGACCATCGTGCCGTCGAAGTGGAGTTGACGCGTACCGGTCGGCGTCTCTGGCGGGAGATGAACGTGAGCTACCGCCGCGCGCTGCAGGCCAACTTCGCGATCCACCTCGACGACACCGACATCACGGCGATCCGACGTGTCGTGGATCTCCTCGTCGGCGTCGATGACACGCCCGCGTGAGTCAGGTCACGCCAGGCCCTCGTACATGGCCTCGATCTGGCCGGCGTAGCGGGCGTTCACGCCGCGACGCTTGAGCTTCGAGGTCGGTGTGAGCATGTCGCTGTCGGGCATCCACTCCTCGCCGACGAGGGTGAACTTCTTGATCTGCTCCACCTGGGCGAACTGCTGGTTCACCTCGTCGACGCCGGCCTGCACCTCGGCGAGCACCTCGGCGTCGGCGGCCAGCTCGGAGAGCGACAACGCCTCCTTGCCGTGTGACTTGGCCCAGATGGTCGCGGCCTCCGGGTCGAGCACGAGGATCGCCGAGATGAACTTGCGCCCGTCACCGACGGCGGCGGCCTGACCGATCAACGGAATGGTCTTGAGTGCGGCCTCGAGGTTGGCGGGGCTGATGTTCTTGCCGCCCGAGGTGATGATCAGTTCCTTCTTGCGGTCGACGATGCGGACGTAGCCCTCGTCGTCCATCTCGCCGATGTCGCCCGAGTGCAGCCAGCCGTCGATGATCGTCTCGGCGGTCTTGTCGGGCTGCTTGAAGTAGCCCTGGAACACGTTGCCGCCTCGGCAGATGACCTCGCCGTCGTCGGCGATCCGGACCTCCATGCCGGGGCAGGCTCGGCCGACGGTGCCGATCTTGGGTCGTTCGGGCGACCACGTCATCGGCCCGGTCGTCTCGGACATGCCGTAGATCTCCGACACGGGGACGCCGACGGCGTTGAACCACTCGAGGACGGGCACGGGAATGGGCGCGGCACCCGTGACGGCCATCTCCACGGCATCGAGCCCCACGAGTGCGCGCACGTTGCCGAAGGCGACCCCGTCGAGGAAGTCGAGCGTGGCTTGCTGCTCGTCGGTGTAGTCACCGTCGAGCGACGAGCGACGGATCTCGATCGCGGCGTTGACGCCGTCGTCGAACTGGGCCTTGCGGTCGGGGTCGCCGGCGAGTGCGGCATTGACGCCGTTGTAGATCTTCTCCCACACGCGCGGCACCCCGAACATGAACTGCGGGTGCACCTCCTTGAGGTACAAGGTGAGCTGGTTGGGGTCGGGGCAGCAGTACACCGAGTAGCCGAGCACCATCCCCTGGTAGTGGCTGACCGCCCGCTCGGCGATGTGCGCCATCGGCAGGTACGACACCACACGCTTGCCGAGGAAGTCGTCGAACGTGGTCGAGCGCTTGAGGATCTCGACGGTGTACACGACGTTGTACTGGCTGATCATCACGCCCTTGGGTGGGCCGGTGGTGCCCGAGGTGTAGATCAGCGTGGCGATGTCGTCGGGTGAGGTGTCGGCGGCCAGCGCAGCGAGGTCGGCGGATCCTGCGTCGAGCAGGTCGGAGGCGGGATGGACACCGTCGGGCAGGTCGTCGCTCGGTGGCTCGATCACGTAGATGGCCCGCAGCAGCGGGAGTTGGTCGCGGACCTGGAGGATGCGGTCGAGGAACATCTGGTCCTCGACGATGGCCACCTCGGCTTCGGCATGGCCGGCGAGGTACTGGATCTCTTCGGGCGACGACGAGTTGTAGATGCTGACCGGGGTGGCGCGCACGAACTGCGCTGCGTTGTCGAACCAGTGGAAGTCGGGCCGGTTGCGCATCATCAGCAGCACGCGTTGGCCGGGACGAACACCGGCGGCCTGCAGGCCGGCGGCGGCCTTGGCGACGAGGGCGCCGTAGTCGGCACAGCTGTAGGAGTTCCATCCGTCGTCGCCGCGCATCGAGTGCAGCGCCGGTGAGTCGGGGTGGGCTGCGACCAGGTCGACGAACAGTCGGGGCGCGGTCTGACCGGAGACGGCCTGATCCACCTCGGAGATGCTGGCGAGTTCGGTGAGTGTCATGTGCTCATTGTCACACGTCGTGTCGAGCGAGGAAACATGTGAACGCCCGTCGAGGTGGTCTCGTCCCGGCGCTTGGTCTCTGCGGGAGGTCGCTAGCGTGGAGGGTGTGCCGGCCGTGTCGACCATCTTGTGGGTGGCGTTCGGGCTGTTCCTCGGCTATGTCCTGTGGAAAACCGGCATCGCCATGCTGCGCAGCATGACGTCGATGCCGCCCGAGCCGCCGCCGTCGGGCGAATTGCGCAAGGTGAACCGGAGGTATCGCTGCGATGTCTGCGGGGTGGAGCTGAAGTTGACGATGGCCCCCGACGAGGATCCACCGCCTCCTCGTCACTGTCTCGAGGACATGACCGAGGTGGCTCCGCTGTACGAGTGACGACCGCTCGAACCGCTGTGCTGTGCCCGTTGTCCCCAGATCTGTGGACAAACTGGGTGAAACCACACCTGTGTGATTCGGAGTTTCCCACAGCCGGGATCGACCGTGCCGGGTCCCGGATCAACCGTGCGGGAACGCGGGTGGGAACCCGCTACCGCCACTTGGTGGCTGCGTACAGGCCACCGAGGATCGCGGCCAGGCCGACCAGCGTCGGCCAGTTGCTGTCGGGGAAGATCAGGTAGCGGGCCATGATCATCAGACCGCCGCCGATCAACAGCACGAGCATGATCACGGGGATCCAGTTGGGTGGAATCAACTCGCGGCGCGTGGCCTTGGGGGTGTAGCGAGACGACGCCGCCACCTCGTGGTGCTCGTCGGTGCGCCCGGACGGAGACGACGACCCGTGTCGATCTTCCGGTCGGGTCCCCTTCGGGGTGACGCGTCCGCCACCGGTCTTGCGCTTGGGAGGAGCCATGGAGTTCCGAGCATAGGGGATCGGCGGCGGTGGTGACTCACGGTTCCGCCGACGGCGCCGCGGCGCCGGCCCTGCATACTGGAGGGGTGACTGGTCCGATGCCGCGCATACTCGTGATCGACAGCTACGACAGTTTCGTCTACAACCTGGTGCAGTACCTCGGTGAACTGGGTGCCGATCCCGTGGTGGTCCGCAACGACGAGATCGGCGTCGACGAGGCCGTGGCCATGCGTCCCGACGCCGTGCTGCTCTCACCCGGGCCGGGACGCCCGGAGAACAGCGGCATCATCTGTGACGCCATCGGCGCCTTCGCGTCGATCGGCATCCCGGTGTTCGGCGTGTGTCTCGGACACCAGGCGATCGGGCACGTCTACGGCGCCGACGTGGTGGGCGCCCCCGAACTCATGCACGGCAAGACGTCACCGATCCTGCACGAGGGAGTCGGCGTGTTCGCCGGCCTCCCGTCGCCACTCACCGCCACGCGGTATCACTCGCTCACCCTGGCGCCCGACTCCATCCCGGAGGAACTGGTCGTCACGGCACGCAGTGCGGACGGCGTGGTGATGGGCGTCCGGCACCGCGGGCTCGACGTCGAGGGGGTGCAGTTCCACCCCGAGAGCATTCTCACCGGTCAGGGGCACGACCTGCTGCGCAACTTCCTCCGCCGCGCCGTCTGAGCAACCGCATCCGAGCGGACTGCGTCCGACGATCCCGAGCCGCCCGGTAACTCCCGTGCTCCAGGTGCGTGTCAGGGGGCGGACGACGCCGGGGGAGCCGTGGTGGGCGCGACGGTGGTGGGCGCGACGGTGGTGGGCGCCACCGTCGTCGGCGCCACGGTGGTCGTGGTGGTCGTGGTGGTCGTGGTGGTCGTGGGCGGCAGCGTGGTCACCGGCGCCACGGCCTTGGCGACGGTGATGGTGATCTCCGTGCCCGGGTCCACCTGCGAGCTGGCGGGCAGGCTCTGGGCGATCACGCGGCCGTCGTCGAGGTCGCCGGCGGGCACGTCGACGTACACCCGTGCGACCACGAGGCCCGCTTCGGAGAGGGTGTTCACCGCCTGTGCCTCGGTGCGTCCGATCACGGGTGGCACGGTGACCGGTTCGGGTCCGGTCGACACGATGATCAGGACGTCGCCGCCCTTCTGCACCAGTTCGCCCGGCCCGGGGCGGATCTCCATGACGGTGCCGGCAGGAATCGTGGGGCTGGAGCGGACGTCGGTGGTGACGACGAATTCGAACGGCGGCGCCTCGAGGATGCCGCGGGCTTCGAGCTCGGTCATGCCCACCACCTCGCCGGGCACCTGCACGCTCGCCGGCGGGGCCGCCACCACGAGATTCACGGTCGACCCCTGCAGGGCCGGCGTCTCGTCGGGCGGGTTGCTCGACGTGACCGTGTTCTCCGCCACGTCGTCGCGTTCCTCGGTGGTCACCTCGCCCACCTCGAAGCCCGCCTCGGCGAGCCGGGTGCGGGCTTCTTCCAGGCTGACGCCCACCACCTGCGGGATCGGCACCAGCTGGGGGTCGGGGTTGAAGTACACCTGCACCGTCTGGTCCTCGAGGATCAGCGTGCCGGCGGCCGGGTCGGTGCGGTGGACGAACCCGATGGCGAAGTTGGCGTTCTCCTCGGCGATGGTGGTGTAGCGGATGCCCTTGGTGTCGAGATCGGCGGTCACCTCGGTGAGGGGACGGTCGACGTAGTCGTCGAGCACGAACTGTGTCGGCTCGTCGGTGGCCTCTTCGGCGCTGAGGGTCTGGAACAGCAGGACGCCACCGATCACCAGCACGATCAATGCCACGAACGCCGCCAGCGCGTACCAGCCGGCGCGCGACGAACTGGTGTCGTAATACATCGCATCGGCCGATGCGCCCGTGGGGTAGCCGGCCTCCATCATGCCGGTGGAGGGCACGCCGGTGGCCTGCGGCACACCGGAGGGCACCGCCCCCGCGGGCGCCGCGCTGCGGGCGTATGCGGGATTCACGGTGGTCGCCGCAGACCCTGCTGCCGCCGCGCCGGCGACACCGGGCACCTGACGCCCCTGTGCGCTCGCTGCGGCAGCGAGCGCCTGCACCGGCTCTTCGTTGCGGAAACGTCGGAGATCGTCGCGGAGGGCCGCCGCACTCGGGTACCGGCGCTTGGGGTCCTTGGCGAGCAGCTTGGCGATGATCGCCTCGAACGACCGCGGCACGTCGGCGACGATCTGCACCAGTGGCTGCGGAGCGTCGTGGACCTGCTTGTAGGCGATGCTCACCGGGTTCTCGCCGGTGAACGGCGGCTTGCCCGCCACCATCTCGTACATCACGATGCCGAGCGAGTACAGATCGCTGCGGGGATCGGGCTGGGCGCCCTGGGCCTGCTCGGGCGAGAAGTAGGTGGCGGTGCCCATCACCGACCCGGCCTGGGTGAGATTGGACTCGGTGGGGGCATTGAGGGCTCGGGCGATACCGAAGTCGGCCACCTTCACCTGGCCGTTGGAGCCGATGAGGATGTTGGCCGGCTTGATGTCGCGGTGCGCGACGTGGTTGTCGTGGGCGAACCCGAGCGCCGCCGCCACTTCGCTGGCGATCTCGGCCGCCTGCTTCGACGTGAGCTGTTTGTTGGCGGTGAGGATCTCGGCCAGCGTGCGGCCCTGCACCTCCTCCATCACGATGAAGTAGGTGCCCTCGTACTTGCCCCAGTCGTAGACGTTGACGATGTTGGGATGCGACAGGCTGGCGGCCGACTGGGCCTCGCGACGGAACCGCTCGACGAAGTTGGCGTCGGTGGCGAACTCGGGGAACAGCACCTTCACGGCGACCTGCCGGTCGAGCAGCAGGTCGCGCGCGCTGAACACGTCGGCCATGCCGCCGCGCCCGATCCGTCGGTGGATCTCGTACCGGTCGTTGATGACCGTCGCCTCGCCGTTGCTCGTCACTGGTTGCTGCTCCTGCCACGACGTCGTGTCACGGCGCCGTGCAAGGTTATCGATCCGACGGGTGGCGCAGCCTGCAGGAGCGTCTGGGCGGTGGTCATCCGCCACTTCCCTCGGGCAGTGAACCAGACGGCGCCGCGGGCGTCGGCTGGGCCCCGGGGCCGGTGAGCAGGTAGTCGAGCATGCCCTTGGCGATCGGTCCGGCGAGCCGTCCGCCGGTGGCTGCGACGTCGGCGGTCGACTGGACGTTGGTGAGCACCACCGACACGGCGTACTGCGGTGCATCGGCGGGGGCGAAGGCGACGATCCAGGCATGGGACAGATCGGGATTCGACGGCACACCGAGTTCTGCCGTGCCCGTCTTGGCCGCCACCGGGATCCCGCCGTTCAACGCGATGCAGCAGCTTGCGGTCCCCCGTTCGGCCACTCCGATCATGAACCGGGTCTCGATCGCCGCCGTGGTGGGCGAGATCGGGGTCTTCCACAGCTCGGGTGCCGTGCGGTCGAGCACCCGGTCGGCCGAGTCGTAGGTGGCCTCCACGGCGTACGGCTCCATCATCCGGCCTCCGTTGGCGACGGTGCCGGCCACCATCGCCATGTGCAGCGGCACCATCTGCGTCTCGCTCTGGCCGAATCCGCGGATGGCGAGCAGTGGCAGCTCCTGGTCGAGCGATCCCGTCTCGCCGAACGTGCTGGCAGCCGGTCGGGGCAGGTCGATCGGCAGCTCCTCGCCGATGCCCCACGCCTCGGTGCCGGACACCATGGCCTCCGGTCCCAGCTCGACGGCGGTCTTGGCGAACGGGATGTTGCAGCTGCGAGCGAACACCGTGGCCAGGTCGCCGCCGCAGAGGCTGCCGTTGTAGTTCTGGATCGGGTCGGTGGTCTGGGGCGGCACCCACTGCCGCTCGTCGGGGAACACGGTGTCGAGGGTGAGCACGCCCTCTTCGAGCCCGATGCCGGTGGTGATCACCTTGAACGTCGACCCGGGCATGTACCGCTCCTGGTAGGCTTGGGCGAGCAACGGGTTGCCCGGAGCCTCCTGGAGTTCGGTGATGATCTCCTGGGCGACCTCGAAGTCGGCGTTGACGAACGTGTTCGGGTCGTAGGTGGGGTTGGAGTACATCGCCCGGATCGCGCCCGTGGCGGGCTCGATCACGGTGATGGAGCCTCCGCGTCCGGCGAGCAGGAACTTGGCGGCGCTCTGGGCGTCGTGGCGCAGCGCCAACTCGACCGATCCGGCTGCGTCGACGTCGCCGCCGAGCAGGTCACCCAGGCTGCGGACCTGTTGCTCGGTGGTGGAGCCGGTGAGCACGTCACCGTACTCCCGCTCGACCTGGGTGGAGCCGAACGCGAACGTGAAGTACCCGGTGACGTCGGAGAGCAGGTCGCCGGTGGGGTACTCGCGTCGGAACTCGTAGAGCTCGCCCGGTGCGGTGGGGAACGACACGGCGGCCACGATCCCGTCGCTGGTGACGATCGGCCCGCGCGGTTTGTTGAACTCGCGCAACACGGCGCGGGTGTTGTCGAATCGTGCGTCGAGTTCCTGCTTGCGGCCCACCTGCCAGTAGTTGAGGGCGACGAACAACACGACGTAGCACGCCATCAGACCCACGGCGAGCTGGCGGATCTGCCGGTTCACGTCCCGTGACCGATCTGCTCGGCCGCTCCGAGTTCGATCTGCTGCCCGCTCCGGATGCGACGGCTCAACCGCCACGCCTTCCAGCGCTCGGTGGGTGTGGGGTCGTCGGGCAGCTCGCGCAGCCGCCGCGCCGACGAGTCCGACAGCCGGATCAACAGGGCCAGCAGGATGTAGTTGGCGACCAGCGACGAGCCGCCGTAGCTCACGAACGGCAGCGTGATGCCCGTGAGCGGCACGACCTTGATGACGCCACCGATGATGATGAATCCCTGGATGCCCACGATGGTGGTGAGCCCGACCGCGAGCAGTTTCTCGAAGGGACGGTCGGTGCGCAGCGCGATGCGCAGACCGGCGCCCACCAGCAGGATGTAGGCCATCAGCACGGCCGACGCGCCGACCAGCCCCAGTTCCTCGCCGATCGAGGAGAAGATGAAGTCGTTCTGCGCCTCGGGCACCTGGCCGGGGTTGCCGCGCCCGAGGCCGGTACCGGTGAGACCACCGTCGCTCAGCCCGTACAGCGACTGGATGATCTGGTAGCCGGAATCGAGCGGGTCGGCCCACGGGTCGAGCCAGATGTCGACGCGGGTCTGTACGTGCCCGAACTGGGTCCAGGCCACGTAGGCGGCGCTGGCGAACAGCACCAGGCCGAGCAGGAGGTAGCCGATGCGTTCGGTGGCGACCCACAGCATCACCACGAACAGTGTGAAGAACAGCAGCGACGACCCGAGGTCGCGCTGGCCCACCATCATCACCACGGCGAAT
The DNA here is from genome assembly GCA_041686315.1 of Ilumatobacteraceae bacterium. Lineage (GTDB taxonomy): Bacteria > Actinomycetota > Acidimicrobiia > Acidimicrobiales > Ilumatobacteraceae > Sva-07. Next base: position 13,414 of record JAWLEC010000035.1, read on the forward strand.
CCCCAGGCGAGGATGATCGGCAGGATGTAGCGCGGTTCGGGGAGATGGAGCGGCCCCACCTTCCACGTGTGCGCGGCGATCAGCTCGCGGCGGTCGGCGAGGTAGGACGCGAAGAAGATCGCCAGTGCCAGCTTGGCGAACTCGCCCGGCTGGAAGTTGATGGGGCCGAGACTCACCCAGATGCGTGCGCCGTTGATGGTGCTGCCGAGGCCGGGGACGAGCGGCAGCATCAGCAGGCCGGCGCCGGTGACGAAGAACAGCCACGAGTAGCGGGCCAGGTCGTTGGCCCGTTGCACCACCAGCAGGGTGGCCGCGAAGGCGCCGACGGCCACGAGGCTCCAGGTGGCCTGCAGGGCGGCGAGCTCGTCGTCGAGCCGGGTGATCATCACGAAGCCGATGCCGTGCAGCAACGCGGCGAGCGGCAGCAGGGTGCCGTCGGCGCCGCGGGCCACGAGCCGCACCATCACGTGGGCGAACAGCAGCAGGGCCATCAAGATGGCGAGGAACACGGCGATCCCCGGTGGGATCTCGGCGTTCGTGCCGAGCGCGGCGATCGTGTAGGACGCCCCGGTGATCAGGGCGGCCATCACCACCAGGGTGAGTTCGGTCGTGCGCCGGCTGCGCGCCAGCGGGGAGTCGATCACCGGCGGGTCGGCTTCGGCGATGTCGACGCTCTGCGACACCGGACGATCAGGGTCCCGTGGTGGTGCCGCCGGCCACCGTGGTGGTGGGCGCCGTCGTCGTGGTGGGAGCCACCGTGGTCGTCGTCGTGGTCGTGCTGGTCGTGGTCGTGGTGGTGGTCGTGACGCCGTCACGCACGAAGTCGACGGCGTCCTGCAGGGAGTCGAAGCGGGGTTCGTCGTCGATGGCGTCGGCCACGAGCGGGTCGAGGTCGTCGCGGTTGGGGCCGTTGGCCTCCTCGGTCGGCTCGATCCACAGCACGCCGCCCGAGCGCCCCTTGAAGATGACGGTGTCGTCGTCGCCGTCGAAGGTGACGAAGTAGCCGGCGCGGGCCCACACCGAGAACACGACGAACCCGACCACCAGCACGGTGGCGACGGCGAACCCGACGGCGAAGCGCCGCCAGCCGGCACGGCGGCGCGCTTGGGTTCGCCCGGTCGGGGACTCGGTGCCGTTGCTCGGGTCGGCGTCGACCTCGACGGTGCCCGCGGGTGTGGGGTCGGCCGTGTCGTCGGCCCACACGGGTACGACGTCGATCTCCTGGGTGGGATCGGGCGGATCGTCGCCCTCGAGCACGTCGATCACGATCACGGTGATGTTGTCGCGGCCGCCCGCCTCGTTGGCCATCTCCACGAGCCGGTCGGCAGCCGCTTGGGGGGCGTCTTCCCGGCGCAGCGTGTCGGCGATGTCGTCGTCGGCGACCTCGTCGACGAGGCCGTCGCTGCACAGCAGGAACCGGTCGCCGCGGATGAGCGGCAAGGTCCACCAGTCGACGCGCACGTCGGGTTCGATGCCGAGCGCCCGGGTGATGATGTTGCGGCGTGGGTGCGTGCGGGCTTCGTCCTCGGAGATGTGACCGGTGGCCACCAGCTCCTGGACGTAGCTGTGGTCGATCGTGACGCGGCGGAGACGGTCGTGGCGGTACAGGTAGGTCCGAGAGTCGCCGACGTTGACGAGGACGAGAGCCTCGCCTGGTTCGGCCGGCGTGATCGGGGTGACGTCGCTCGGCGCCTCGGCGGTGGTGTCGCCACCCGGATCGGCGGCATCGGGGTCGTACGGATCGATGTTGGGAGCGCCGCGCCCGGCGAGTGGGTCGGCGATCACGGCGATGCCCGTGACGGTGGTGCCCATGCCCCGTTGGCCGGGGTTGGCGATGGCGGCACGGAAGATGTCGCCGTTGGCCCGGTTGATGGCCTCGACCACGTCGGCCGCTTCGGGGAGACGGCGTCGCACGTCGGGCTGGTCGCCGTCGGGCCGGTCCCCGTCGGGTTCGCCGTCGGGTTCGCCGTCGTCGAGTCCGAGCAGCTCGCCGATGCGGTCGACGGCGATCTCGCTGGCCACCTCGCCCGCCTCGTGGCCGCCCATGCCGTCGGCGACGATGTAGATGCCGTCGGCGACGAGCAGATTGTCCTCGTTGGCCGGTCGGACCTGGCCCGTGTGGGTGGCGGCACCGACGCGCAGCTGGGCCATCACTGGGCCTCGATCACGGTGGTGCCGACCTGGATGCGGTCGCCCGGGTGGAGCAGCTTGGCGCCGGTGAGCTTGACGCCGTTGTGGAACGTGCCGTTGGTGGAGCCGAGATCTTCCACCATCGGCTGCCCCTCGTAGTCGAACACCCGCAGGTGCAGCGACGACACGTAGGCGTCGTCGTCGATGGAGATCGTGCAGTCGGGTTCACGCCCGAGGGTGATCTCTCCCGCGATCGTGACGGTGAGGCCCCGCCGTGACCTGGGCTCGAGCACCACGAGACGCGAGGCCCGCTGGCGTGCCTGCTGCTTGCCCTTGCGGCCGGCGGCGGCGCGTTGCGGTGCGGGCCGCGGGGCGGTGGTGCGCTGGTTGCCGCCGCGTTGCGTCGCCGGAACCGGCCGGCGGCTGGGGATGCGCACCTCGCTCCACACCGCCCACAGCACGCGCGCGAAGAACAGGTACAGCAGTCCGAGGAGGACGAACTTGAGTATGTTGAGGACCTGGTCAGTCATGGCAGTCGATCACCGGTGCCCGTGCGGGCCGGGTGCCCGGTTCAGGTGGCCTCGAAGCGGACGTGGGTGGAGCCGATGCTGATGATGTCGCCCTCGGCGAGGCGGTGCTCGCCGGCGATCTTGAGCCCGTTGACCATCGTGCCGTTGGTGGAGCCGAGGTCGGCGACCACGTAGGCGTTGCCGCTGGAGCGCACCTCGGCGTGACGCCGGCTGATGTTGCTGTCGTTGATGGCGATGGTGCACTCGGGGAGCCGACCGATGGTGACCGTGCCGACGCTGAGGTCGACACGCTGGCCCGACGGCAGGACGAGGGCACCGATGCCGGGGCCCGAACCGGCCTGCTTGAGCTGGGCGATGATGCCGAACCGGCCGGGCTTGAGGCTGTTGTCGACGGCGAGGGCGACGGTGACGGGCCCCATGAAGTGGTAGCCCTCCTCGCGGGCGTACTCGCGTGCGGCTTCGGCGAGCTCGGACACCAGGGCGTCCTCGATGTCGCTGAAGCCGGCATGGTCGGTGCCGCTGAGCAGCACGGTGAAGTCGTTGGGGACGATGCGGCGGCCCTTCACGTCGACCGAGCGGTTGTCGTCCATCTCGCGCACGAGACGGCGACCCAACTCGATCGGACGGATCGACCCACGGGAGCGACGAGAGAACACGCCGTCGACCATACGCTCCAGACGGCGTTCGAGTGATTGCAATCCCATAGGTGGCCCGCCAATCTACTGCCGGGCTGTCACGGCCCGGTCGCGCGACCCCCTCCTCACCGAAAAATGCCCCGATCATTGCGCTGGGCGCTACGAACGGGGCAGATTTCTGGGTTGGACGCACGAGGCGGTCCGTGGTGGGAACGCTCGGCGAGTGCGTTAGTCTCGGCGTTCCACTTGCGCGAGTGGCGGAATGGCAGACGCGCTGGCTTCAGGTGCCAGTGAGGGCAACCTCGTGGGGGTTCAAGTCCCCCCTCGCGCACGACTCGTCGGGCGGGCGTCCGACGGGGACCGTCGGCCCGCGGCTGACGCCGCTCAGATGAGCCCGGCGCGGGAGCCGGCCTCCACGGCCTGGCGGCGGGTGTTCACGTCGAGCTTGCGGTAGAGCGTCTTCAGGTTCGTCTTCACGGTGTTCACCGACAGGTACAGCTGCTCGCCCATCTCGTTGTAGGTGAGATGGGTCGGCAACAGCTCGAGCAACGACTGCTCGCGCTGGGTGAGCCGCACGCCGTTCGACAGTCCGGCCGACCGGTCGGCCGACAGCGTGTCGAGTGTGGCTGCCAGGCGGGGGTGCAGCTCTGCCAGCGGCAGCGACCGCAACAGCCGCTCGGATCGGCGACCGACACCGAGCAGCGGAAGCACCCACCCGCTGTCGGCGCACTCGGTGACGAGGTCGACGAGTTCGTCGGACGGGATCGACCCGTTGCCGTGCGTCGCCCGCACCAGTCGCGCCTGCAGGGCGTCGGGTCCTGCGAACGCGGAGAGGTCGGCGAGCAGCCGATGCGGATCGGGGGCCGGACCCGGTCCGAAGCGGGCCGTCAGGAGCAACGTGCGCGGACCCGGTTGCAGTTCGTCGATCACCCGTCGCGCCTCGTCGAGCTGCCCCATGTCGGCGAGTGCCTCCGCCTCCACGCCGAGGATCCGGTCGGCGTAGGGGCGGCACTGCTCGAAGTCGGTGGACGACCGCAGGTTGTCGACCACACCGAGGGTGCGCTGCGGGTCACCGAGGACCAATCCGAGGCGGGCATCGAGGAAGCCGGCCTGCAATGCGTTCCACACGCCACCGAGGTCGGCCGCGGCCGTGGAGGCCCGACGCGAGAATCGCTGAGCCAGATCGAGGTCCCCGACACTGAGATGACACCAGCCGGCGGTCACGAGCGTGTCGAAACACAGATGGTTGGCGTCGGCCTCGTGCTCGTCGATCCACGTCACCGCCGGAGCAACCGTCTCGACGGCGCCCGTCAGGTCGCCGGTCACCCAGTCGTGCCACGCCCGCAACGTCGGAACGGTCACCGACACCACGACGTCGGGCCCGTCGAGGCGCTCGGCTCGGCGAATCCACGCGATGGCGTCGTCGGGGCGCCTGGCGGCCACGAGGGTGCGAGCGGCGAGAATCGGGAAGCGCCGCTCGAACGCGGAGTCGACGTCGGTGACGGCCGGCCGCTCGGCGATCCAGCGGAGGGCGGTGTCGAGGTCGGCGTCCATCAACGCCACGGCAGCTTCCACGTCCCTGAGGCGAGTGGCCAGGTCGATCTCGGCGTGCGACGAGTGCTCGATCGCCGACGGGGCGCCCGCTGCCGCCAGCTCGCGGGCTCGCCGGGTCCACGACTCGGCCGCTCGCGCGCCATCGGCGTAGAACGCCACCAGTGCCAGGTCGGCGGCGAGGCCGGCATCGTCGACCTCGGCCCGCAGGGGCAACGTGCGGGCGAACCGTCGCAGGGCGTCCCGTTCGCCCCGGTCCACCAGTTCGATCGCCGGGTCGACCAGCTGCGAGCGGGCGCGGGCCGTTTCCCCGATCGCCCGGAGGTGCAGGTAGGCAGAGGTGAGATCACCGCGCTCGCGCCACAGCGCCGCAGCTCGTCGATGGAGATCGATGCGGCGTGCCGGATCCTGGAATCCCAGCTCCGACTCGAGCAGTTCCCGGAAGAGCCCGTGGAACCGCATCGTTCCGGTCCGGGCGTCGACGACCGACAGGAACAGTCGCCGCTGGAGGAAGCTGCTCACCACGCCGGCGGCGTCCGGTCCGACGAGGTCGGCGGCCAGGTCGGGATCGAACCATCGCAGCACCGACAGTGACAGTGCGACGTGTCGTTCGCGTGCGTCGAACGACTCGAGGACGCCACCGACCAGCCGGTCGGCGAGCAACCGCTCCGGACGGTCGTGGTCGGTGCTCGAGGTGCCGGCCGTGTCGGAGAGCAGCGCCATGTGCAGAGCGATCGGCCAGCCCTCGACCCGATCGTTGAGCGCTCGGACCTCGTCGGGCCCGAGGCGTGACCCGAAGCGCTCGGCGATCGTCACCGCTTCGTCGGCCGTGATGCGCAGGGCGTCCTCGCGCACCTCGGTCAGCCATCCGTTGGCGCGCCACCTCCCGAGTGGCAGATGAGGGTCGGACCGTGACGTGACGATCAGGCGGAGCCGGTCACCCACCCGCTCGACCAGGAGGGCGATCACCTCGAGCGTCGAGCGCGACAGATGGCTGTTCATCCCGTCGATCACCACGACCACCGTCGCCTCCACGGTCTCGAGGCGTGAGATCAGTGCGGCGACGAAGACCGGGTCGTCGGGGCCCCGTTCACGGAGCAGCTCGGCCTGCTCGTCGTCGAACCCGTCGAGGACGGTCCCGAGTGCCTGCAGGACGTGCGTCCAGAAGGTGGTGGCATCCTGGTCGAGCAGGTCGAGTGTGAGCCAGGCGACCGGCAGCTCGGCCTGTTCGAACCAGTGCCGGACGACGACCGTCTTGCCGGATCCCGGCAATGCCGTCACCAGGGTGAATCGGCCCGGCTGGCCGATGGCGTCGACGAGACGCGGTCTCACCAGGAGCCCCTCCGGCACGTCGGGCGGCATCAGCTTGCCGTGCACGATCACCGGCCCGGTCCCGAGGGTGTCGCCCACGAGGTGCACCGTACCGCGGCGCGCGGACGCTGCGCTGCGGTGATCGGCGAAGACGCCCGACGGCCGCGGGAGCTCCGTTCGTCACGGCGGTGAGTCGGACCGTACCTGCAGCGGTCAGCCCGAGAACACCGCCCGTGTCGTGTCGTCGGCGTCGACCAGCGTGAGCGTGGAGTCCTCGACGGAATAGCCGGACACCTCGCCCAGGACGGCCAGGTATGCCGACTCCACGTCGCTCGCGGGCGGCTCACACGCCATCATCGTGCCGGCGATGACCGGATCGACCGTCACCTCACCGTCGTCGAACGTGGCCGCCGTGGTGTACTGGTTGCAGCCACTCGACCCCGAGATGCGTTCGCCGTCGAACGTGAGGTCCACGGTGACGCCGTCGGGAACGGGTGTTCATCGTCGGCGAGGTCACGCAGCGCCGCCGTCCGTCGGCAGACCCTGATCGGGCGAACCGTCGTCCGATCGCACCTGGTCAACCGACAGGCCCAGTTCGTGGAGACGCGAGACGGCGGCGACGAGAGCCGACTGGTCGGGCAACGACACCACGAGCGAGTCGGGCCCGACGCTGACGGCGTCGACGCCGATCTCGTCGGCGAGCATCGAACGCAGAGCGGCATCCGGTTCCCCGCGCACGACGATCGAGTACTTCATCGCCCGTGTGCCCGCGGGATGCCGTCGCTCACGTCGTGGACGGTACGGACATACGCCCCGTTTCGGGAACACCCTGATCGGGTGGATCGCGTCAGGCCGTCACACGTTGGCGACGGCGCTGCCACAGGGCCGTCACGCCCGCCACCGCGAGCATGACCAGCGTGATGACCACCCCGACGGAGGTGACGGCGTGGGGAACCGTGTCGTCGGCGCCGGGATTGCGGTCGGCGATACCGACCGGGTTGCTCCCCAGCCCGGCGAGTGACGTCGCCCACATCCATGTCGCCACCGTGACGCCACCGGTGGCCAACCCGAGCCCGAAGGCCCGTACCACCAGCGAACCCACCACCACGGCGATGGCGATCAGAGCGACCTGGGCCAGCCGGCCGGCGAAGAACGCAGTGGGCAGATCGCGGTTGGGATCGGTGGACCGGAAGTTGTCGGCGAACACCGCATCGCCCACCGGCACCAGCGGCCCGAACGCCAGGACCATCCCGGCCACCGCCGTGACGGCGGCGATCCACGGATTGAGGGGCCGGTGGCCACCGGTGCCCGACAGGCGCAGGGACGCCATGAACACCAGGACCGCCAGAACGCCGATGCCCGCCACCAGCAGCCACCCCACGTCGCGAGTGACGGTGAGGGTGAACGCCTCGGGTGAGGTGCGCGTGATCGACTCCGCGACGGCGATCGGGAACTCGGCCAGGCCGATCGTGAGGCTCGCCCATCCCACCACTGCGAGCGCAGCTCCGCCGGCGAGGCCGGCGCCCCAGCGGATCCCGAAACAGGCGAGCAGCCCACCGAGGACCATCGCCGCCGCCCCGATGAATCCGGCCATCGCGAGGTTGCTGCCGAGGTCGTCGAGCGTGGAGGCGCCGGTGTCGATGCCGGCCGTGGGGCGGCTGGTGCGGATGTCGATCACGTCGGCCACGAACGCCATCAGGGCCGCCGCGAGGCTGAACAGGGAGAACAGGAACACGAGGCGGAAACGGAAGGGCTCGCGCGGCGGTGGGTGCTCGACGAGGTCGTCGACGCCGTCGAACACGGCCGGCATCTCGGCCGTCGTGGTGGGAGACGTGGTGGTGGGAGCCGTGGCGGTTCGGATCTCGTCGGTGGGCGTGGCCGAGGCCCATCCGTCGTCGGCGACCACCGCGCGCTCGGCGACCCCGTCCGGCTCGGTGATGGCATCGACCGGTTCGGTCACCGCATCCGCTTCGGAGACGGTGCCGACAGCCTCGGTGACGGCGTCGACGCCCTCGGCCGAGACGATGTCGATGGTCTGCGGCTGGTCGAGCGGGGAGGCGCCGGTGTCCGGGGTGGGCGCTGCCCAGACGTTGCCTTCCTTCGCCGCCAGCGCCGTACCGCAGCGGTTGCAGAAGCGTTGCTCGTCGGAGACCTCGACGCCGCAGCCCGGACACACCATGGCCCCGACTGTACGGGATCGTGGTCCGGCGTCGGGTCTGCCCGACAGACTGGGGGTGTGCAGCCCGACGACGCCACGCCCTCCGACGATCCGTCGGAGGGCCCGACGATCCGTCCCGCAGATGCGCCGGCTCCCGTACGCGGCCGCTTCGCGCCGTCGCCGACCGGCGATCTCCACCTGGGCAACCTGCGCACGGCGGTGATCGCCTGGCTGGTGGCACGCGGGGCGGGCGGGTCGTTCGTCGTCCGCATGGAGGATCTCGATCGTCAGCAGTCCGACCCTGCGTCGGAGCGGTCACAACTCGTGGACCTGGCCACGATCGGGCTCGACTGGGACGGCGACGTGATCCGCCAGAGCGAGCGGTTCGACTTCTATCACGACGCCATCCGCCGCCTGACGGAGCAGGGGCTGGTCTATGAGTGCTACTGCACCCGTCGCGAGATCCGCGAGGAGATCGCCGCCGCCGCCGAAGCTCCGCACGGTCCGCCCGGCGCATATCCCGGGGTGTGCCGTGATCTCGGCGACCGCGATCGTCGTCGCCGCCGTGACGAGGGCCGGCCGCCGGCGTTGAGGTTCCGCAGCGACGGCGAGGTGGTGGAGTTCATCGACGGCGTCCACGGTGCGTCATCGGCGGTGGTCGACGATGTCGTCCTGCGCCGTAACGACGGCGTGCCGGCCTACAACCTCGCCGTGGTGGTCGACGATGCGCTGCAGGGGGTGACCGACGTGGTGCGCGGCGACGATCTGCTGTCGTCGACGCCGCGGCAGATCGCGCTGCAACAGGTGCTCCATCTGCCTCGACCTCGCTATGCGCACGTCCCACTCGTGTTCGACGACGAGGGTCGCCGGCTCGCGAAACGCAAGGGCCTGCCGGTGACGCTGCGGGACCTGGAGGCCGTCGGCGTCCCACCGGGTGACGTCCGACGGTGGATCCTGCACACGCTGGCACCGTCGGTCGACCCTGCTCCGCCGGCGGGTGACCGTTCCGACGTCCCCGGTCGCTCTCATCCGAGCCTGGCTGCGTTCGTCGAGGGCTTCCACCTGTCGGCGGTGCCGACCGAGCCGGTGGTGTGGTCGCTGGACCGGATGCGCGCACCGGGCTGAGTGCGGCGGCCCGTCCGGCGACGATGTCACCACCGCCCTCGCTTGTAGCCTTTGCGTCCATGGTCGTGCAGCAACGCCGTCGCGCCGTGAGCGGCATCGTGGCGATGTCGGGCGTGCTCGCGCTCGCCGGGTGCTCCACGGCTGTCTCCAGCGGTGCCGGCGGAGACGGCGCAGCCGGGGTGGCCATCACCTCCGTCGCCACCACCGCGGCACCGACCACGACCGCGGCACCGACCACGACCGCGGCACCGACCACGACCGCGGCACCGACCACGACCGCGGCGCCCACCAC
>JAWLEC010000193.1:0-5222 GCA_041686315.1 Ilumatobacteraceae bacterium
CTGCTGCCCTTGTTGATCTCGATGACCTGGTCGAGGTTGTTGGCCGCCGACCCCACGACGCGGGCCACCTCGGTGTCGATGCCCGACAACGACGGAAGGCTGTACAGCGCCTGCAGTTCCTTGCCCTCGATCACGGCCGCCTCCGCCGCCGCCTGCGTGCCGATGAGCCGGTCGACCTGGTCCTGCAGTGCCAGGTTCTCCTCCTCGAGGTCGTCGTAGTGGACGATCCCGTTCCAGACCTGTTCGAGCGGGTTCGTGACGACCTCGGTGGCCGACTCGACCGGGCCGATCACCACGGCGAACGCGTCGCGACCACGATCGATCACGGGGTTGCCGCGCAGGTCGAGCGTGAGCAGCAGCGCAGACGTGAGCAGCAGCGCGATGATGATGCGCTTGCGCCCGACGGAGTAGATCGCCATGACGGGACCCGGAACGTCAGTCCTCGCCGCCGAGCGACATCAGACCGCGCATGGCGTCGATGTTCTCGAGGGCTCGCCCGGAGCCGATGACGACGCTGTAGAGCGGCTCGGCGGCGATGCGGATGGGCATGCCGGTCTCGTGGGCCAGCCGCTCGTCGAGGCCACCGAGGAGGGCGCCACCACCGGTGATGGTGATGCCGTCTTCCATGATGTCGGCCGCCAGCTCGGGCGGCGTCTTGTCGAGGGTGGTCTTCACGGCGTCCACGATGGCAGAGATCGGCTCGGCAACGGCTTCACGCACGTGCTCGGTGGTGATCTGGATCGTCCGCGGCAGCCCCGAGATGAGGTCGCGACCGCGGATGTCGGCGGTGAGCTCCTCCTCCATCGGCCAGGCGGAACCCATCTGGATCTTGATCTCCTCGGCGGTGCGGTCGCCGATCGCGAGGGAGAACTCCTTCTTCACGTACTGCAGGACGGCTTCGTCGAGCTCGTCGCCGCCGACGCGCACCGACTGGGCGGTGACGATGCCACCGAGGGAGATCACGGCCACCTCGGTGGTGCCGCCGCCGATGTCGACGATCATGTTGCCCGACGGTTCGTGCACGGGCATGTCGGCGCCGATCGCGGCGGCCATCGGCTCTTCGATGATGTGGACGGGCTTGCGGGCACCGGCGTACTCGGCGGCATCCTGGACGGCGCGCTGCTCGACGCCGGTGATGCCCGACGGCACGCAGATCACCATGCGGGGCTTGCTCCACTTGGATGCGTGCACCTTCTGGATGAAGTAGCGCAGCATCTTCTCGCACACCTCGAAGTCGGCGATCACGCCGTCCTTCAGCGGCCGGATGGCCTTGATGTGGTTGGGGGTCCGCCCCATCATCCGCTTGGCCTCGAGGCCGACGGCGACGGGGCGGCCGTCGTTGGCGTTGATGGCGACCACGGAGGGCTCGTCGAGCACGACGCCCTGGCCACGCACGTAGATCAGGGTGTTCGCGGTACCGAGGTCGATGGCGAGGTCACGCCCCAGGCTGAGCGGGTTGTTCCGGGCCATTGGCTGGCCGCCTTTCGCGAGTTGTGACTGGGGGTTCCGACAACCAACCGTGTCGGGAACCGGAGCCAGACAATGTTACAGATTCGGAAAGAAGATCCCGATCTCGCGCTCGGCGGAGGCGAGCGAGTCGCTGCCGTGGACGAGGTTCTCGGTGAACAGGATGCCGAGGTCGCCGCGGATGGTGCCCGGCGCCGCTGTGCGTGGGTTGGTGGCGCCCATCATCGCGCGAACGACCTCCCAGGTGTCCTCGGGCCCTTCGATCACCATCGCCACCACGGGACCGCGGCTCATGAAGGCCACCAGCTCGTCGTAGAACCCCTTGCCGGCGTGCTCTTCGTAGTGGCGGCCGAGCGTGTCGGCGTCGAGGGTGCGCAACTCCATCGCCACGATGTCGAGGTTCTTCGCCTCGAAGCGGGCGACGATGTCGCCGACGAGCTTGCGCTCCACGGCGTCGGGCTTGAGCAGGACCAGGGTGCGATCGGACATGGCGCCCGAACCTACCCCTCGCCACTCCGAAAAATGCCTGGTTCGTAGCGCTGAGCGCTACGAACCAGGCATTTTTCGGGACTGGTGCGGTGCGCGGGGCGGGGCTGTCAGTTGGCGAGGCGTTGGAGCACCGGACGGGCGGCGCCGGCGGTGTAGAGGCTTCCCGTGGCCAGCACGGCGTCGTCGCTGTCGGCGGACTCCATCGCCCGCCGGCAGGCCTCCTCCACCGTGTCGAACACCGACACGTCGTCGCAGCCGAGCTTGCGGGCCGCTTCACCCACGTCGGCCCCCTTCACCCCGCGCGGCGAAGGTGCCGTGCAGGCGAACACCATGTCGAACTCGTCGGCACGCAGGGCCTCGAGCATCTCCATCGGGTCACGCAGCGTGGCCACCACGAGCAGCCGGCGGCCGTCGGGCGAGAAGTCGTCGAAGAACACCTGGGCGCACGAATCCGCTCCGGCCGGGTTGTGAGCGCCGTCGACGATCGTGAGGGGCTGGCGGCCGAGCACCTCGAAGCGACCGGGCATCGCCACCTCGGCGAACCCCTCGGTGACGACGTCCTCGGGCAGCGGGGCGGCGAAGAACGTCTCCACCGCAGTGAGCGCCACGGCGGCATTGCGACCCTGGTGTGCACCGTGCAACGGGACGTACACGTCGGGATAGATCGTGGTGGGCGTGCGCAGATCCAGCAGCCGGCCGCCCACGGCCAAGGTGTTGCTCGTGGCGGCGAAGTCGGGGCCGCGCACGAGCGACACGACGCCGCCCTCGTCGCGGAAGACGGCGACCAGCTCCGGGCGCGTCTCCCCCACGATCACCGCCGACCGTTGCTTGATGATGCCCGCCTTCTCGCGCGCGATGTGCTCCAGCGTCGGCCCGGCGAACTCGGTGTGGTCCATGCCGATGTTGGTGATCACGGCCACGGTGGCGTCCGCCACGTTGGTGGCGTCCCAGCGTCCGAGCAGTCCCACCTCCACCACCATCACGTCGACGGCCACGTCGGCGAACCAGCGGTAGGCCGCCGCGGTCATGATCTCGAAGTAGCTCGGCCGCAGACCGACCACGCTCTCCAGATCGGCGATCGCCGAGATCTGCTCGGCGAACTCCTCGTCGGTGATCGGCTCGAGGTTGCGCATCATGCGCTCGTTCACCGACTCGAGGTGCGGGCTCGTGTAGGTGCCCACCGTGAGACCGCTCGCCACGAGCAGCCTCGAGATCATCTGGGCCGTCGAGCCCTTGCCGTTGGTGCCCGTGACGTGCACCACCGGCGCCGCGTGCTGCGGGTCGCCCATCGCCGCGCAGTACGCCGAGATCACCTCGAGCGACGGCGAATCGATACGGCCGGTCTTGTGGTAGCTGGCGTGATCGTCGAGGTACGCGAGCGCCTCGGAGAACTCGAATGCGGTCAGGACGCCGCCTTGCGCTGACGCGACGACGAACGGGGCACCAGCGTGGGATTCACCTTGTCGTTCACGGTGTCGGCGTCGATGACGACCTTGCCGATGTCGGTACGGCCCGGCAGATCGTACATGGTGTTGAGCAGCACCTCTTCCATGATGGCGCGCAGGCCACGAGCACCGGTGCCGCGCAGGATGGCCTGGTCGGCGATGGCCTGGAGGCCGTCTTCTTCGAACACGAGCTCGACGTCTTCGAAGCTGAAGACCTTCTCGTACTGCTTGACCAGGCTGTTCTTCGGCTCGACGAGGATCTTCACGAGCGCGTCGCGATCGAGGCTGCCGACGGCGCCGATCATCGGCAGACGGCCGATGAACTCGGGGATCATGCCGAACTTCACGAGGTCCTCGGGCAGGACCTTGGCGAACAGCTCGCCGGGGTCACGGTCGACCTGCGACGTGACGGTGCCGTGGAAGCCGACGCCCTTGTGGCCGATCCGGCTCTCGATGATCTCCTCGAGACCGGCGAACGCCCCACCCAGGATGAACAACACGTTGGTGGTGTCGATCTGGATGAACTCCTGGTGCGGGTGCTTGCGCCCGCCCTGGGGCGGCACCGAGGCCTGCGTGCCCTCGAGGATCTTCAACAGCGCCTGCTGCACGCCTTCGCCGGACACGTCACGGGTGATCGACGGGTTCTCGCTCTTGCGGGCCACCTTGTCGATCTCGTCGATGTAGACGATGCCCGTCTCGGCCCGCTTCACGTCGAAGTCGGCGGCCTGGATCAGCTTGAGGAGGATGTTCTCCACGTCCTCGCCCACGTAGCCGGCCTCGGTGAGCGCCGTGGCGTCGGCGACGGCGAACGGCACGTTGAGCTGCCGTGCGAGGGTCTGCGCGAGATGGGTCTTGCCGCAACCGGTGGGACCCAGGAGCAAGATGTTGGACTTCGCCAGTTCGACCTCGTCGCGGCGGCCGACCGTGGTGGCCTGGTTCTGGTACTGGATGCGCCGGTAGTGGTTGTAGACCGCCACCGAGAGGATCTTCTTGGCGTCGTCCTGGCCGACCACGTAGTCGTCGAGGAACGCCCGCACCTCACGCGGGTTGGGCAGGTTCTCGAAGGTGAGCTCGGCGGTGTCGGTGAGTTCCTCTTCGATGATCTCGTTGCAGAGGTCGATGCACTCGTCGCAGATGTAGACGCCGGGACCGGCGATGAGCTTCTTCACCTGCTTCTGCGACTTGCCGCAGAACGAACACTTCAACAGCTCGCCGGTGTCCCCGAATTTGGCCACTGTGGCTACCCCTTACGTTCGTTCCTGCGTTGCCTCGTGCCGGTTGGAGCCCGACAGTCTGGCGTATCCGCCGGGCCCGGTCGTGGACCGTCGGCGCATCCGCCCGACACGTCGGGACGGACCGCCACCCACTCAGCGGATGGGACCGGTGCGGTCCACCGCCTCGCGAGAGGTGATCACCCTGTCGATGATGCCATATTCCAGCGCGGCATCGGCCTCCATGACGAAGTCACGGTCGGTGTCGGTGTGGATCCGCTCGATGGGCTGGCCGGTGTGCTCGGCGAGGATCTGGTCGATGAGCTCGCGCATCCGCATGATCTCGGCGGCGGCCAGTTCGAGATCGGTGACCTGGCCGTAGCCCACCTGGCCGCTCGGCTGGTGCAGCAGGATCCGGCTGTGCGGCAGAGCGAGACGCTTGCCCTTGGTACCGGCGGCGAGCAGCACGGCAGCGGCCGACGCGGCCTGCCCGAGGCAGATCGTGGCGATCTCGTTCTTGATGAACTGCATCGTGTCGTAGATGGCGAACAGCGCCGTGATGTCGCCGCCGGGGCTGTTGATGTAGATGTTGATGTCCTTGTCGGGGTTC
>JAWLEC010000194.1:0-5202 GCA_041686315.1 Ilumatobacteraceae bacterium
CAAAGGCGGTGCTGATCGAGCGGGTTCTCCGGTTGCGCCGACGCCGTGCGGCGGCCTTCGGTGTCGAGGGCGCCTACGAGCCGGTCGAGTTCACCGGACGGCACGCCGACCGACTGCTCGGGTTCGTGCGGTCCGATGGCGACGGCCCGGCCGTGGTGACGGTCGTGGTGGCTCGACCGGTCGGCGTCGAGTCGTGGACCGACACCGAGGTGGTCCTCCCACCCGGTACGTGGCGAGACGTGCTCGCCGACGACGCCCAGGTGGTCACGGGCGGTGAGGCCGTCACGCTCGAGTGGTGGCTCGACCGCTTCCCCGTCGCCGTGCTCGACCGCACCTGAGACCCACCCGGCGATGAGCGAGCGGCCAGACAGCGGGCCCGGTGGCTCATCGGTGGTGGGGTCATTCCCGGTGCGATGAGCGAGCGGCCAGACAGCGTGGCCGGTGGCTCATCGCACGGTGGGGAAGAGCACCAGGCGGGCCGACCACGGCCCCACCACGTCGTGCTGCCCACCGGAGCCACCCCACCGGCCGTCGTCGGAGTCGAAGCGGATCTCTCCCGACCCTCCGCTGGTCGGCTCCGTCGAGCCGGCACGCGTGGTGACGGGATCGGGGGACAGGTTGAGCACCAGCGACGCCGTGGCCCCGGGCACCGACCGCTCCACGAACACGGTATGGCCCACGGTCGTCACCTGCTGATCGGCGTCGGGATCGGTGAGCACCGGGTGCTCGCGGCGCAGGCGGAGCAGCTCGGTGCACATCGCCAGGCGCGAGCGGTGCGGCTCACGCTCGGTGAGGGTGAGATCGAGGATGGCGGACTCGAACGTCGCAGGATCGGCCGGATCGGCCACGTCTCCCTCCCAGTCGGCCCCCGAGAACTCCCGGGCACGGCCCTGGCGGACGGCCTCCACCAGATCCGGGTCGCCGTGGTCGACGAAGTAGGGGAAGGGTGCGACCTCGCCGTACTCCTCGCCCATGAACAGCAACGGCGTGAACGGCGACAGCACGACCGCGGCCAGCGCCAGCCGGTGGCGCGGGTCGTCGGGTCCGGCATCGGCGAGGAGCCGGTCGCCGCGCGGCGTGTTTCCGATGTGGTCGTGGTTGGTGTCGAACACGACGAACCGCTGGTGCGGCAGCCGGTCGGCGACGCCGCCGTGGCTGCGCCCGAACCCGGGCGAGTACTGGCCCGAGTACACCCAGCGGCGGGCCCAGGCCGTTGCGACGTCGGCAGCTCCCGAGTAGTTGGCGTAGTACTCGTGGCGGTCGCCCGTGAGCGCCACCCGCAACGCGTGGTGGTAGTCGTCGTTCCACACGGCGTCGCACCCCCAGCCGTACTCGTCGGTGTCACGCACGATCCGCGGGTCGTTGGCGCTGCTCTCCACCGTGACCAGCACGGTCCGCCCGAGACGATCCGCAGCTGCGTGCACCGCCGACGTGAGCTGTTCCACGAACGGCACGGGGCTGGGATCGACGATGGCGTGGACGGCGTCGAGGCGCAGGCCGTCGAGGTGGTGGTCGCGGATCCAGCCCACCGCGTTCTCCACGAAGTACCGGCGGACCGCATCGCTGCCGGCCTGCGACATGTTCATCGCCGACCCCCACGGTGTGCTGTAGGCGTCGGTGAAGTACGGCCCGTAGCGGCCGAGCACGTTGCCCTCGGGGCCGAGGTGGTTGTACACCACGTCGAGGACCACGGCGAGGCCGAACCGGTGCGCGGCGTCGACGAATCGGTGCATCGCCTCCGGGCCTCCGTAGGTGTGCTGCACGGCGAAGGCGAACACTCCGTCGTAGCCCCAGTTGCGCCGACCCGGGAACTCGGCGACCGGCATCACCTCGATCGTCGTGATGCCCAACTCGGCCAGGCGTGGAAGGTGTCGGATCGCGGCGTCGAACGTGCCCTCGGCGGTGAACGTGCCGACGTGCATCTCGTACAACACGGTGTCGGCGAGTTCGACACCGGTCCAGTCGTCGTCGTGCCACCGGAACACCCGCTCGTCGACCACGGCGGACGGCCCATGGACACCGTGGGGCTGCCAACGCGAGGCCGGGTCGGGCAACCAGTCGCCACCGTCCAGCCGATACCGGTAGCGGTCGCCGTGGACGACGTCGGCGACCTCGACCGTCCACGACCCGAGCCGCTCGCCCACCCGCCACGCAGCAGCCCCTCCCACCGGCCGCCCGTGACGGGAGTCGGCGTCGACGCGCGTCAACGAACACACCTCCTCGTCGGTGTCGCGATGGATGCCGTTGGGGTGTTCGGCCCGCAGGACCTGCACCTCGACGACGTCGGCGCCCGGTGCCCACACCTCGAAACGGGTGGCGCCGGAGTCCAGCACCGTGGCGCCGAGCCGATCTCGAACCGGCGAGTCGTGACTGACCATCGGACCCGGCTCTCAGGTTGCGGCGGACGGCCCGGCTGCCGGCTCGGGCGACAGGAACAGGGCGCCGAGCGGGGGCACGCTGACCACGATCGACTGGTGGAAGCCGTGCGAGTCGACGGGCACGGTGTCGACGCCGCCGTAGTTGCCCACCCCCGAACCGCCGTACTGCTCGGCGTCGGAATTCGCGAGTTCGGCCCAACGGCCCGCCCGGGGCACACCGATGCGGTAGTTGTGGCGCGGTGTGGGCGTCGCGTTGATCACGATCAGCACGGGAGCCGCCGTCCCCGACGGGTCGGTGCGCAGCCACGCGTACACGCTCTGATCGGCGTCGGCGCCCTCGATCCAGCGCATGCCGCCCTGGTCGCCCATACCCCCGGTGTCGCTGCGGTGGAGGGCCGGTTCGGTGCGGTAGAGCCGGTTCAGGTCGGCGAGCCAGGTGCGGACGTGGCGGTGGCCCTCGGTGTCGTGCAGCGACCAGTCGAGCGTGCCCTCGTGGTTCCATTCCTGACGGGTCGCCAGCTCGGCGCCCATGAACAGCAGCTTCTTGCCCGGCTGGCCCCACTGCATGGCGTAGAGGAGGCGGAGGTTGGCGAACTGCTGCCAGTCGTCGCCGGGCATCTTGCCCAGCAGGGATCCCTTGCCGTGCACGACCTCGTCGTGGCTGAGCGGCAGCACGTAGTGCTCGGTGCCCGCGTACACCGAACGGAACGTGATCTCGTCGTGGTGCCACCGGCGATGGATCGGATCACGCTGCAGGTAGGCGAGCGTGTCGTGCATCCATCCCATGTCCCACTTGTACCCGAAGCCCAGGCCGCCGACGTAGGTGGGGCGGCTCACCATCGGCCAGGCGGTGGACTCCTCGGCGATCGTCGTGACGTCGGGGAACTCGCCGTAGACGGCCTCGTTGAGCTGGCGCAGGAAGACGATGGCGTCGATGTTCTCCCGCCCGCCGAACTCGTTGGGGATCCACTCGCCGGCGTTGCGGGAGTAGTCGAGGTAGAGCATGGAGGCCACGGCATCGACTCGTAGGCCGTCGACGTGGTAGCGGTCGAGCCAGCACATCGCGCTCGACACCAGGAAGGCGCGCACCTCGTTGCGGCTGTAGTTGAAGATCGCCGAGTTCCAGTCGGGGTGGTAGCCCTGACGCGGGTCGGCGTGCTCGAAGAGGTGCGTCCCGTCGAACCGGTACGGGCCGTGACTGTCGGTGGGGAAGTGCGACGGCACCCAGTCGAGGATCACACCCACACCACGCTGGTGCAGCCGGTCGATCATCCGCATGAGATCGGTCGGCTCGCCGTAGCGGGCGCTGGGTGCGAAGAAGCCCGTGGTCTGGTATCCCCACGAGCCGTAGAACGGGTGTTCCATGATCGGCAGGAGCTCGACGTGGGTGAACCCGTGGGCGAGTACGTGGTCGGCGATCGGGTCGGCGAGCTCGTCGTAGCGAGGGAAGCGGCGTCCGGCGCTGACATGACGACCCCACGAACCGAGGTGCAGCTCGTAGATCGACATCGGAGCATCGAGCGCCACGCGGT
Source organism: Ilumatobacteraceae bacterium (assembly GCA_041686315.1). Lineage (GTDB taxonomy): Bacteria > Actinomycetota > Acidimicrobiia > Acidimicrobiales > Ilumatobacteraceae > Sva-07. The sequence goes on from JAWLEC010000194.1 coordinate 3,911, forward strand.
CACCACGAGTGGCCATCCAGTCGTCGTCGCCCCAGTCGTAGGACAGGTCGACGATGCGCGAGGCGATCGAGGGTGGCTCCTCGGTGGCTGCGCCGACGGGGTCGGACTTCTCCACGGTGTGGCCGTCGGCGCCGGTGACGCGGTACACGTAGGAGTGCCCCACGCCGGCGCCGTCGATCCAGCCGCCCCACACTCCGGAGTTGCTACCGGTGAGGTGGTGCTCGTGGTCCCAACCGTCGAACGATCCGACGACCGCCACCGACTTCGCGTTGGGTGCCCACACCGCGAAGTGCGTGCCCCCCTCACCGGGTTGGGCACCGAACCGGCGGTGCAGGTACCGGTGTGTGCCCTCGTTGAAGAGATAGACGTCGAGTTCGTCGACGCGTCGGTCGCTGCCGGGGTCGCGGCCGGTGCTGTCGTGGATCTCGTGGGTGCTCATCGTGTTGTCCTTCCCAGGATCGAGAGGCGGCGAACCATGTCGGGGTCGGCGAGGACCTCCGACGTGGGACGGTCGAGGCGGCGCTGCCACAGTCCGGGTACCACCCGGCCGGGCAGGTTGTGGGGCCGGGTCTCCCCGACCAGGTCGTCGAGGTCGGCCATCACCATGTAGGCGTCGCTGTGGGCGAGGCGGTGCAGCATCTCCTCCACGACTGCCTGCCAGGTGGCGTCGACACGGCGTCCGTGTGCGGCGCCGAGCCGCGCCCGGTAGGCGGACGTGTCGGCGGCGGCCACGACATCGGCCAGCGGTGCCATGTCGTGGGTCCGGATTCCGGCCACCGTGCGGGCGGGGATGTGGGGAAGGGGGTCGTCGTCGAGGTGGAACTGTTCCTCGTACATGCCGAGCACGTCCCAGCGGTCGAACGCCTCCGACACCTCGGTGGGCACCGTGCCGAGGTCCTCCCCGACAATGGTGACGCCGGCGGCGGCGGCTGTGGCCGCCAGGACGGCCAGGATCTCGTCGCGGGGATGGTGCACGTACACCCCCTGGTCGGCGGGGAAGCCGTCGGGCACCCACCACAGGCGGTGGATGGCCATGGCATGGTCGATGCGCAGGACGTCGGCGTGGCGTCCGACGCGCTCGACGAGGCGGCGCCAGACGCGATGTCCGCTGGCCTGCGACGCGGCAGGCAACATCGGCGGGAATCCCCAGTTCTGTCCCTCGGCGAAGAAGGTGTCGGGCGGCGCCCCGACCGTCATCCCGGCGGCGAACATCGCATCGTCGGCCCACACCTCGTAGCCGGCCGGGTGCGAGCCGATCGGCAGGTCGAGAGCGAGCGCCGCCGCATCGGGAT
>JAWLEC010000195.1:0-5153 GCA_041686315.1 Ilumatobacteraceae bacterium
CGATCCCGGGCGAGGCCCGTTTTCGGGCCGACTTTGTCTGGGGCGGGCATCGAGCCGATCCCGGGCGAGGCCCGTTTTCGAAGCCGACTTCGTTTGGGAGGCCTGCTTTCGAAGTCGACTTCGTCTGGGGCGGCACCCGAAGGATTTCTGAAGATCGGTGAGCGAGAGTGCGTGCATGACGACATTCACTCCCGTGCTCTCGACTTCCTCACCCGCTCACGGCGGGTGCCGCGTGCTGCGCCGACGAGGGGCCTCGACGCTGGCGGTCACGGTGGCGGCCACCCTGCTCGCTGCATGCGGTTCCGACAGCCCGTCCGACCCCGACGTCGGGAGTCCTGTGGAGGTCGTCGCTGTCGACTATGCCTATGTCGATCTGCCGGCCGAGGTGCCGGCGGGGACGTCGTTCGCGTTGCGCAACGACAGCGACATCGAGGTCCACGAGTTCGTGGCGGTCCTGCTCCCCGACGACGAGACCCGCGCGGTGGCCGACCTCGTGCAGCTCCCGCCGGCGGAGCTCGGAGCGCTCTTCGCCGGTGTGCAGACGGTGCTCGTCGCGCCACCGGGCGAAGCCGGGTTCGCCGTCGAGGGGACCGGTGCACTCGACGAGGCAGGCCGCTACGCCATCGTGTGCGTGATCCCCACCGGTGCCGACGTGGAGGAGTACCTCGCCGCTGCCGCCGAGGCCGAGGGCGGACCCCCGGAGGTCGCCGGCGGCCCGCCACACATCGTGCAGGGAATGTTCGCCGAACTCACGGTGACCGACTGACGTCACCGCCTCGCGCCAGTAGCCTCGCCGTATGGTGCAGATCGAGCGTGCGCTGCGGCCGTTCTGGTTGCATCAGGTGGTCGAGTACCTCGTGGGTCTGATGCTGATCGCGGCGGCGCTGCAGTCACCCGATCCGGCCGTGCCGGCAGTGCTCGGCGTCGTCGTGCTCGGCAACGCAGCCATCGCCATCGGCCCGGCCGGGGCGTTCCGGCTCGTCGGCCGCAAGCTCCATCGAACGCTCGACGTCGTGGTGATCTCGCTGCTGGCCGTCACCGCGGTCCAGCCCTGGATCGACGTCGACGCCACCGGCCGGTTGCTCGTGGGCGGCATCGCACTGGTGCTGTTCGTGGTGTGGTTCCACACCGACTTCGCCGACCGCGCCGAGCGCAAGGCCCGTCGGGCCCAGCGGGCTCGTCCCCAGAGTGCCGACATCGGCCGTCAGGCGGGACGCGTGGTCGGTGACACGGTGAACTCGGTGAAGCGCATCCGTGACGAGTACCGCAGCGAGGCAGGCGGCGAGGCGGACGGCGACGGTTCGAGCGACCGGAGCTGACCTGCCGGGCAGCCTCGGCCGTAGGCTGGCACCATGACGTTCGAGCAGCCCACACCCGATCTCACCAAGATCATCGCCGCCCTCGAGGAGTGGGAGAAGGGCGAGGAGTCACCGGGCCGTGCGCTCGCCAACATGAAGACCGCAGGTCTGCCCGAGGTGCTCGCCCAACTCGCCGACGAGGGATGGGTCCCGGCCGCCCGGTCGTCCTGATCGTCGGGTGAGTCACGCTGCGTCCGGTGCTGGCGGCCGCCCCGACGACCGCGACGGCGACCGTCAGCCGGCCACGGCCCGTGCCCGCCGCCGCGGCGGCAACCAGCGGATCCCACGACCCGACGTGTGGACCGAGCATCACGACCCGCCGTGGCCGGTCGGCTGCTCGTGGTCGGTCGACGAGCTCGCCGCAGCCGTGCCCGAGCACTCGGCGCCGCTGCTGCCGTCCTTTCCGGATGCCCGTGTGTCGGCGGTGCTCGTGGTGCTGGCCGAGGGTGACGACGGCGCCGAGGTGCTGCTCACCCGACGTTCGATGCTGCTGCGCAACCACAAGGGGGAGATCAGCTTCCCGGGGGGTCGGCTCGATCCGGGGGAGACACCCTTGGAGACGGCGTTGCGGGAAGCCCACGAGGAGGTCGGTCTCGACCCGTCGGCTCCGGAGGTGGTGGGAGAACTCGGCCACCTCAACACGATCGTGAGCCGGAGCTACATCGTGCCGATCGTGTCGGTGCTCGACCACCGTCTCGAACTCGAGCCGCGTACCGGCGAGGTCGACCGCGTGTTGTGGACACCGGTCGCCGAGTTCGCCCGCCCGGGCACCTACCGCATGGAGCGTTGGGGGCAGCCGCCGATGGATCGGCCGCTGCACTTCTTCGAGCTCGACGACGAGACCGTCTGGGGTGCCACGGCCCAGATGCTGGTGGACCTGCTCACGTACTCCAGCCGCCGCTGAAGCTGAAGAACTGGCCCGTCTGGAAGCGGTTGGTCCCGTCGAGCAGCACCGACGTGAACGCGGCCAGTTCCTCCATCGTGCCGAGCTTCCTCATCGGCACCTGCCCCTCGATGTGCCGGCGACGGTCGGGGTCGTCGGCGCCGGTTGCCTTCAAGAAGCCGGGGAAGTCCATGTAGTTGGTGCCGACGGCGTTGACCTGCACACCGTCGCCGGCGTGCTCGAGTCCGACCGCTCGGACGATGCCGTTGGCGCCCGCTCGGGTGCCGCCGTAGATCGACACCATGGGTTCGGGGCGAGCGCCGGTCGCCGACGTGAACACCACCACCTGCCCGGATCCTGCCTCCACCATCGGTGGCAGCACCGCCTGGAGCCCGTGGAACACCATGTCCAGGTTGGTGCGCTTGATCCGTTCCCAGTGTTCGACGGTCATGTCGAGGAACCTGCCGACGACGATCACGCCGGTGATCAGGCACGCCGAGTCGATGCGGCCGAATCGCTCGAGGGCGGAGGCGACGAGGGCCCGGTTGCCGTCGCCGGTCGTGAGGTCGACGTCGGTGACGGTGTGGACGGCGGCTCCGATCGACTCGAGCTGCGGTACGAGGTCGCCGAACGACATCTCGATCCCGGACACCTTGCCCGTCTGCGGTGCGCCCTGGAGCACGAGGTCGAAACCCCGGGCGGCGAGCGTACGCGCCAGCGCGAGGTCCGACGTTTGTGTGACGCTTCTGTTGGCCCCTCCCGACATTTCCGTCACGCAAACGGAGAAGCGGATCGAGCGGGGTGGGGTCAGATCCGGTCGGCGAGATCGGTGAGGAGGCGCCAGGCGTCGGCGACGTGGTGGCGCTCGGTGGTGCGGGCGCCGACGGAGATGCGCAGCACCGACCGGCCGTCGAGCACGGTGCGGGTGAACAGCGCCTCACCCGAGGCGTTGGCGGCCTCCACGAGAGCATCGGTGCGGGCGTTGGCCGTGTCGAGGTCGTCTGCCCGAAGCGACACACACAGCAGGTTGAGCGGATGCGGCGCCACCACGTCGAACCGGTCGTCGGCTCGTGCGGCGCCGGCCAGCTCCTGTGTCACCCCGACGTGGCGGCGGATCATCGACCGGAACGACTCGACGCCGTCGCAGCGGATCGCGAACCACAGCTTGAGCGCCCTGAACCGTCGGCCGAGCGGGATCTGCCAGTCGCGGTAGTCGATCACGGCGCCGGCCTCGGCAGCCTCCGAGCGCAGGTACTCGGGCAGGATGCTGAGCGCACCGAGCAACGCCGAGCGGTCGCCGGTCCAGTACAGATCGCAGTCGAAGTTCACCCCCATCCACTTGTGCGGGTTGGTGCAGTACGAGTCGGCGTGCTCCAGGCCGTCGTTGACCCAGCGGTGCTCGGGAGCCAGCGCGGCGACCCCCGCCATCGCCGCGTCCACGTGCAGCCACACGTCGGCGTCACGGCAGATCGGCCCGATCTCGTCGGTGGGATCGAACGCCATCGACGACGTGGTGCCGTGGGTCGAACACGCGAAGAACGGCACGAGACCCGCCGCCCGGTCGGCGGCGATCATCTCCGCGAGCGCATCGGCGCGCATGGCGAACGACTCGTCGTGCGGCACGACGCGCAACCGGTCGGTGCCGATCCCGGCGATCCGCAGACCCTTCTCGAGGCTCGAGTGGGCCTGCGAGGTGGCGTAGGCGACCAGTCTCGACGTGTCGCCGTCACGGTTCACGGCGCCGGCCGTGGCGCGCCAGCGTGCCGAGAGGATGGCCACGAGCGTCGCCTCGCTCGCCGTTCCCTGGATCACGCCCCCACCGGTCGGGCTCGTGGAGCGGAACCGCTCGGGCAGGTCGAGCAGCTCGCACATCCAGTCGAGCATCAGCGTCTCCAGCTCCGTGCACGCCGGCGACGTGATCCAGCTCATCCCCTGCACGCCGAGCCCGGCGGACAGCAACTCGCCGAGGATCGACGGGTACGACGTGTTGGCCGGGAAGTAGGCGAAGAAGCTCGGATGCTGCCAGTGCGTGAGGCCGGGCACGATGATCTCGTCGACGTCGCGCATCACGGCCGCGAAGGACTCGGGCGCCGAGGGCGGATGTTCGGGGAGCCGGGCACGGACCTCACCCGGCTCGACGCGGGTGTCGAGAGGCCGGTCACCCACCCCCTCGAGGTACGCGGCGATCCAGTCGACCAGTGCATGTCCGTGCGTGCGGAACTCGTCGGGTGTCACCTCGCGGAGGCTACGAGGCGTCGCCGCGTGGAGCGGTGTCGACCGTGCCGCCGTCACTCTGGTCGCCGGCGGAACCGCTCTCCGAGCCGTCGTCCGTGGCGCCCTCCGAGTCCGTGCCCGCCGTGTCCGCCGCCGTGCCCGCCGACGTGTCCGCATCGGCAGGAAGCGCCTGCCGGCCGCGGTTGCGGCGGACGCCCCAGGCCACGCGTCCGAAGATCAACACGAGCCCGCCGACCATCGCGATGGCCACCAGCGTCTGGCCGAGGCCCCCTCGCGCCTCGCTGCCACAGCCCGGCCGCTGGAGCAATCCGAGGCAGTCGGTGAGGTCGCGTTCCTCGGGCAGGAACGGATTCGCCGTGTCGGTCGGCACCGTGTCGGTCGGCACCGTGTCGGTCGGCACCGTGTCGGCCGGCACCGTGTCGGTCGGCACCGGGTTGCCGGCGACTGCGTCGCCCGGCGTGGCTGCGACGAGCGGGACGGTGATCGCCGCCACCAGCACCAGGATGCGGAGCACCCAGTTCGCTGATCTACGATTCACGGTCTTGAGTCAACCGCAGCATCACGACCGACCCACCGTTCTCGTCGTCGATTTCGGCGCCCAGTACGCCCAGCTGATCGCCCGACGGGTCCGTGAGCTGAAGGTGTTCTCCGAGATCGTCCCCCACCGGATCACCGCC
>JAWLEC010000036.1:0-22709 GCA_041686315.1 Ilumatobacteraceae bacterium
CGGGGTCGGGGTCGTCGGCGGGGTCGTGGTCGTCGGCGCGGGCGTGGTCGTCGGCGCGGTCGTGGTCGTCGGCGTGGTCGTGGGCGTCGGCGCGGGCGTGGTCGTCGGCGCGGGCGTGGTCGTCGGCGCGGGCGTGGTGGTGACGGTGGTCGCCGGCGTGGTCGTCGTGGCCGGCGCCGGCGGGGTGGCCCAGGGCACGGTGAAGGCCGCCGGGCGGTACATCGCCGGGTTCGGCCAGGCGTCGCGCAGCATGTCGCGGGCATTGTTCGACACGGTCACCACGATGTTGCCGTTGCCGTCGCGCCACGGTGCGACGTGCGCGTGATACGTGTTGCGCAACGGGTCGAGCCATCGCGGCAGCAGCGGCCGCGAGTCCACGGTGATCCACGGGCCCCACGGGTCACGGGCCACGTCGAGCTCGAAGGCGTCACCCCAGTACCCGTTGACAGCGGTCGCCGCCACCCACTGGCCGTCGATCAGCCGTGGCTGCATCGGGAACTCGGCCCAGTGCCGCTGGAGGATCGGCACCGCGGTGCGGGCGTCGCCCGACCATCCGGCCGCCGTGCGGTACTCCATCGGCGCTGACCACTGCCCGCGCGGCACCCGGGCCAGGTAGATGCGCGTCGCCGAGTGCGGACCGTTCCAGTACCCGCCGTCGCGCCCGAGGTTCTGCTCGAACGTGTTGCCGAAGAGATAGGTGTGGGTGGAGTCGCTGGCCACGGCGTAGCCGTACACGGGGAGCACACCCGAGTTCGGTGCCGGCTGGAACGACAGCCTCGCCATGGTGGACGGGTCGTAGGTGGCGAGCCAGGTCTCGGTGGGGTGCCAGCCGAGGCCGTCGGGAGGCAGCGGATCCACCGCGTCCTTCACCATCTTCACCCAGAACACGTGCAACTGGCCGTCGTGCAGTTCCCCGCCCTTGGGCCAGAACCAGGTGGCCAGCGTCCGGCTCCCGGTGCCCGGCTCGAACGCCTGCGGCCGGTCGGCGGTGCCACGGTGCAGGAGCCGGAAGCAGCGGCCGTCCTGGATCATCGCGGTGTTGTGCACGAAGCTCGACTGGCCGAGGTCGGTGGCGGCTCCCGACTGGTCGACGAAGGTGTCCTGGAACAGCCACAGGTGGCGCCCGCCGCCGAGCGGGTACACGTGCTGGTAGTCCCACCCCATCACCGGGCCGCGCCGATCGGCGAAGAACAGGTCGAGAGACGTGGCGTCGAGACCGGCCGCGCACCCGATCGGCGTCGACACGTGACCCGCCGGCGTGATCAGCCGGCCCGACGCCCACGGTGGCGGCGGCACCGGGGGAAGGGTCTCGGCGGGCTGCGACTGCGGCACCGGACGAGCGACGACCGACGGGGCGTCGGCGTCCTGGGCCGGGGCGGTGGCGGGCACGTCCGTGGACGACGTGACGGCGAGAGCCGCCGCCTCCGCGTCGGAGGTGTCGGAGCTGCTGCCGGTCGTGGTGGGGGACGCGGTGGTCGTGGTGGTGGACGACGACGGCGGCGTGGAGTCGGTGGCCGCCGGCTCGCTGTCACCGCCGGCGCGGACCTGCGGAGAGCTCACGGACGGCAACGTCGGCTCGGCACCGGCGTCTTCGTCGGCCACTGCCAGGCGGACGATCCCGATGCCCCCGAGCACGATCAGAGCGAGACCGGCCACCACGGCGCGGCGCCGGGTGACCGCCGACCGGTCGACGGGCTGCTCGTGGCCTGCCGTCATCCGCCACACGCTACTGACCATCGCCTGCCGGAGGTCGCCGGGCCCTCTCTCGCAGCCGGGGGCGTCGGAAGGGCGATCAGTAGTCGGACGTCGACGGGGTGTCGGAGCCGCCGCCGATCACGGCGAGGAGGGCGTCGAGGAGACCGCTCGCTCCGAACCGGAACGTGGACGGGGCGGCCCAGTCCTCCCCCATCACATCGTCGGCGACGGCGAGATGTGCCGCGGCGTCGTCGACGGAGCGGATGCCGCCCGACGGTTTGATGCCGACCGTGCGGCCCTCCTCCCGGGCCGTGCGGGCGATCTCGGCGAGCATCGCCCGGGCGGCATCCAGGCTCGCACCGTGGGCGGTCTTGCCGGTCGAGGTCTTCACGAAGTCGGCGCCGTGGTCGATGGCCAGTCGGGCAGCGGCGGCGATCGTGCCGATGTCGGTGAGTTCGCCCGACTCGAGGATCACCTTGAGGATCGCCGGTGGCTCGACCAGCTCGGCGACGGCAGTGATCATGCCGCCCGCACGTGCCGTGTCACCGGCGCGGAAGGCGCGGTACGGCAGGACCAGGTCGATGTCGTCGGCGCCGTCGTCGAGGGCCCGCCGGGTCGCGGCGACGACGTCCTCCACGGGCTCGCCACCACTCGGGAAGTTGACGACGGTGGCGACACGCACACCGGTCCCGGCGAGTACGTCGGCGCACCGGGCGACGTACTCGGGCCAGACGCACACCGCAGCGGTGTGGTGCTCGGCGGCGCGACGGCAGAGCTCGTCGATGCCGTCGGGTGCATGGTCGTCGGCGAGATCGGTGAGGTCGATCAGCCCGATGGCGCGGCGAGCGATCCGGTCAGCGTCCACGACCGACGACGGTACTGCAGCTCGCACCGTGAGCGGAGCAGGTGCGACGTCTCGGCGCACCAGCGGGACGGACAGCGGCAGGCCGCCTCGCTCGCGGCGCGATGAAAGCGCTTACACTCCGAGCCGGAACTGGGGACGCATGACGCAACGATCAAATCGAACGCGCGCCACGATCGAAGACGTGGCCGACGCGGCGAACGTGTCGGTCGCAACGGTGAGCCGCGCCCTGCGCGGCCTGCCGAACGTGGCACCGTCCACACGGGCGCGGGTCTCCGAGGTCGCCACGGCGATGCACTACCGGGCCGACCCGGCCGCCGCCCGACTCGCGGCGGGCCGCACCCGGACCATCGTCGTGGTGGTCCCCCACCTCGCCGGCTGGTACTTCTCCACCGTCGTCGCCGGTGTGGAAGCCGTCTGCGCCGAGACCGGATACGACTGCATCGTCATGGCGGTCGGCACGATCGAGGAGAGCAACCGGCTCCTGCACGAGACCCACCATCTCGAACGGCGGATCGACGGCGTCGTGCTCGTCAACATCCCGATCAGCGAAGCCCAGGCTCGATCGCTCGCCGAGCGGGGCGTCTCGTGCTCCACGATCGGGGTACGGGTCGGCCATCAACCCAACGTGTCGATCGACGACGTCGCCGCCGCCCGTCTCGCCGTGGACCACCTGGTGCAGCTCGGACACCGGCGCATCGCCCTCATCAGCGGCCAGGTCGAGGACCCGATGAACTTCGAGGTACCCAAGATGCGCCAGCGCGGCTACGCCGGCGCGCTCGAGGCCGGCGGCATCGGCTTCGACGACACACTCGTCGAAGCCGGCAACTTCGGTATCGACGGCGGCCGCGAGGCGATGGCCGCACTGCTCGACCGCCCGTCGCCGCCCACCGCCGTGTTCGCCATGTCCGACGAGATGGCCTTCGGCGCACTGATGACCCTGCAAGAACGCGGCCTGGCCGCAGGCCGCGACGTGTCACTCGTCGGAATCGACGACCACGACGTGTCACGCGTGCTGGGCCTCACGACCGTCCGCCAACACGTCGCCGAGCAGGGTGCGCTGGCGTGTCGTGGGCTGATGACTGCGATCGACTCGCCGACGGCTCGGTTCGAGACGATCCGGTCGCCCGTCGATCTGGTCGTCCGCTCCACCACGAGCCCACCGCCCGTGGAGATGGCGTCGACCGGAGTACGAACTTCACGCTTGTCTTGACGCTGACCCCGTCGGTATGAAAGCGTTTACATTGCCGACATCTTTCGGCAATACAAAACATCAGAGGGGGAGGACCCATGAAGAAGCGCTGGCTCAAGCTGGCTGCTGTTCCGGTTGCCTTGTCGCTCGTCGCCGCAGCCTGCGGCAGCGATGACGACGAAGGTTCCGACAGCGACTCGGAGACCACGGAAGCACCCGCCGAAGGCGAAGGTGGAGAGGGCGCGGAGGACTTCGGTGGCGAGACCGTCACCATCACCGGCCCCGAGCGAGACGACCCGTCGATCGCATCCATCAACGACACGCTCGGTGCGTGGGGCGAGACCGTCGGCATCAACATCGAGTACACCGGCGACGCCGACTGGGAAGCCAACATCAACACCCAGGTCGAAGGCGGCAACCCGCCCGACATCTCGTTCTTCCCCCAGCCGGGCAAGCTCGCCGACTTCGCTCGCGACGGCTTCATCGTGCCGCTCACCGACGAGGTCAACGCCACGGTCGACGAGTTCTGGGCCGACGGCTTCCAGCTGTACGGCAACGTCGACGACGTCCAGTACGGCATCCCGGCCAAGACCGACCTCAAGTCGCTCGTGTGGTACCAGCCGCAGGCGTTCGCCGACGCCGGCTACGAGGTGCCCGAGACGTTCGACGAGTTCACGGCACTGATCGAGCAGATGGTCGCCGACGGTGGCGCCAAGCCGCTGTGCGTCGGCATCGAGTCGGGCCAGGCCACGGGCTGGACCTTCACCGACTGGGTGGAGGACATGGTGCTGCGCCAGCACGGTGCGGACGTCTACGACCAGTGGGTGAACAACGAGATCCCGTTCGACGACCCGCAGATCGTGGAATCGATGCAGACCGTCAACGATCTCTGGACCGAGGACAACGTCTTCGCTGCCGGTGGCTCCATCTCCGCGACGAACTTCGCCGACAACGGCCAGCCGTTGGTCGACGGGCAGTGCTACATGCACCGTCAGGCGAACTTCTTCGCCGGTCTGTTCCCGGAGGGCACCGTCTTCGCCGACGGCTCCCCCGAGGCCGTCGACGTGTTCTACTTCCCGGACATCAACGGTGACCGCCCCGTGCTCACGGCGGGCATCTTCGCCGCTGCGTTCAACGAGGACCCCGCCACGATGGCCGTGATGAACTACATCGCGACCGCCGACTACGCGGAGACCCGTCAGGCCAACCAGACCGCATTCCTCGACGGCGCGCTGTCGGGTTACCTGTCTGCCGCCCAGGGTCAGGACCCGTCGGTGTACCAGCCGCTGGAGCAGAGCTTCCTCGAGATCCTCGAGGCATCCGAGATCGCCCGCTTCGACGGTTCCGACCTGATGCCCGCCGACGTCGGCGCCGGCACCTTCTGGTCGGAGGGCACCTCCCTCGTCAACGGTGACGCCACCGCCGAAGAGGCAGCGTCCGTCATCGAGGCGTCCTGGCCCGAGTGAGCCCGGCCGCCCGACCCGGCTGAACGGGTCACGTAACACCGCGACGGGGCACTGGCACTACGGTGTCGGTGCCCCGCTGCGTTTCCAGCAAACGCGCCGGGGTCGAACACGCCGGGGACGACACGACACACAGGGGGTTACAGCGTGGAGACGCTCGAACGCACGGATGCCGACGAGGGGGCCGCCGACCGATCGCCGGCGGGTTCCGCCGGCGGGGACGGGCCATCACAGGGGAAGATGGAGTACGCCCGCATCGCGGCCGGCTTCGTCCTCGTGCTGGGGCTGGTCTACTGGGCGTTCGTCGAGCCCAAGATCCGTACGACCATCATCACGGTGGTCGTCGCCGTGGCGGCGAGCGCCGGGATCTGGATCGGCGCCAACCTGCTCTTCGACCAGGTGCGCGTCCACTGGACACGCTTCATGGTCATCGCGTCCGGGGTCGTCGGCGCCATCGTCGGCATCGTGCTCCACGGCAACCTCGTCACCATCGGTTCGGGTGAGGGATTCTTCACGTGGGTCGTCGGCCCGCTCGCCGGTGCAGCCGCCTTCGGTGCGCTCGGCTACGGCCTCGCCGTGACCGACGACCCGTCCCGACGGCGAGCCATCGCCATCGGTGGCTCGCTCGCCATCGGGGCCGTGATCGGCCTCGTGATCCGCGACACGTACCACCCCGAATTCGACGCCGTGGCGATCGTGGTCTACACCGCGATCGGCGCAGCCCTCGGCGCCGGGATCAGCCTCCTCGGCAAGAAGCCCCCGGTCCGAGGCGCCCTCACCGGCGGCGCGATCGGCTGGATCGCCGGGGCGTGGGGGACCGCCGACCTCGGCGACGGCTCGCTGGCCACCTCGCTGATCGCCGCGCTCGTACCGGCAGCGCTCATCGGTGTCCGCCTCGGGATGACCTCCAACCCCGACTACCGGGCCCGCCTCGATCTCGACAACCGCTCGCGGGCCACGATCTTCATCGGTCCGGCGCTGTTGTTCATCCTCGTGATGCTGGTGATCCCGGCCGTCCGCACGCTGTACCTGTCGCTGCTCGACGACGACTCCGAGGACTTCGTCCGCCTGGAGAACTACACCTCGGTGTTCACCGACCGCAACAGCCTCGATCTCGACAACTGGACGAACATGTTCACGAGCATCCCGTTCATCATCGGGATGGTGCTGCTCGGGATTGCCGTCATCGTCGGAGTGACGATGAAGCAGCGCACGGGTCGTGCGGTCGAGGTCGGCAACCCCACGGTCGCACCGCTCGTGTTCGGAGTGCTGCTCGTCGCCTTCGGCGCCTTCACCGCGATGCGTGGCACCCTGATCAACAACCTGTGGTGGGTCGTCGTGGTGACGTTCCTGTCCACGGCGCTGGGTCTGGCGATCGCCGTCCTCGCCGATCAACGCGGCGGCGAACGATTCGCCAAGTCGATCATCTTCATGCCGATGGCGATCTCGCTCGTCGGCGCCTCGATCATCTGGCGGTTCGTGTACACCGCCCGTGACACCTCCACCGAACAGACCGGCGTGCTGAACGCCCTGTGGGTGGGCCTCGGGCGCCTGTCCACCGGCTCCGGTCTGCCCACCCTCATCGTCGGAGCCGCCATCCTCCTCGCCCTGATCGGGCTGCTGGTGGTGTGCGCCAGGATGCTGGTGAGATACGGGCCCGGCAGGGCGGTGGTGCCCGGCATCGCCGCCATCTTCGTCGGCTGGTTCTTCATCCGCTACGTCGGCATCATCGGCACCGGCGTCGGCGGTCACCGGGTCGCCGAGGACGGCACCGTCTCCGCCGAGACCGTGTTCTTCGTGCAGGAGACGCCGTACAACAACTTCTGGCTGATGGTGATCTTCATCTGGATCCAGACCGGCTTCGCCATGGTCATCCTCTCCGCAGCGATCAAGGCGGTGCCCACCGAGCTGATCGAAGCGGCGAAGATCGACGGCGCCACCAGCAGCCAGGTGTTCTGGCGGGTCACACTTCCCCAGATCGCCACCACGATCGGTGTGGTCGTCACCACGCTCATCGTGGGCGTGATGAAGGTGTTCGACATCGTGAAGGTGACCACCAACGGCCAGTTCGGATCCCAGGTGCTGGCCAACCAGATGTTCCAGGAGGCATTCGGCTTCACCAACACCGGCAAGGGCGCAGCACTCGCGATGCTGATCTTCGTCGCCGTCCTCCCCGTCATGATCTACAACATCCGCCGCATGCAGAGGGAGGGCTGAGCCATGAGCACCGTCGTACCACCCGTGGTCCAAGAGAGCGTAGAGGGTCCGTCCGACCCGAGCACGGTCGTCGGAGGCGACGACCGGGACAAGCCCGCCGGCCCCATCAACCGGATCTACGCCTTCCTGCGATCCATCCCCACCGGCATCCTGTGGCTGCTGGTGATCGTGTGGAGCATCCCCACGCTCGGGTTGTTCGTCAACTCGTTCCGTAGCCGCGACGCACAGCGTTCCACCGGCTGGTGGAAGGTCTCGCCGGGCGAGCTCACGCTCGACAACTACGACGAGATCTTCGGGGCCCGTCAGGGGCTGGGGCAGTCGCTGCTGAACTCGGCAGCGATCGCGATCCCGGCGACGATCATCCCGATCGCCATCGCCGCATTCGCCGCCTACGGCTTCGCATGGATCGACTTCAAGGGCCGCAAGGCGCTGTTCATCGCCACGGTGGCCCTGCTCGCGATCCCGCTCCAGGTGGCGCTGATCCCGTTGCTGCAGATGTTCAACAACGGCGCCAGCCTCACCCTGCCGCTGCTCGATTCCACCATCGTGCTGATCCCGGACTTCAACCTGGCCGGGACGACGACGGCGACGTGGCTCACCCACACCGGCTTCGCCATGCCGTTCGCGATCTTCCTGCTGCACAACTACATCAGTTCCCTGCCGAAGGACCTCTTCGAGGCGGCTCGCATCGACGGAGCGGCACACTTCACGATCTTCTGGCGGCTCGTGCTGCCGCTGTCGATCCCGGTGCTCGCCGCGTTCGCCATCTTCCAGTTCCTCTGGACCTGGAACGACTACCTCATCGCCAACACGATGATCGGCGCCAACGCGAGTTCGCAGCCCACGACGATCCTGATCGCCAACCTGGCGGGCGACTTCGGGCGCAACGAGAACATCCTGCCGGCGGCAGCGTTCGTCCAGTCGTTCATTCCGATCATCGTGTTCTTCGCCCTGCAGCGGTACTTCGTGCGCGGCATCCTGGCCGGCTCGGTCAAGGGCTGAGGTCCACGTGAACCGTCACGGGTAACGTGCGGCTGTGAGCCTCGTGTCGTCCCGCCCCCGCCTCCTCGGATCACTCGGGGAGGTGGGGGCGTTGGCGTTCGGGCTCTGGCGGTTCACCGACGACGACGTCGCCACCGCCCAGGGCCTGGTGGAAGCCGCGCTCGACAGCGGTATGAACCTGATCGACAACGCCGACGTGTACGGGTTCGACTGGGGCGGCACCGGATTCGGGAGCGTCGAGGAGATCCTCGGAACGGTCCTGGCTGCGGCGCCGCACCTGCGCGATCGGATGGTGTTGTCCACCAAGGGCGGGATCGTGCCTCCGACCCCGTACGACTCGTCGCCCGAGTACCTGCGCAGCGCCTGTGAGGCGTCGCTGCGGCGGATGCGGGTGGACGTGATCGACCTCTATCAGATCCATCGTCCCGACATGCTGACGCATCCGGCCGACGTGGCCGCGGTGTTGGCCGCCCTGCGCGACGAGGGCAAGATCCGTGAGGTCGGGGTGTCGAACCACACGCCTGCCCAGGTGGCGGCGTTGGCGGCACACCTGCCGTTCCCGATCGTGTCCAACCAGCCCGAGTACTCCGCCGTGCACCTCGATCCGCTGCGCGACGGCACGTTCGACGCCTGCATGGCCACCGGCACCGTGCCGTTGGCGTGGAGCCCGCTCGGCGGGGGACGCCTCGCCACGGGCGAGGACGTGCGTCCGGAGCTGCTGACCGTGCTGGATGCGCTGGCCGAGCGCGAGGGCGTCGATCGTGCGCAGTTGGCGATGGCCTTCGTCCTCGCCCATCCGGCGGCGCCGGTGGCGATCGTCGGCTCGCAGAACCCCGACCGCATCCGTTCGGCCACGGCGGCACTCGACGTCGAGCTCGGCCGCCACGACGTCTATTCGATCATCCAGGCATCCGAAGGAGTTCCACTGCCATGAGTACCGTCACCCGCTCCGACGTCGCCGAGGTCGCCTGGTTCAGTGCGCTCTGCGACGACGACTACGAGTTCCTCGGCGTGCCCGACCCGGCTCTCGCCAGCTCGTGGCCGCACTGCTCCAACATCGTGCAGACCGCCGACCGCAACGGTTTCGACAACGTGCTGCTGCCGTCGGGCTACGGGCTCGGGATCGATTCCACGGCGTTCGCCGCGGCGATCGCCACGCACACCGAGAAGATCCATCTGCTGCTGGCGGTGAGGATGGGTGAGATGTGGCTGCCCCAGCTGGCCCGGCAGCTCGCCACCATCGACCAGATGGCGGGCGGCCGTCTGTGCATCAACATCATCTCCTCCGACATCCCGGGCGAGGAGCTCGAGTCGGCGCCGCGTTATCAACGCACCCGGGAGTGGATGCAGGTGCTGCGCCAGCTGCTGAACGGCCGGTCGATCGACTTCCACGGTGATTTCGTCGACCTCACGCTCGACCCGCCGCGGGCGCAGACCGTGTCGGGCACGTGCCCGCCGATGTATTTCGGGGGTTTCTCCCCTGCCGCCAAGGACGTCGCCGCTGCCGAGGCCGACGTGTTCCTCACCTGGCCCGACACGGTGGCGTCGGTGGCGTCGACGGTGGAGGAGATGAGGGCGCTCGCCCGCGAGCGGTACGACCGCGACCTCGTGTACGGGCTGCGCGCCCACATGATCGTGCGTGAGACCGAGGCCGAGGCCCACGCCGCCGCCGAGCGGCTGGTGTCGAAGCTCGACGCCGACACCGGCGAGTCGATCCGCAACAAGTCGCTCGACGCGGCGTCGGTGGGTGTGCAGCGCCAGGCGTCACTGCGCGACGCGGCCTCCGACGACGGTTTCGTGGAGGAGGCGCTGTGGACCGGCGTCGGGCGTGCCCGCAGCGGCGCCGGTGCGGCGATCGTGGGCGATCCCGACCAGGTGGTGGCCAAGCTGCGCGCCTACCAGGAGGCGGGCATCGGGGCGTTCATCCTGTCGGGGTACACCCACACCGCCGAGTGCGACCTCGTGGCCGAGCACGTGATCCCCCGCATCGAGCACGCCCCGCTCAAGCCCCGCTGGACCCCCTGACGCCCAACCACCGAAAAATGCCCCGTTCGTAGCGGTAGACGCTACGAACGGGGCATTTTTCGGATCAGGCGATGGCGATCGGGCCAGTACGGCCCATCACGGCCGGACGTTCAGGCGCCGTCGGCGATGGCCATGCGGGTCGTCGGGTCGAAGAAGTGCATGTTCTCCGTGGAGATGGCGATCTGGATCTCCTGACCCATCCGCGCCGTCGACCGGGGGTTGAAACGCCCCACGGCGTTGGCCGTGCCGGCGTGGCCCTTGTCCTCGGCGGCGTCGGGGTCGCCGGAGTCGACTGTGGGGGCATCCACGCGGAAGTGCGCCATGATCTCCGAGCCGAGCGCCTCCAGCAGCGACACCTTCGAGGTGATGCGCTGGTTCTCGGGCACGTCGGTGGCGATCGACGCGTCCTCGTAGTCCTCCGGGCGGATGCCGATGATGATCTGCTTGCCGTCGAAATTGCGCAGGTTGGGGTGCTTCTGGAGCGTCTCCGGCCCGAGCCCGAGCGTGTGGCTGCCGAGCTGGATGGAGCCGCCGTCGCCGGCCAGGGTCACGGTGGCCTCGAAGAGGTTCATCGACGGCGAACCGATGAATGCGGCGACGAACACGTTGACCGGATGGTCGTAGAGATTCTGCGGCGTGTCGACCTGCTGGAGGTAGCCGTCCTTGAGCACCGCCACGCGGTCGCCCATCGTCATGGCCTCGATCTGGTCGTGCGTGACGTACACCGTGGTGACGGCCAGCTCGCGCTGCAGGGCAGCGATCTCGGCGCGCATCTGCACGCGCAGCTTCGCGTCGAGGTTCGACAGCGGCTCGTCCATGAGGAACGCCGCCGGCTGGCGCACGATCGCACGGCCCATCGCCACGCGCTGACGCTGACCGCCCGACAGCTGCCCCGGCTTGCGGTCGAGGTTGGCCTCCAGTTCGAGGATCGCCGCCGCCTTGCGCACGCGCGTGTCGATCTCGTCCTTGGGCACCTTGGCGAGCTTGAGGGCGAAGCCGATGTTGTCGTACACGCTCATGTGGGGGTACAGGGCGTAGTTCTGGAAGACCATGGCGATGTCACGGTCCTTCGGCTCGACCTCGTTCACGACACGTTCGCCGATGCGCAGCGTGCCGCCGCTGATGGTCTCGAGGCCGGCGATCATCCGCAGCGCCGTGGACTTGCCGCAACCCGACGGGCCGACGAGCACCAGGAACTCACGATCCTCGATCTCGAGATCGAGGTCGTGAATGGCGTGGAAGCCGTTCTCGTAGACCTTGTTGACGCCCTCGAGCTGAACGGTTGCCATGGATGCTCCTTCGTTGATGGAACGCGAGCGGGGCAATCGATCAGCCGACCCCCGTGCGACTGGGTGTAAACGGTGACAGCCTAGCCCATCGGCGGGATCGGGGTACTCCCCGCTAGCGTCGCGTGCCGTGAACCAGATGAAGAACAGGATGCAGGCGCTCGGCCTGCTCGACCGCTCGTTCAAGGCCGCCACCGACGAGGAGCTCACCGCCGCCATCGAGGCCCTCGACGACGACCACCGTGAGGGCCTCCAGTCGGTCGTCGACGAACTCACGCCGGCCGGGATCCGCTCCGCCGTGAAGGCCGGCCGCATCGACGGCGACATGGAGGCCGTCGCCGCCGTGATCACCGATCTCTGTCTGGCCGACTGCATCGAGCAGCTCGGCGAGCACGCCGACAACCCGTCGACCGACCAACTGCGCGAGGTGCTGCCCGGCCTGGCCGAGCGTCACGGTGTGGCGGTCACACGGATCATGCTGGCCTCCACCGTCGCCGGCGAGGCGCCCGCCTCGGCGATCATCCGCGACCTGCTGAAGTCCGACGAGCTCGTCGCCCTTCCCAAGGTGGAGGACGTCCAGATCGCTCCGCTGGTGGACACGCGCAGGCGTTCCGACGACGAGCAGGCCGAAGTGCGCGCCAAGCGTGCCGAGGCGAAGCGGGCGAAGAAGGAAGCCGAGCGCGCCCGCCGGGCCCAGTCGGCCGCAGCGCGCAATCGCTGAACCGGGTCGCGGCTCGGACCCGCCCCGCCGCCGCGCATGCGGGGGCGGCGCCTCAGAGATGGGCGCGTTCGTGCGCCAGCAGCCACGCCTTCGTCTCCACGCCACCGGCGAACCCGGTCAGGGAACCGTCGGCACCGACCACGCGGTGGCACGGCACCACGATCGACACCGGGTTGCGGCCGTTGGCGGCACCCACGGCTCGGGCCTTGCGCCGGTCACCCATCCGCGCCGCCTGCTCGCCGTAGCTCACGGTGGTGCCGTAGTCGATCGTGCGCAGCGCATCCCACGCCGACCGCTGGAAGTCGGTACCGACCACGTCGAGCGGGACGTCGAACGATCGGCGGTTCCCGGCGAAGTACTCGGCGAGCTGGAACACTGCGAGCTGCACCACACCATGGTCGGGCCTCTCCCGCACCTCGGCGAGGCGTACCCGCACGGGGTCGTCGTCGGGCCAGAGCACCGCCCGCAGGCCGTGATCGGATGCCACGATCGTGAGCCGACCGATCGGTGAGTCGACGGTCGTGGTGGCGAGGAGATCGGTCATGGTCGCTCCGGATGCTGGTCGATGGGATCGGACGGCGACCGGCCGCCCTGCGAGGCCGCAGGCAACGCCGGTGTGCGTGAACGGTCGGGTGCCGGTGCCGGTGCCGAGGCGAGCGACGCCCAGAGGTGGTGCACGGCATACGAACGCCAGGGCGCCCAGTGGGGGACGGCCGGGGCCCCGCCGAGACGGTCGAGTGCATGGCGCACCCCGAGGTCCCGGGCGAGGAACACGTCGGGATGGCCCAGGCCGCGCATCACCACGTAGTCGGCCGTCCACGGGCCGATGCCCTTCAGCGCGAGCAGCCCGTCCCTGGCGGCGGCGGGGTCGACCCCGGCGTGGAGTTCGAGCACGCCGTCGGCGACGGCTGCAGCCAGTCGGCGGACGGTGTCGCGACGCGCACGGGGCATCGAGAACACGTCGTCGGGTGCCTCTGCGAGCGCTTCCGGCCCCGGAAAGACACGGGCGAGACCGGCGTCGAGGTGCGACGGCGATCCGACGGCGTCGACGATCCGTGCAGCGACCGTGCGAGCGCCCGCCACCGACACCTGCTGACCGATCACCGCAC
This sequence comes from Ilumatobacteraceae bacterium, assembly GCA_041686315.1. Lineage (GTDB taxonomy): Bacteria > Actinomycetota > Acidimicrobiia > Acidimicrobiales > Ilumatobacteraceae > Sva-07. The sequence goes on from JAWLEC010000036.1 coordinate 13,573, forward strand.
GCACCGCTGTCTCGAACGGGTCCACGCTCGCGGGCGACCGACGGCCCGGGCAGTCGCGTACGAGCGCTGCGAGAGCCGGGTCGGCTCCGAGCAGTTCGTCGACCGCGGTGGGATCGGCGTCGAGATCGAGCAGCCGCCGGAGCCGCTGGACGGCCACCGGGAGGTCGGACCACTCGGTCAGCGTGATGTTCGCTCGGACGTGGTCGTCGTGGGCGGTGAGTTCCACGGCGCCGGAGCCGGCGGGCAGCCGCAGCGTTCGCCGGTACCGGACTCCGTCGAAGGACTCCGTGCCCGGGATGGCACGCCGGCCGACGAAGGCGACCACGTCGGCAGCGGCGAACGGCACCCGGGTGGGCAGGCGCAGAGCAACCGTGGTCGCCGCACCGGACCACGAACCGCCCACGGGCGTGGCGGCGACAGCGCGATCGCGGCGGCCGGCAGCACGCCGCAGCTCGGTGGGCGACGTGGCGAACACGCACTGCACGGTGTCGTTGAACTGGCGGATGCTGCCGAACCCCGCAGCGAAGGCGACGTCGGTGAACGGCATGGCCGTCGTCTCGATGAGGACGCGTGCCGTGTGCGCCCGTTGCGCCCGGGCGATCGCGAGCGGGCCGGCACCGACCTCGTCGGCGAGCAGGCGCGTGAGGTGCCGCTCGCTGTATCCGAGCCGGCGGGCGAGCGCCGGCACACCGTCGCGATCGACCACGCCGTCGGCGATCAACCGCATCGCGCGACCCACCACGTCGTGTCGGCCGTTCCACTCGGGCGATCCCGGCGACGCGTCCGGACGGCATCGCTTGCACGCACGGAAGCCACGCTGCTGGGCGCCGGCCGCGGTGGGGAAGAAGTCGACGTTCGTGCGTTTCGGGGTGATCGCCGGGCAGCTGGGCCGGCAGTAGATGCCGGTCGTCCTGACCGCCGTCACGAACCATCCGTCGAAGCGCCGGTCTCGGCTACGGACGGCGCGGTAGCAGTGGTCGTGGTCGAGCACGTCCCCATCATGGCCGATCAGGCGTCGCCTCCCTGGCGGGAATCGGCCACGGCGGTCGAGACGCGACCGGCACCGATCAGCCGGTTGCTGCATCTGCAGCGGGTGTGGAGCGACAGGCCTGCGTCACTCGCCGGCGACGGGGCGATACGCGGGAGCGGCGACGGTCGTGAGCGGCGCACCGTCGGCGGTACCCACGGGAACGACCTTCGTGCGCAGGATCCACAACCCGAGCAGGCAACTCGCCACGCCGCCCAGGAACCCGACCTGCTTGCCGACCACCTGGGCGAAGGCACCGATCAGCAGCCCGCCCGCAGCGGTGCCCACCTCGAAGAACATCGTGAACGAACTGACCGCGAAGGCCCGGTCGCGGTCGCTCGCCCGGTTGACGGTGAGCGCGAGCAGCGACGGGTAGTTGAACGCCACGCCGACGCCGACGAACACCGAGGCGATCCACAGTGCCGGCACGGTCGGGAACGCCGCCAGGACCAGCAGGCCGACGAGGATGTTGCCGAGCGCGATCGTGACCGCCCGACGCGGACCGAGCCGTTCGGGCAGCCGGGCACCGAAGATCCGCACGAGCACCGACACGAGGGCGTACACGGCGAAGAGCCCGCCGGAACTGGCCAGCCCCACCGTGCGGGCATGGTCGGGGATGAACGCCCCGAACGTGGCGAACGCGGCGACGCCGGCTGCCAGCACGAGCCCGGGCAACAAAGCCGCAGGATGCACGAATCGGCGCCATCCCGCGGCGTCGGCGGCAGGCTGGTCGGCCGGACCGGATCGTGGGTCGTCGCCGACGTCGTCCACCGGTGCGGGGTCGAGCGAGGGCACCCGTGCCGGCGCCAACGACGCCAGGGCGGCCGCCGCGAACGCGAAGAGACCGGCGACGAAGAAGGCCCGCTGGAACCGGGTGTCGTCGAGGATCCACTCGCCGAAGAGCGGTCCGATGCCGATGCCGCCGAACACGGCGACCGAGAAGTAGCTGGCGCCCTCGGCGCGGCGATCACGCGGCGAGAGGTCGGCGATCAGCGTGGCCGCACCGACGAACACGGCCGCCTCTCCCACGCCGGTGACCGAACGCAGCAGCAGCAACTGCCAGAACGCATCCACCTGTCCCGAGGCCATGCCGCTCAGGCCTGCGACGGCTGCTCCGATCATGATGAGACGGCGGCGTCCGTGCCGGTCGGCCAGCCGGCCGATCAGTGGGCGGATGCTGATGGCGGCGATGGCGAACGCGGCGACGGTCAGCCCGATCCCGAACTCGCCCGCCCCGAGGGGCCCCTCGACGAACAGCGGCACGAGCGGCAGCAACATCCCGATGTACACGAAGAACAGCAGGGCCGTCGCCGTGACGACCAGGAACGGGCGCGTGAGCAGGGTCGGGCGAGGCGCGTGATCGGGCGCGTCGGGGCGTGGCACGGCGTTCATCCTCGCAACCGGATACCCCTGTTGCGCCGGCACATCCCGACTCGGGACCGATGTCACACCGCAACCGGGGCAGGGCCCCACGTTTGCGTGACAGAAATGTCGGGGCGCGCCGACGAAAGCGTCACGCAAACGCAAGCCCGCGACAGGGTTCCCCGTTTGCGTGACGAAAATGTCGGGCCCTCCCGACAGAAGCGTCACGCAGACGAAGAGCGGTCAGCGGATGATCTGGCGGGCGGGATCGTCGTCGGGGACCTCGACACGGGTCATGTCGACCGACACGTGCAGCGCCTGCGGCGACGCCGGACCGATCACCACCCCGCGCACCGGCGCCACGTCGGCATAGTCGCGCCCCCAGGCCACGGTGACGTGGCGGTCGGGAGCGATGATCCCGTTCGTCGGATCGAGGTCCAGCCAGCCGTGATCCGGGATCCACACCGAACACCAGGCATGCGAGGCGTCGGCACCGAACACCTTCGGCTCCCCCGGAGGCGGATCGGTCTCGATGTAGCCGCTCACGTACCGGGCGGCGAGGCCGATCGACCGCAGCGCACCCACCGCCAGGTGGGCGAAGTCCTGACAGACACCCTTGCGCTGTGCGATCACATGGTCGAGTGGCGTGCTCACCTCCGTGAACGACGGATCGAACGAGAACGTCTCGAAGATCGACCTGCAGAACGCTGACACCGCGTCCACGATCGGCCGCCCCGGCGTGAACGACGGCGACACCAGGTCGTACAGCGCCAGCCGGTGTTCGTCGACGTCGACGAACCTCGACCGCGCCCCGAACGGCGCCACCTGCAGCGCCAGCGGACCGCGCAACACGCCCACTGCGGCCGCAACCCGCTCCCAGGCCGGATCCCGGCGCGGGAGCTCCTGCGGCCACACGTGGGCCTCGGACATCGACTGGACGACGAGCCCGTCGTGCGGCCGGTGGAGCCCGAACTGCACCACCCGGTTGCCGAACACGTCGACCCGCTCGTCGCGTTCGTCGGCGTCCGGGAACGTCGTCACATGCGTCGACAGCACATGCTGCGACGACGTCGGTCGCACCGCCAGGCACGCCACGCTGTATCCGTCGAGCATCGTGGCTCCGTACACGTACTCGGTGCGATGCACGACCCGATAGCGCCGACCCGGCACGTCAGGCACCGCCCATCATGCGCGGATCGAGCGGTGCCGACAGGTACTCCCCCACCACCGCACGCGACAGTTCGTCACATCCGGTCCACACGGCATCGAGCGCAGCCGCCGTCGACGCCACATCAGCGAACGAGGCCGACGCCAGGGTGTCGAGCACCCGCGCGGCCACGTCGACACCCTCGTCCCAGCCGAGGCCGGCCGCCTCGTGGCGGATCGCCTCCACCGCCGCCGCCGCCGACCGGGGATTGAGCCGCTCCGCCACCACCAGACGCACGGCGGGCTCGAACTCGACGTCGCTGCGGTACCGACGCCGGTAGGCGACCAGGCTCTCGTTGGCGGCGAGCACGATCTCCACCACACGCTGACGGGCGAAGTCCGTGCGATGCTCCTCGTCGTCCATGCCGGCCACCCGCGGTTCGGTGAGCCACGACGGCGCAGCGTCGGCGAACGGGCGGAACACACCGCGCACGCCGTCCACCACGCCCAGAGCTCGTTCGATCCGACGGCCGATCTCACCGAACCGCCACGCCGGCCCCCGCACCACGCTCTCGTTCCAGAGCCCGACCATCGACGCGAGATCGACGAGCACGGTCTCGAGTTGTCGCCCGTCGATGCGGCCGATGTCGAGCCGTCCCACGTCCAGGGAACCCTGGTCGACGGTCTGGTCGACGAGGGCGCCGAGACCGCTCCTCGACTCGGCGAGGCGGGCGAACACGCGGCCGGCCGTGACCGAGAAGAATTCGCGGACGGACGACACCTCGGCCAGGAACGAGCCGAGGTGCCGGCTCAACGCGTCGACCGACGACCCAACCGCCACCGACGACCGGTTGCCGCCCTCGGGGAGCGACGTCAGCGGAACACCGGCGATCGACATCACCAGGTCGATGGCCGGCGCCACCCACGACTCGGCGACATCCGCGTCGAACGCACCGTCGGTGCGGTCGAGCACCACCTCCAGCGATCGGGCCACGAGCTCGGCGCGTTCCATCGCCCGACCGGCCCAGAAGAGTGCCTCGGCCGCCCGTGTGGGCACCGACGCGATGAGGTCCACCTGGGGCAGGGGTTCGCGGCGGCGGACCACCGGCGGCGCGATGCGTCCGCCGATCACCCACACGTCCTTCGCCGTCGCCGCCGTGGGTCTCGTCGGATCGTCACCGTCGGCGAGCACCCGCGCACTGCCGCCCTGCAGGACGTCGATGCCCTTGTCGCCGGCGACGAGATGCAGCCGCAGCGTCACCCGCCGCTGCGTGGACGCACCACCGATGAAGCAGGGGATACGAGCGATGTCGAGTGATGCCCGTTCCTCCGCGGTGCACATCTCGAGGGGCGCCACGCCCTGATAGTCGGAGCCGTGGCCGGTCAACCAGGCTCCGGCCGCGTCCCATTGGTCGGCCAGGAGCGGCTCCTCCAGGACGCCGGTGCCGTGTGCATTCGACAGCACCACCCCGTCGGATCGCGCCGCCAGCAGCACCCCCGGGATGCCGACGTGCCCCGACGCGTTCACCTCCATCGGATCGAGCTGGTCGTCCTCGAGGCGCCGGAACAGCACGTCGACCGGTTCGAGGCCCGCCAGCGAGCGCAGCCAGACACGACGCTGGCGGACCACCAGATCGGCCCCTTCGGCGAGGTTCAGGCCGAGCCGCGTGGCGAGGTAGGACTGCTCGACGAACGACGGGTGGTCCACCCCGCCGGACAACACCACGACACGCGGGTTCACCGTGTTCGCCACGTCGGCGAGAGCGTCACGCAACCGATCGGCGAACGGATCGAGTGAGCGCAGAGCCCGGCCCGCCGGCAGTGCGGCGACCACGTCGCGATGGACCCGCGCCGCCACGAGGCGATCGAGCAGGGCATAGCCCACACCGGGCGGTGCGTCGGTGAGATCGCGGACGGCACGCCAACGCCCGTCGGTGGTGCGGACCACGTCGACGGCGTAGTTGGTCAGCCACCGCTTCGGCGCCGGTGGCCCGAATGCCGCGAGGCGGTATCTGAGGCTGCCCCACAGCGCCTGCGGTTCCACCACGGCATCAGCGAGCAGCGACTGTGCGCCGTACACGTCGCGCAGGATCGACTCGAGCATCCGCATCCGCGCCACGGCGGCGTCGGCGAGTGCGGTGAAGTCGTCGCCGTCGAGCACGTACGGCACCGGGTCGAGCCGCCACGGCCGGGACTCGAGCGCCACCATCCGACCGTCGGCGCGGATCGGCAGGTCGTGAACGATGTGGCCGGCGCCTTCGGCGGCCAGGAGGCGGTCGGCGTCGAGTTGGCGTCCGCCCAGATCGGGCAGCGCACCGATGGCCGTCGTCGCGTCCCCCGCCGTCGACGCCAGACCGGCGGTGCCCGACGGCGAACGATTCTCGAGCACGATCAGTGCACCACGTACTGTTGGTGCAAGGTGTCGTCGAGCCGGCTGAGCGCGAGCTGCACGGCCTCCATCGCCGCGTCGAGCGCCACACCGTCGTCGGCAGCGGGACGGCTCCGCCGCAGTTCCCGATCGGCACTCTCGATCGCGCCCAGCACGGTGGCGTGGTTCGGCATCCGCAGCGCCGAGTTGCGCATCTCGGCGAGACATCCGGCGACGGAGCGGGGGAACCGGTGGTCGAACAGCAGGAACCGCACGACGGCGGGCCCGGCGATCGGGCCCTTGGTGGCACGCTGGTACATCTGCAGCGCCGACAGTGACCGCAGCACGCTCATCCACTGCACCTCGCCGAACTCGTCGGTGGCCCCCGGCGGCAGCGACAGCAGCGTCGCGGCGCGCACGCCGAGCACCCGCGTGGTCATGTCGGCCCGCTCGAGATAGCGGCCGAGTCGCCAGGTCTCGAACACCTCGTCGCGGGTCATCGACGACTGCAGCACGCCGTCGAGGCGGCGGCTCTCGTCGATCACCCGGCCGAGGAAGCGGTCGCGCCGGCGGCGTTCGACCGAGGTGACTGCGGCGCCGCGCACATAGATCGACAGGTCGTTGACGGTCTGCCAGGCCTCGCGTGGCAGCACCTCCCGGCACGTCCGGAGATTCTCCCGGCAGGCCTCCACCGTGACGGCGATGCTGTTGGGATGGTCGCGGTCGGCGATGAGGAACTGGGCCACCTGGGCTTCGTCGGATCCGGCCACGGCGGGCAGTGCGACGTCGCTCCCGGAGATGGTCACCAGCGGACGCCACCGCATGGAGGTGCCGGACATGTCGGCGAGCACGTCACCGTAGGCGCGCAGGATCCTCGCCGAATCCTCGGCGCGTTCGATGTAGCGCGCCGCCCAGTACACCCGGTCGGCCACCCGTGACAGCAGCGCCATCAGGCGGCCCCGTCCTGCAACTGGGCCGTGCCGGTCTGCGACTGGGTGACCCCGTCCGTCTGCTGCTGTTGCCGGCCCGACGGCCGGTCGGGCGAGTCGGCGGTGCGAGCGTCGTCGACGATCCACGTGTCCTTGCTGCCGCCACCCTGGGAGGAGTTGACCACCAACGATCCCTGGGTGAGCGCCACCCTGGTGAGCCCGCCCGCGGTGACGTAGCTCGACGCGCCGGTGAGGATGAACGGGCGCAGGTCGAGGTGCCGAGGCTCGATGCCGCCGTCGACGAGGGTCGGCGCGGTCGACAGGTCGAGGATCGGTTGTGCGACCCAGTTGCGCGGGTCCTCCCGGATCGCCGCGGCGGCGGCTGCGAGTTCCTCGTCGGTGGCGCGGTTGCCGATGACGATGCCGTAGCCGCCGCTCTCGTTGGCCGGCTTCAGCACGAGGTCACCGAGGTTGGCGAGCACATGGGCACATTCGTCGTCGTACATGCAACGGTACGTCGGCACGTTCGGGATCAGTGGCTCCTCGCCGAGGTAGTAGCGGATCATGTCGGGCACCCAGGCGTAGACGCACTTGTCGTCGGCGACCCCGGCTCCGGGTGCGTTGGCGATGCCGACGTTGCCGGCCTTCCACGCCCGCATCAGCCCGGCGACGCCGAGCATCGAGTCGGGATCGAACACCTCGGGGTCGATGAACAGGTCGTCGATGCGGCGATAGATCACGTCGACGCGCTCGAGCCCTTGGATCGTCTTCATGTACACGCAGTCGTCGGCACCCACCACGAGGTCCTCGCCCTCCACCAGCTCGGCGCCCATCCGCTGTGCCAGGAAGGAGTGCTCGAAGTACGCAGAGTTGAAGATCCCCGGTGTGAGCACGGCGATCATCGGGTCGTGCCGGCCGTCGGGTGCGAGCGACATCAGCAGCTTGTTCAGTTCGTCGGTGTAGGCGTCGACCGGGCGGACGTGGTGGCGCTCGAACAGCTCGGGGAAGGCGCGCTTCGCCACGCCCCGGTTCTCGAGGACGTAGCTCACACCCGACGGGACGCGCAGGTTGTCCTCGAGCACGTAGAACTGGCCGTCGCCGGCACGCACGAGGTCGGAGCCGGAGATGTGGGCCCACACGCCGAACTTGGGGTGGATGCCCTCGCACTCGGGTCGGTAGTTGGTGGAGTCCTCGAGCAGCTCGGCGGGGAAGACACCGTCGACGATGATCCGACGGTCGTTGTACACGTCGTCGATGAAGTGGTTGAGCGCACGCAGGCGCTGGGCGAGCCCGCGCTCCACGATCGACCATTCGGCACCCGGGATGAGGCGGGGGATGATGTCGAAGGGCCAGGAGCGATCGATGTTCTGGCCGTCGGAGTAGACGGTGAACGAGATCCCCATGGTGAGGATCTCGAGGTCGGAGATCCGTTGGCGTTCGCGCAGCTCGTCGATCCCCAACCGGTGCAGGAGTTCGATCACGTCCCGTGCCATGGGTTTCGGGCTCCCGTCGGCCTCCAGCAGTTCGTCCACGCTCGTCGACCGTACCCGCTTCCCCGCCGCACCTGTCCACCAGCCCTGTCAACGCTCCGTCACCAACGCGTGAACTGTGTGCGGACAGTGCCAACCAACTGATCACGCGTTCGACCGCCCTTTCCCAACGCGTGAACAGTGTGCGGTCGGTGACGACCAACTGATCACGCGTTGGGCGGGGTGTGCGGCGATGTTCCTCAGGTGCGCTTCTGTGACACCCCGACGTCAGGGTGGACGACAGGGAATCTCCCGGATCGGCTCATCGCCCTGCTCACCCCGTCTCCGAAGGGATTCCCGATGGACCTGTTCACACGACACCTTGCCGAGATCGCGGCGGCGCACCACGGCGTCGTCACCCGTGACGAACTCATCCACGACGGCGCCACGGCCAACGTCGTCCGCAGACATGTTGCCGATGGGCTCATCATCCGCGTCCATGACGGCGTGTATCGGCTCGCCACCGCTCCCGACACGTTCGAGGCTCGGTGTGTCGCCGCATGCTCTGCCGACCCCCAGGTGGTCGTCACCGGCGCTGCGGCAGCGCGGCTCTGGGACTTCCGACACGTGTTCCGGCCCGAGGAGCCCATCGTTCTGGTCGGCCACGACCGGTCACCGATCACGTCCGGCGTGCTGATCCGCCGCACGAACCGACTCGACGAGACCGACGCCGTTCGACGCGACGACGGAATCCGGGTCGCCAGTCCCCCGCGCGCCTGGTTCGACTGCGCACGCGACCTCGATGACGAGCGATTCGAACGACTCACCGAGTGGGT
>JAWLEC010000037.1:0-13479 GCA_041686315.1 Ilumatobacteraceae bacterium
CGCGAGTTCGCCGACGCCACCCACCGCCTCACCGGCTGATGTTGCGTCCGGTGTCAGACACCGGATGCAACATCACGCCACGACGGCGAGCACCTGGTCGACGAACTCGACGGCGTCTTCCAGCGTCGACCTGCTCACGGTGCCGGGCCGTCGACGCTGTTCGATCGCCGCCTCGAGCAGCGGCCGGAAGTCGGGGCCGCGGATCGCCGCCCACTCCCCCGCTGCGGTCTTCGACACCACGTCGCCGGTCTCGTACGTGAACAGCATCCGCGCCACGCCGAGCACCGTCCACTCCAGCACCGCCCCGTCGAAGCCGTCGGCGCGATCGTCGTCGGCGAGTGCGGCATCGAGCCGGGTCCCGACGCTCCGCCAGTAGGTGTCGAGGTTCTCCTTCACCCACGTGCGACGCTCGGCGTCGTCGACGTGCACGCCGACGCGTTGGGGAGCGGGGCCGCGCATCGCGATCCCGTACTCGGCGAGCGTGTACCAGGTGACGGGGTTGATCTCGAACGACTCGCCGTCGAGGTGGAATTCGCCGTCGAGCACCCACGGGCGCTGGACCGCCATCGGTGGTACCACGAGGTCGCCCCACGCCACGAACGGTCCGTCGATCACCGCGTCGGTGCGCTCGCGCACCAGGGCGTGCGCCGCCGCGAGGCCCGAGCCCAGTTCCGGATCCGACGGGTCGGCGACCACGGCGACCACGTCGACGTCGCTGTGCGGCGTCCAGTCGTCGAGCGCCACCGATCCGACCACGTAGAGCCCCTCCACCGTGCCGGGTGCGACCTCGTCGTGCGCGGCCGACCACACCGCCAACGCCTCGTCCACCGGGTCGGGCACGATCGCCATGTCCTCGACGCTACGCCGGAGAGCGTGCCCCCTGTCCGCGGGTGTTGCATCCGGTGTCTGACACCGGATGCGACATTGGCGACGCCGCCGAGGACGACGGAGCTCGCGCCGCAACGAGAATCCCGCTCGGGCACACACCGGTAGCCTCGACTGCACCATGGCGCACGAATTCATCTACCAGGCCTACAAGCTCGCCCGTCACTACCCGCCCGACAAGACGGTGCTCGAGAACATCTCGCTGTCGTTCTACCCGGGCGCCAAGATCGGTGTGCTGGGCTCGAACGGTGCCGGCAAGTCGTCGCTGCTGAAGATCATGGCCGGTCTCGACGACGGCTACTCGGGCGAGGCGCGGCTCACCCAGGGTTTCTCCGTCGGCTACCTCGCCCAGGAACCGCAGCTCGATCCCGCCAAGGACGTCAAGGGCAACGTGATGGACGGTGTCGCCGAGGTCCAGTCGATCATCGACCGCTACAACGAGGTCATGGCCATGTGGGCCGACCCCGACGCCGACTACGACAAGATCGGCAAGGAGCAGGCGCGCCTCGAGGACCGGATCGCCGCCACCGACGCCTGGAGCCTCGAACGCAACGTGGAGATCGCGATGGACGCTCTCCGCTGCCCGCCCGACGACGCCGACGTGTCGGTGCTGTCGGGCGGTGAACGCCGTCGCGTGGCGCTCTGCCGGCTGCTGCTGTCGCGCCCCGACCTGCTGCTGCTCGACGAGCCCACCAACCACCTCGACGCCGAGTCGGTCGACTGGCTCGAACGCTTCCTGGGCGACTACGCCGGCACGGTCGTGGCGATCACCCACGACCGCTACTTCCTCGACAACGTGGCCAAGTGGATCCTCGAACTCGACCGTGGCCGCGGCATCCCGTTCGAGGGCAACTACTCGAGCTGGCTCGAACAGAAGCAGGCTCGGCTCGAGCAGGAAGAGCGTGGCAACGAGGCCCGCAAGCGCACGCTCTCGCGCGAGCTCGACTGGGTGCGCATGGCCCCGAAGGCCCGCCAGGCCAAGGGCAAGGCCCGCCTGGCCGCCTACGAGAAGCTCTACAACGAGGCCAAGTCCTCCGATCCCGGCGCGTCGAAGCTGGAGATCACCATCCCCGCCGGTCGCCGGCTGGGCGACCAGGTGATCGAGGTCGAGAACCTCAGCAAGGGCTTCGGCGACCGGCTGCTGATCGAGGATCTGTCGTTCTCGTTGCCGCCGGCCGGCATCGTCGGCATCATCGGCCCCAACGGCGCCGGCAAGACCACGCTGTTCAAGATGCTCGCGGGCCGCGAGGATCCCGACACCGGCAGCATCAAGATCGGCGACACGGTCGACCTGTCGTACGTCGACCAGGACCGCGACGACCTCGACTCCGATGCGACCGTCTACGAGGAGGTCACCGGCGGTGCCGAGGTGCTCGACGTCGGCGGGCGGGAGATCCACGGCCGGGCCTACGTGTCGAGCTTCAACTTCAAGGGCACCGACCACGGCAAGCGGGTCGGCGACCTCTCCGGCGGTGAGCGCAACCGGGTGCATCTGGCGAAGCTGCTCAAGTCGGGCGGCAACGTGCTGCTGCTCGACGAGCCCACCAACGACCTCGACGTCGACACGTTGCGGGCGTTGGAAGCGGGCCTCGAGTCGTTCCCCGGCTGTGCCGTCGTGATCTCCCACGACCGGTGGTTCCTCGACCGTGTCGCCACCCACGTGCTGGCCTTCGAGGGCGACAGCCAGGTGCGGTGGTTCGAGGGCAACTTCGCCGAGTACGAAGAGCGGCGCAAGCAGGAGCTTGGCGCCGCCGCCGACCACCCCCACCGCATCAAGTACAAGAAGCTGGCCTGATCGGGTCCGCCTGGCACACTGGACCGGTGACCGCCCCCGAGACCGACGCGCAGTTCGCGACGCGTCTCGCCGTGGAGACGGGTCGGCTGCTGGTGGAGGCCCGTCGGCAGTTGTTCCACAAGGGCGCCTCCACCTGGGACGTCAAGGACGCGGGTGACGCGATCGCCCAGGAGTTCCTGATGCGCGAGTTCACCGAACACCGCTCGGGCGACGCCGTGCTGTCGGAGGAGGGGCGCGAGGATCCTCGACGTTTCCACTCGGATCGGGTGTGGATCGTCGATCCGCTCGACGGCACCCGCGAGTACAGCGAGGTGGGTCGCTCCGACTGGGCCGTCCACATCGCGCTGTGGGAGCGGGGCGCCTTCGCGGCGGCCGCCGTGAGCCTGCCGGCGCTCGACCTCGTGTTCTCCACCGACCCGCCGGCGCCGATGCCCGAGTTCTCCCGCGATCGGCCGAGGCTGATCACGTCGCGGTCGCGGGCGCCGTATGCGGCGGTGCTCGTGGCGGAGGGGCTCGATTGCGACGCGGTGCGGCTCGGGTCGGCGGGCGCCAAGGCGATGGCCGTGGTGCTCGGTGAGGCCGACATCTACGTTCACGACGGCGGCATGTACCAGTGGGACTCGGCCGCACCGGCCGCCGTGGCCGCCGCCGCGGGGTTCCACACCAGCCGTCTCGACGGCAGCCCGCTCGTGTACAACGAGCGTGATCCGTGGCTGCCCGACTTCATCGTGTGTCGGCCCGAGTTGGCCGAAGGCGTGCTGAAGGCGATGTGGGGTTGACGGGCGCAGGCGCGAGGCGATGACCGAGCTGAACGGCGAGCTGACCAGCATCCGTTGGGACGTGGAGGATCGGGTCGCCACCGTGTGGCTGCACCGGCCGCATCGTCACAACGCGTGGACCGGCCGGATGCATGCCGAGTTCCGCCAGGTGATGGCCGATCTCGAGATCCGTGACGACGTGCGCGCCGTGGTGGTCACCGGTACGCCTCCCGCGTTCTCCGTGGGTGGCGATTCGCAGGCGCTCGCCGGCCACGCCGACACGGGTGGGTACGACACCGGACTGCCGGCCGAACCGGCCCGCCCCGGCACCTGGCGCACCTCGAACGCAGGCGCCGACACCGACGTCGATGCGGACGCCGACGCCGACGTTCCTGCCGGGACTGATTCCCCGGCCGGTGCCGATGTCGCCGGTGCCGGCCTCGATGCCCGACTCGACGCCGACATGACCTGGCAGCTGGCCTACCGGCACCCGATCGTCGCTGCCGTCAACGGCGCATGTGCCGGGGTGGCGCTGGCCCTCGTGGCGTTCTGCGACCTGCGATTCGTGGCCGCCGAGGCCAAGCTCACCACGGCCGCCCCCAAGCTCGGCCTGCCGGCGGAGTACGGGCTCAGCTGGATCCTGCCCCGGCTGGTGGGCGTCACCCGGGCCAGCGACCTCCTGCTGTCGGGCCGGGTGGTCACCGGCGCCGAGACCGCCGACTGGGGCCTGTGGAACGGCGTCGAGGCCGACGGCGCGGCGACGCTGACCGCGGCGCTGGACTACGCCCGGTCGCTCGCTGTCACCACGGGCCCGAACGCCGTCACCGTCACCAAGCGCCAGCTCGCCGAGGATCTCCTCCGCCACGACCCTGCGGCGTCGGTGGGCGACTCGATCCGCCTCCTCGACGAGGCGATGCGCACCGCCGAGTACCGCGAAGGCGTCGCCGCCCTCCGCGACAGACGCCCGCCCGACTTCTGACAGCGATGAGCCACGGGCCAGACAGCCTGGCCGCTCACTCATCGACGCAACAGCACCTACCCCAGCGATGAGCCACGGGCCAGACAGCCTGGCCGCTCACTCATCGACACGACACCACAAACCCCAGCGATGAGCCACGGGCCAGACAGCCTGGCCGCTCACTCATCGCTCGGGAGACGTCGGGGGTCAGGTGGTGATGAGGGTGGCGGCGTCGAGTTCGAGGGCGGCGGAGCTGGATCGCCTCGAAGTCGGCGCCGACTCGCTCGCCGAGTCCGAGCGATCCCTCGGGCAGGTCGGCTCCGAACGACTCGACGAAGCGCGGCCAGGCCTCGCGGTACGAGCCTCCCGCCGTACTGTTCGGCGGATCGGTCAGCCTGGGCATCCAGTCGAGCGCATGGACGGCCGGAGTGTCCCACCATTGGGCGTGGACCGAGGCGATCGCCCGCACCGCCTCGGTCGCCCGCTCCATGGGCATGCCGGCGATCTGGCTCACCATCGTCCGGCCCCCGAAGTCCTCGAGGATGAGCGCGAACTGGTTCCCGGCGACGTCGAGGTGGTTGAAGAGGCAGTTCGGCGTGCGCACGGCGATCGACTGGCCGACGTGCTCGTAGAAACGGCCTTCGCGCTCGTAGAAGTTGAAGTGGTCGCCCACCTGGCGGTTCTGGCGGATCTCCGACGGCACCTTCAGGATCACGCTCGACGGCGCCCCGTGCGCAGCGCCGCGGTAGCGCAACGTCAGCCGATCGCAACGCCTCGGTCACGAAGGCCGGTGTGGCGTCCTCGAACCGTGTCGGGACCTGCATCGTCGTCATCGGTCGATCCCCCGTTGCCCGTTCGTCGTGGCGCCCCCCGCACCACGTGTTCCGGCAAACGTAGAGACGGAAGTTGCCCGGGGCAATGAGACGTCGGTCTCACCTGGTCGCCCCTGCCGTCGCTCGTCCGGCCGCCCGGCACGCCGGTCAGAGCGTGTCGCGCAGTTCGGCGAGCACCTCGTCGGTGTGCTCGCCCAGCATCGGCACGAGACCGGGTCGGATCTCGTAGCCGGCGAAGTCGATCGGCGTGGCCACCGCCCGGAACGGCTCCTCGCCGTCGCGCGGCGTCATGTCGACGAAGCCGGGTTGCGCCTGCGGGTCGGCGATGACGTCGACGATCGACTGCACGGGCGCCCACCAGACGTCGTGCTCGTCGAAGCGCGCCGCCCACTCCTCGAGGGGACGGGTGGCGAAGACGGCGTCGAGTTCGGCGATCAGCGCCTCGGCGTTGTCGAGGATGCCCTTGGCCGTGGCGAACCGCGGGTCGTCGCCGAGCTCGGGACGGTCGACGGCGGTCACCAGCTTCGGCCAGTGGCGCTCGGCCTCGAGGCAGATCAGCCAGAACACGCGCCCGTCGGCGGCGCGATAGCTGTTGTTGAGGGGCGCCCGCATGCGCTCGCGCGGCCGGGTGGACTCCCGGCGGTCGAAGCGCAGCTGGATGCCGAAGTCCCAGGCGATCGAGTACATCCCGGTTCGCAGGAGGCTCGTGCCGACCGCACCGCCGACACCGGTGCGGTCGCGCTCGACCAGCTTGGCGAGCACGCCGGCGGCGAGGGTCATGCCGGTCTGATGGTCACCCATGCCCGACCGCAACGTGGGCGGCATGTCGCCCGGCGGCACGAGCGTGTGCGCCAACCCCGAGCGCGACCAGAACGCTCCGATGTCGTAGCCGGCGCGATCGCGGTCGGCGCCGTCCGGCCCGTAGCCGGTGATGGATCCGTACACGAGGCGCGGATGGCGTGCGCACACGGTCTCGGCATCGAGCTCGAGACGCTCGAGGGCGCCCGGGCGCATGTTGGTGATGAGCACGTCGGCGGTGGCGAGCAGGCGGTCGAGCACCGCGTGGTCGTCGAAGTCGCGTAGATCGAGCACCACCGACCGCTTGCCCCGGTTGTCGACCTCGAACGGCGGTACGGGCAGTTCGCCGCTCATCCCGAGCGAGCCGAACACCGCGCGTTGCGGATCGCCACGGGCCGGTTCGATCTTGACGACGTCGGCTCCCCAGTCGGCCATGATGCCGCCCGCGGCAGGGCCGGCCACCCACACGCCGAGTTCGACCACCCGGATGCCGGCGAGCGGCCCGGCTCCCCCGCTGTCGGTCATCCGAGCGCCTCGACCACCTCGGGTGGGGCCTGCACGAGCTCGATCAGCACGCCCTCGCCGCTGCGGGGCGTGTCGTCGTTGCCCTTCGGGTGGATGAAGCACACGTCGTGGCCGGCCGCTCCCGTGCGGATGCCGCCGGGCGTGAACCGGACGCCCTGCTCGGTGAGCCAGTCGACGCAGGCGGCGAGGTCGTCGATCCACAGGCCGAGGTGGTTCAGCGTGGGCACGTGCACCTTCGGCGAGCGTTCGGGGTCGAGCGGCTGCATCAGATCGATCTCCACGGCGTGCGGGCCGGCACCGAGGCGGAGGATGTCCTCGTCGACGTTCTCCGACTCGCTGACGTAGTCGCCCACCTTGTCGACGCCGAGCAGCCCCGACCAGAGACCGGTGAGGGCCCCCTTGTCGAGGCCGCCGATGGCGACCTGTTGCAGACCCAGCACACGAAACGGTCGATCCGACATGTGCCGATGTTGCCACAGCCACGGCGGACGTCACCCACTCGATCACGCCGCCCGCGGCGACGTTCGGGCCGGAATCCCGGCATCATGGGACGATGGCCGCATCCCCCGCCAACGCGACCACACCCGAGACGTCATCTCCGAGTGACCTCCGGTGGGGCTCGTTCACCTCCGAGGCCCCGTGGGAGCTCGACCGCGACGACATCCGCTGGTCACATCTCGCCGAATCGCTCCGCCGCCGCGCCGTGGCGGAGGTCCCCGAACTCACCAGACCCTCCCGGCTCCCCCACGGGCCGCGGGTGTTCACCGTGGTCCGCCATCTCGGCGGGGCGATCGTGCCGTGGATGCTGGCCAAGCGGCGGGGACGCTTCGCCGGTGACGCCGGTGCGAGCCGCGCCGACGTGTCCCGCCGTCTGCGGCTCGCCGCCGAGGAGCTCGGACCGACCTACATCAAGCTCGGCCAGATCATCTCCTCCGGCGAGGGCCTGTTCCCGCCCGAGCTGGTGGCCGAGTTCAAGAAGTGCCGCGACCAGGTGCCGGCCGAACCGTTCAGCGAGGTCCGCCTCACGGTCGAGCAGGACCTCGGCGCTCGTCTGGAAGACGTGTTCGCGAGCTTCGACGAGACGCCGCTGGCGGCCGCCTCGATCGCGCAGGTGCACGCGGCCACGCTCCTCACCGGCGAAGACGTGGTGGTGAAGGTGCAGCGCACCACGGTCGACCGCCTGGTGCGCAAGGACCTCAAGGTGATGGCGTGGCTGGCGCCGTATCTCGTGGGGCGCATCCCGGTGGCGGCGCTCGCCAACCCGCCGGCGCTGGTGGAGCTGTTCGCCAAGACGATCGTGGAGGAGCTCGACTTCCGTATGGAGGCATCGAACATGCTCGACATCGCGGCGATGCTGCACGACCTCGAGCAGGACCGCTACGTGGTTCCTCGTCCACACCCCCGCCTCGTCACCAAGCGGGTGCTGGTGATGGAGCGGGTGCACGGCTTCAACTTCGACGACGTGGTCGGCATGAAGGGCGCCGGGATCGACACCGAGGAGGTCGTCCGCACGGCGATGATCGCTTTCATGGAGGGCGCCATCGTGGAGGGCGTGTTCCACGGCGATCTCCACGGCGGCAACCTGTTCGTGATGGCCGACGGCCGCACCGCGCTGCTCGACTACGGCATCGTCGGGCGGCTCACGGGCGCCCGCCGCAACGCCTTCCTGCGCCTGATGCTCGGTGCCACCACCAACGACGTGCGCGGCCAGATGGCGGCGCTGCGCGATCTCGGTGCCCTGCCGATGGACACCGATCTCGAGGCGGTGATCAAGGACCTCCGCCTCGAGGAGGAGGTGATCGACCCGACCACGCTCACCGGCGAGGAGATGGTGCAGGAGGTGCAGCGGGTGGTGAAGGCGCTGCTCGGCTACGGCGCCAAGCTCCCCAAGGAGCTGATGCTCTACGTGAAGAACATGGTCTTCCTCGACGGCGCCATCGCCCGTCTGGCACCCGACCTCGACCTGCTCGGCGAGGTGACCAACATCTCGATGCTGTTCGCCCAGAAGCACGGGGCTCGGCTGGGGCGCGAGCTGGGCGTCGACCCGAATGCGGTGGAGTTCGACATGGACGGCGTGCGGGCCAGCATCGGCGTCGACTCGTCGGTGAACTCGCTCACCTACCGCGAGCTGCAGGAGCGGCGTGAGCTGATCCAGAAGCGGATGCGCGACCACGTCGAGTCCGAGCGGCCCAGGCTGGGTCGCAGCGACTGACGCGCTAGCGTCGCCCGCCGTGCGCCTGGTGATCGCCCGCTGTTCCGTCGACTACGCCGGCCGGCTCGACGCCCACCTTCCCGAGGCGAATCGGCTCATCATGGTGAAGGCCGACGGCTGTGTGGCCATTCACGCCGACGGTGGCGCCTACAAGCCGCTCAACTGGATGAACGCCCCCAACACGCTGGTCGACCACGGGGACCACTGGGTGGTCACCAACCCCAAGAACGAGACGCTCACGGTCCATCTGCACGAGGTGCTGAGCGACGTGTCGCAGGAGCTCGGTGAGGATCCGGGGCTGCAGAAGGACGGCGTGGAGGCGCACCTGCAGGAGCTGCTGGCGGCCAGCCCGCACGCCATCGAGGACGGCCTGAAGCTGGTGCGGCGGGAGTACCCGACGGCGATCGGGCCGATCGATCTGGTGTGCCGTGACGACTCCGACACGGTGGTGGCGGTGGAGGTGAAGCGGCGTGGCGAGATCGACGGTGTCGAGCAGCTCACGCGCTACATCGAGCGGCTGAGACTCGATTCGTCGCTCGGCGACGTGCGTGGCGTGTTCGTCGCCCAGGTGGTGAAGCCGCAGGCGAAGGTGCTCGCCGAGTCGCGCGGGTTCCGCTGGGTCGAGGTCGACTACGACGAGCTGCGCGGCCTGCGCCCCGACGACCTCCGCCTCTTCTGACGTTGCATCCGGTGTCGGACACCGGATGCAACATCCGATTGCGTTCGCTCAGTTGCAGCCGCCGCCCGGGAGCACCGGGCGGACGAACACCTGGTGGACGGTGCCGCCGTCGTCGAAGAAGGTGAGCTGGTTCGCCGACGCGAACGTGTCGGCGACGCCCGCTGCAGGGATCACGGTGCAGGTGGTGGCGTCGGCGAGGGCCACGCCGGCATCGGCCGGCCACGGCACCACGGTGGGCTCGATGCCGTCACGGGTGTAGGCGTCGAGATCGTCGACGGGAAGGGCCTCGACGGCGAACTCGTCGGGCTCGTACAGCTCGGCGTCGGTGGCCAGGTTCTCCGGCCCCACGACGGCGGCGAGGTCCCCGAGCCCGAACACGAAGTCGGCGAGCGCCTGGCGTTCGGGTGTGCTCTCACCGTCGGCTCCACCCGGGCCGGAGAACCCCAGGGCGTAGGCCTCGTGGACGAAGGTCTCGCCGTTCACGTTGATCACCAGGCGGGCGGTGGTGGCGTCGGCGATGTTGGTCGGGTCCTCGTACTCCACGTCGGCGAGCAGGCCGGCGTCGTCGGCCGCCGCCAGCAGGTTCTGGATGCCGTCGTCGGTGATGTCCTGCACCTGCACGGCGGGCAGCAGCGGGCCGGGGAAGATGGCGATCTGGGCGCCGGGTCGGAACGCCTCGTTGCCGCCCGACACCAGCAGGTTCGGCGTGCGCTGGAAGGCGAACTCGCGCGTGGTGAATCCGCCCACCTCCGAGTACTCGAGCACCACCTCGTCGGCTTCCGTCGGACGCTCGTCGCCGTCGCCGTTCGCATCGCCGTTCGTGTCGGTCGCGGGAGGCAGCGTCGAGCCGGTGTCGGATCCGGCGTCGTCGGTGCTGTCGTCGCCGCAGGCGGCCAGGGCGAGGGCGCCGACGGCGAGCAGTGCGAGAGCGGCCCGTGGGTTCCCGGTGCGTTGCATGTTCATTGGACGATCGTTACCGCCGATCGGTTCCCTCCAATCTCCCCCGCCCAGAAGCGACAACGGGGTCTGACACCGAGCGCGAGGTTGCCGCGCTACGGTCGCCCGTCATGAGCCAGACCGTACGTGGAGTGATCGCCCGGGCCAAGGGCGAGCCGGTGAGCATCGAGAACGTCGTCGTCCCCGATCCGGGGCCGGGTGAGGCGGTGGTGGCCGTCCAGGCGTGCGGTGTGTGCCACACCGATCTCCACTACCGCGAGGGCGGCATCAACGACGAGTTCCCGTTCCTGCTGGGCCACGAGGCCGCCGGCACCGTCGAGTCGGTGGGTGAGGGTGTCACCGAGGTGGCGCCGGGCGACTACGTGATCCTCAACTGGCGGGCCGTGTGCGGCGAGTGCCGGGCGTGCCGCCGTGGCCAGCCGCAGTACTGCTTCGCCACCCACAACGCCACCCAGAAGATGACGCTGGAGGACGGCACCGAGCTGTCGCCCGCGCTCGGCATCGGGGCGTTCTGCGACAAGACCCTGGTGGCCGCCGGCCAGTGCACCAAGGTCGACCCCGAGGCGTCGCCCGCCGCGGCGGGCCTGCTGGGCTGCGGGATCATGGCGGGCATCGGCGCCTCCATCAACACCGGTGGTGTCACCCGTGGCCAGTCGGTGGCGGTGTTCGGCTGCGGCGGGGTGGGAGACGCGGCGATCGCCGGCGCCCACCTGGCCGGTGCCTCCACGATCGTCGGGATCGACATCGACGACCGCAAGCTCGAGTGGGCGAAGCAGTTCGGCGCCACGCACGTGTGCAACTCGAGCGAGACCGATCCGGTGGAGTTCGTGCGATCGGTCACCGGCGGCTTCGGCGCCGACGTGTGCATCGAGGCGATCGGCAATCCGGCGGTGTACCGCCAGGCGTTCGAGGCCCGTGACCTGGCCGGCACCGTGGTGCTGGTGGGCGTGCCGACTCCCGACATGACGCTGGAGCTGCCGTTCATCGACGTGTTCGGCCGTGGCGGCGCGCTGAAGTCGTCGTGGTACGGCGACTGCCTCCCGGCGCGTGACTTCCCGATGCTGATCGACCTGTATCGCCAGGGTCGGCTCGATCTCGACGGCTTCGTGTCGGAGACCATCGGCCTCCACGACGTGGAGGAGGCCTTCCACAAGATGGAGCGCGGCGAGGTGCTGCGCAGCGTGGTGCTGCTGTGAGCATCGAGCTGGTCACCACCGACGGCGTCTTCGCGCTCGACGGCGGCGAGTGGGAGGTGACGAACAACATCTGGATCGTCGGCGACGACCGCGAAGTGCTGGTGTTCGACGCCGCCCACGACCATCAGCCGATCGTCGACGCTGTGCACGGCCGCCGCGTGCGGGCGATCGTGCTCACGCACGGCCACAACGACCACATCAACGCCGCCGTGCCGCTGCGTGACGCCGTCGACGCGCCGATCCTGCTGCACCCCCACGACCGCATGCTGTGGGACGCCGTGTGGCCCGACCACGCCCCCGACGGTGCCGTCGAGGCCGGCGCCACCCTGGCGGCCGGCGGCCACTCGCTCGGTGTGCTGCACACACCCGGCCACTCCCCCGGCTGCTGCTGCTTCCACGACGTCGGTACCGGCACCGGCACGGTGTTCACGGGCGACACGCTGTTCTGTGGCGGCCCGGGTGCCACCGGGCGCAGCTTCAGCGACGAGCCGACGATCCTGCGGTCGATCCGTGACCGGCTGTTGTCGTTGCCCGACGACACGGTGGTGCACACCGGCCACGGCGACTCCACCACGATCGGCGCCGAGCGCGCCGGCGTGCTCGAACGCGTCGCCGAACTCGGGCTCTGACGTGACCGGGGCGGCGACGTCGGGCGTGATGCCGCAGCCGAGCCAGGTGACCGGGGTCGTCCAGCACTACGCCTGGGGCGATCCGACGTTCATCCCCGAGTTGCTCGGTGCCGAGCCCGACGGCCGGCCGTGGGCCGAGCTGTGGCTGGGCACCCATCCGAACGGCCCGGCCATGCTCGCCGACGGCCGGCCGCTCGCCGAGGTGACCGGCGACCTGCCGTACCTGTTGAAGGTGCTCGCCGCCGCCGAGCCGCTGTCGCTGCAGGCGCATCCCGACGCCGAGCAGGCGGTCGACGGGTTCGCCCGCGGCGTCTACCCCGACGACCGCGCCAAGCCCGAGCTGCTGGTGGCGCTCACGCCGTTCGAGGCCTTCTGCGGCCTGCGGCCGGTGGACGCCACCCTGGATCTTCTGGCGGAGCTGGGCGCCATCGACCTCGCCGATCGTCTGCGCACCGACGGCCTGCCGGCCACGGTCGCCGATCTGTACCGGGGCCGTTTCGATCCGGCGGCCACGATCGCCGCGTGTGCCGGCGGCGACCGGCCCGAGGCGGTGTGGGTGCGGCGTCTGGCCGAGCGGTATCCGGGCGAGCCGAGCGTGGCGGTGACGTTGCTGCTCAATCACGTGGTGCTGCAACCCGGTGAGGCGCTGCATCTCACGGCCGGCAACCTCCACGCCTACCTGTCTGGGGCCGGCATCGAGCTGATGGGCGCCAGCGACAACGTCGTCCGCGGCGGCCTCACGGCGAAACGCGTCGACGTCGACGAGCTGCTGCGGATCCTCGACCCCTCACCGCTCGCCGAGCCGGTGATGACCGACGCAGCTGCGAGCGGCCGGTATCCGCTCCCCGAGGCCGGCTGCACACTGGTGCGGGTCGACCCCGGCGACACGCACACGTCGACCGGCCACGAGCTGGCGATCTCCCTCGACGGGCGGGCCCACTACCTCGCCCCGGGCGCCCGCCTCTCCCCCGCCAGCTCCACCTTTGTCGTCGTCACCGCCGCCTGATGTTCGTCAGGGGTCAGACCCCCGCCGAACGTCAAGCGCATCGTCACCGCCATCCGACAGTGCGTTCGCCGGGGGTCTGACCCCTGGCGAACGGTTACCGCGTCAGGTGCGGGTGGTCTTGCGGATCTCGACGATCTTCTCGCCGGCGTGGTTGGCGTCGTCGCCCTGCTCGTCGAGGAGCTTGGCGCGATCCTTCTCCGCTTCGCGGGCGGCCTTCACCAGGTCGACCCGTTCGAGCGCGGCCTCCA
>JAWLEC010000037.1:13579-22666 GCA_041686315.1 Ilumatobacteraceae bacterium
GGTTGGCGTCGTCGCCCTGCTCGTCGAGGAGCTTGGCGCGATCCTTCTCCGCTTCGCGGGCGGCCTTCACCAGGTCGACCCGTTCGAGCGCGGCCTCCACGCCGTGCTCGTGGATGAACTCGGCCCACTCCACGAGCTGGTCGACCATCTCGTCCTCGGGCACCACGGCCACGTTCTGGCCCTTCACGAACAGGTGCCCGCGCTTGTTGCCGGCGGCGATCCCGAGATCGGCGTCACGGGCCTCGCCCGGCCCGTTGACCACGCAGCCCATCACGGCGATCTGCAGCGGGATCTCGCGCTCGCCGAAGGCCTCCATCGCCCGGTTGGCCACCTCGATCACGTCGACCTCGGCGCGCCCGCACGACGGGCAGGCGATGAGATCGACGTTCTTGCGTTCGCGCAGCCCGAGCGCCTCGAGCAGCTGGCGACCGGCACGTGCCTCCTCGACCGGGTCGGCGGTGAGCGAGTAGCGGATCGTGTCGCCGATGCCCTCCATCAGCAGCGTGGCGATGCCGGCGGTGGCCTTCACCAGGCCGGCGGGCGGCGGGCCGGCCTCGGTGACGCCGAGGTGCAGCGGGTGGTCGGTCACCTCCGACAGCTGGCGGTAGGCCTCCACCATCAGCGGCACGCTCGACGCCTTCACCGAGATCTTGATGAGGTCGAAGCCCACCTCGTCGAAGTAGGCCATCTCCTGCTGGGCCGACTCGACCATCGCCTCGGGTGTGGCGCTGCCGTACTTCTCGTAGAGCGACGGGTCGAGTGAGCCGGCGTTCACGCCGATGCGGATCGGGATGCCGCGGTCGCGCGCCTCGGAGGCGACGGCCTTGATGTGCTCGGGCTTGCGGATGTTGCCGGGGTTGAGCCGCAGGCCGTGCACCCCGGCCTCCATGGCGGCGAGCGCCATCTTGTACTGGTGGTGGATGTCGGCGATGATCGGCACCGGCGAGCGGGGCACGATCTGGGCCAGCCCTTCGGCCGCTTCGGCCTCGTTGCAGGTGCAGCGCACGATGTCGGCGCCGGCGGCGGCGAGGGCGTAGATCTGCTGCAGCGTGCCCTCGACGTCGGCCGTCTTGGTGATGGTCATCGACTGCACGGTGATGGGCGCGTCGCCGCCCACCGGCACGTCGCCGACGGAGATCTGGCGGGTGGGGCGGCGCTCGACGAGGGAACTGGAGACCTGCACGACGACCTGCTCAGCCGATCGGCTGCGTGATGTCGAGGTAGAGGCCGGTGAACATCAACATGGCCAACACCATGATGACGCCCATCGCGAACGGCATCAGCCGTTCGACGTCGGCGAAGTAGCGCTGCTTCGATCCGCTGCGCCACTCGCGGTAGCGCTCGTACACCGCGATGGCGGCGTGGCCGCCGTCGAGCGGCAGCAGCGGCATCATGTTGAACACGCCGATGAAGATGTTGAGCACGGCGAGCAGGTAGATCACGCCGGCCAGCCCGCCCGAGTCGCCGACCTCGTCGGACACGTTGGCCACGCCGTAGAGGGTGGTGGGGCGGCTCGACAGGTCGACGTCGTCGCTGCCGGTGAGGTGCCCGACCATGTTGACGGGGTTGAGCACCTTCACGATGCCCTTGGTGGACTCCCACGTGACGGGTGCGATGTCGGTGACGGCGTTGGTGGCCGAAGCGACGAGCCCGTGCTCCTCGTAGAGCGGCGGGCTGTAGGTGCGCACGCCGAGCAGCGCCGAGCCGAACAGCGGGTCGTCCTCGGCGACGGTGGTGTTGGCGCCGAGGCCCACGGTGACGGTCTCCTCCACGCCGTCGCGCAGCACCACGACGTCGACCAGCTCGCCGGGCTCGAAGGAGCGCACGGCCTCACCGAGTTCGGTGGGCGAGGTGACGGCGGTGCCGCCGACCGAGACGATCTCGTCGTCGGCGGTGATGCCGGCCTGGCCGGCGGGCAGCTCGAGGGCGGCGGCGCCGACGATCACCCGTGGCTCGTTCTCGGCGGTGATCTCACCCTGGGTGGAGTACACGCCGAACAGCAGCACGATCGCCAGCAGGATGTGCATGATCGAGCCGGCGGAGATCACGAGCAGCCGCTTGGGGAAGCTCTGCTGGCGGTAGGTGCGGCCCTCGTCGCCGGGCTCGACGTCGTCCATCCGGTTCATGCCCACGATGCGCACGAACGCGCCGAGCGGCAGGGCGCGCACGCCGTACTCGGTCTCGCCGCGGCGGAAGCTCCACAGGCGGGGCCCGAAGAACAGGAAGAACTGGGTGACCTTCATGCCGGTCCAGCGGGCGGTGAGGTAGTGGCCCAGCTCGTGGAGGAAGATCGAGATCACCACGCCGACCACGAACACGAAGATCCAGATGTTGGCCACGCCGAGCCAGGCGAACAGCCCGGCGATGCCGGCCATCGACAGCCAGCCCTTCCAGCCGCCGGCCAGCTCGTCGTCGGCGTTCTCGCGCACGGCGCCGCCGGCCACGATCTCGCTCTTCATGCGGTCGGCGCGGCGCGGCGGGGGCAGGGACGCGCCCGACCCGGCGTGAGGTGCGGCCTGGTCGTCGTTGCGCTCGGTGAGTTGGTCGGTCATCGTGTCTCGGTTCGTCTCCGGGAGCTGAACAGTCTGCGGGCGATCCGCCGAGCCTCGCTGTCGGCCTCGATCACGTCGTCGACGGTGTGGGGGGTTGCTCCATCATGCACCGCCATCACGTCAACACACACGTCAGGGATCTCATTCCATCGCAAGTTCCCTGCCAGGAATTCGTCAACGGCGATCTCGTTGGCGGCGCTCAGCCAGGCGGGGCCGGTGCCGCCGAGGCGTCCGGCGGCGTAGGCGAGATCGAGACAGCGGAACGTCGCCCGATCGGGCGGTTCGAAATCGAGCCGGTCGAGCACCGTCCAGTCGATGCGGCCGAAGGGGCTGGCGATGCGGTCGGGGTAGCCGAGGGCGTAGCCGATCGGCAGGCGCATGTCGGGCAGGCTGAGCTGGGCAATGGTGGAGCCGTCGGTGAACTCCACCATCGAGTGCACCACCGACTGCGGGTGCACCACCACGTCGATGAGGTCGTAGGGCGTGCCGTAGAGCTCGTGGGCCTCGATCACCTCGAGCCCCTTGTTCATCAGGGTGCTGGAGTCGACGGTGATCTTCGGTCCCATGCTCCAGGTGGGGTGGTTCAGCGCCTCGGCGACGTCCACGGCGGCCAGCTCGGCGGCGGTGCGCCCCCGGAACGGGCCGCCACTGGCCGTGAGCAGCAGGCGCGCCACCTCGCGCTGGGTGTCCACCGACGACCGCAGGCACTGGTGGAGCGCGCAGTGTTCGCTGTCGACCGGCACCAGTTCGGCGCCGGGCGTCGCCCGCAGCGGCTGCACCACGGGTCCGGCGGCGATGAGGCTCTCCTTGTTGGCGAGGGCCAGCCGTTTGCCGGCGCGCAGCGTCTCGATGGTGACGGCGAGCCCGGCGAAGCCGACCACGCCGTTCACCACCACGTCGGCGGGTTCCACCACGTCGGCGAGCCGGTCGGTGACCTCCACGCCGGGCAGCGCTGCGGCGACTTCGGCACGTGCCGCCGGGTCGGCCACCGCCACCAGCTTCGGCGACCAGGCGCGGGCCTGGTCGATCACGGTGGCGGCCGACGAGCCGACGGCGAGCGCCACGATCTCGTAGGCGCCGGGGGTGCGTTCGTTCTCGGCGCGGACGACGTCGAGTGTCTGGGTGCCGATCGATCCGGTCGACCCGGCGATCGCCACCCGGGTCACGGTGTGAAAGCGGTCCAGGGCTCGATCACGAGCATCAGGTAGTACACCGCGGGCAGGGTGAACAGGAACCCGTCGAAGCGGTCGAGCACACCACCGTGTCCGCGGATGACCGCACCGAAGTCCTTCACGTCGAGGTTGCGCTTGAACATGCTCTCGGTGAGGTCCCCGAGGGGCGCCATCGCGGAGATCACGATGCCGAGCATCAGCAGGTGGCTGGTGCTCGACCAGGTGTCGCTCCACTCCTGGATGCCGATCACGAGCAGCACCAGCAGCGTGAGGATGGTGCCGCCGAGGAAGCCCTCCACCGACTTGCCGGGGCTGATCCAGCTGCGCAGCGGGGTGCGGCCGAACGCCGTGCCCACGAAGTACGCGCCGACGTCGTTGGCGACCACGCCGATGGCGATGAGCACCAGCGTGTCGGTGCCCCACGGTGTGCCCTCGCCGAACGTCGACCAGCGCAGGATGAGGGTGGCGAACGCTCCCATCACGCCGATCCACACGACGCCGAGCATCGTGATCGCCATGTTGGGCATCGGGCCGGACTCGATCGACGTGGCGCCGATGAACCCCAGGGCGCCGGCGAGGAAGGCGAAGACGATCACCAGCGGGAGTGCGGTCTCGCCGACCCAGTACGCCGCCAGTGGTAGCGACACGCAGGCAGCCACTCCGGCGGCCACGGCCGGCCGGTAGCCCTTCTCGGTGACCTTGGCGAAGTACTCGATCGACGCCAGGCCGAGCGCCACGGTGACGAAGGCGACGGCCCCGGCCGGTCGCCACATGGCGAGGGCGAGGAACGCGGCGGCGAGCACGAGGCCGCTGGTCACGGCGACGGGCAGGTTGCGGCCGTCGGCCGAGGGTGCGGTGGCACCGGCGCTCGGTGGGCGCTGCGGTGCGCCGCCACTGCGTCGCTTCGGGTCGGGTCGGCGCGGCATGCCCGACGGATCGGTGCCGATCGTGATCCGGGCCGGCTCACGCGCGGCCAACGGCGGCACGGCTTCGTGGGTGCCGCTCGGTTCGCGCACCGTGACGCCGGTGTCGGCGCCTCGACCGGGGTCGGCAGGCGCTGCCTCGTCGGTGGTGGGGTCGTCGTGCCAGCTCAGCTCGCCGGTGGGGTCCTTGGGCACCTCGACGGCACCGGACGGGTCGCGGTCCTCCCACTTCGGGGGTTCGGAGGAGAACGACGACCACACGTCGAGGTCGTCGGTGGGTTCGCGTTCGGCGGCTTCGATCTTCGGCACTTCACCGGTGGGCGGATCGGTCCAGTGGGGTAGCGATCCGCTCTCGTCGCCCATCCGGATCGACTCGTCCGCGGATCGGGGGTCGTCGTCGAACGACGTGACGGGTTGTTCGGTGGTGGCACCGAACAGCGGGCCGCCGAACTCGTCGTCGTCGAACGAGTCCATCTCGCTCTCCAACGGGCCCGGCCGTCGACGCTCACCGTCGCGTCCGGTGTCGTCGCGTTCGTCGTCGTCGACGCCCCATCGGTCGTCAGTCATCGCTGTCCCCTCCCTGTCCTGCCGTCCCGGCGATGCTCATATCTCGAGGAGCTCCTGTTCCTTGCGCTTGAGCGCGTCGTCGATGTGCTCGACGTGCTCGTGGGTGACCTTCTCGAGCTCTTTCTCGGCACGATCGAGTTCGTCGGCGGAGATGTCGCCGTCCTTCTCGGCGCTCTCCATCGCCTTGCGCGCGTCACGTCGGGCGTTGCGCACGGCGATGCGTCCGTCCTCGGCCATGTGCTTGGCCACCTTCACGTACTCGCGACGACGCTCCTCGGTGAGCTGCGGCAACGACAGCCGGATGGCGATGCCGTCGTTGTTGGGCGCCACGCCCAGGTCGCTGTCGCGGATCGCCTTCTCCACGGCTTCGAGCGAGCTGCGGTCGTGCGGTTTGATCAGCAGCTGCCGTGCCTCGGGCACGGAGATGGACGCGATCTGCTGCAGGGGCACCGGCGCACCGTAGTACTCCACGTTGATCCGCTCGACGAGCGACGGCGTGGCGCGCCCCGTGCGGACGGTGGCGAACTGCTGCTGCGTGTGCTCCACCGCCTTGTCCATCTTGTCCATGGCTTCGAGCAGGGTCTCGTCGATCACGTCGGCCAGCGTACCCAGACAGGCCCTGACCACCCGCGCATGAGGCTGCGGCAGGGCGTCGGGGAACGGTCAGACCTCGTGGACGAGGGTGCCTTCCTTGCCGCCCTGCACGATGCTGCGCAGCGACCCCGGCCGCGACATGTCGAACACCACGATGGGGATGCCGTTGTCGCGGCAGAAGGCGATCGCGGTGGCGTCCATCACCTTGAGGTTCTTGGTCATCACCTCGAGATAGCCGACCTCGTCGTACTTGATCGCCGAGGCGTCGGAGCGGGGGTCGGCCGAGTACACCCCGTCGACACCCGAGTGGGTGCCCTTGATCACCACGTCGGCTTCGATCTCGGCGGCGCGCAGCGCGGCGGCGGTGTCGGTGGTGAAGAACGGGTTGCCGGTGCCGGCGGCGAAGATCACCACGCGCCCCTTCTCGAGGTGGCGCACGGCGCGGCGGCGGATGTAGGCCTCGGCGATGCGGGGCATCTCGATGGCCGACTGCACGCGCGTGTCCTGCCCCAGGCGTTCGAGGGCGTCCTGGAGTGCCAGGGCGTTCATCACGGTGCCGAGCATGCCGATGTGGTCGGACTGCGTGGCGTCCATGCCGGTGAGCGATCCGGTGCGGCCGCGCCAGAAGTTGCCACCGCCCACCACCACGGACACGTCGACGCCGAGGTTCTGGCGCAGGTCGATGATGTCGCGGGCGGTGTTCTCGAGGGTGGCACCGTCGAGGCCCATGCCGGACACGCCGGCGAGGGCCACACCCCATGGCTTGAAGACGATCCGCTTCCAACGAGGTCCGATGGGGCCGTTCGCCGAGTCGTTCATCGTCCGCCGACCGTACTCTGATCTGCGGTGGGGCACCGAAACCCGGTTCGAGTCCGGTGCCCGGCTGGGGCCGGGCCGGCCCCGGCCCCGGTGATCAGCCGATCTCGACCTGGGCGAAGTCGACGATGACGGCGCCGCCGATGAACTGGGCCACCGACTGCTTGTCGTCCTTCGCGTACGGCTGGTCGAGGAGGGCGACCTCCTTGAAGAAGCCGTTGAGGCGACCCTCGATGATCTTGGGCAGTGCCGCTTCGGGCTTGCCCTCGTTGCGGCTGATGGTCTCGAGGGTGGCGCGCTCGGCGTCGACCACCTCGGCCGGCACGTCGTCGCGGCTGAGGTACTTGGGGCGGGCGAAGGCGATGTGCACGGCCACGTCGTGGGCGAGTTCGGGGCTGGCGCCGTGCATCTCGACGAGCACGGCGTTCACGCCGCGGCCGCCCTGGATGTGCTGGTAGCTCTCGAGCACGTTGCCCTCGGCGGCTTCGATGCGGCGGACCTCGCCGAGGCCGATGTTCTCCTTGAGGGTGACCTTCAGTTCCTCGAGGTCGGCGGCGCGCTCGCTGACGGCGTCGACGCCCTCGGCGGCGACGAGCTGTGCCAGTGCGTCGGCCTCGGCCTTGAACTGGTCGGAGCCGGCCACGAAGTCGGTCTCGCTCTTGAGCTCGACGATGGCGCCGACGTTGCCGTCGATCACCAGGCTCACGACGCCCTGGGATGCCTCGCGGTCCTCACGCTTGGCGCTGGCGGCCAGGCCCTTCTCGCGCAGCCACTTCTTGGCGGCTTCGATGTCGCCGTCGGTCTCCTGGAGTGCCTTCTTGCAGTCCATCATCCCGGCGCCCGACGACTCGCGCAGGGCCTTGACGTCTTGTGCGGTGAATGACATGGGGGTTCAGCTCTCCGTGTTCTCGTCGGTGCTCTGACCGGGCTTGGCTGCGGTGTCCTCCGAGGCCTCGGGGACCGCGGTGGTGGCGTCGCTCTGCGCGTCGGCGCCGGCGGGCACGGGGGCCTCGGGCTCGGCGGCAGGTGCGGGCTGTTCGGTGTTGGCGGCGGGGCCGGTCGACGAGGCGGGCACCGACTCGGGCACCGGCTCGGCCTTCGACTCGCCGGAGGCCGACGACTGCTCCTGCGCCGGGGCGGCGGCGGGCTGCTCTGTGGCGGCGGCGGGCTGCTCTGTGGCGTCGGCCGGCTGCTCCTTCGACGCCGCGAGACGGGCGTCGCGATCGGCCTGGGCCTGGGCGGCGGCGTCGCGGGCGGCGGCCTGGGCGGCGGCGAACGCGGCCTCCTCCTCGGGGCTGCGCTCGGCGGCGGGCTCCGGTGCGGGGTTGCGCTTGTTGGCGATGAAGCGGCCCTCCTCGACGGCGTCGGCGATCACGCGGGCGAACAGGCTGTTCGAGCGGATGGCGTCGTCGTTGCCGGGGATGGGGTACTGCACCACTTCGGGGTCGACGTTGGTGTCGACCACGGCCACCACGGGGATGCCGAGCTTGTTGGCCTCGGTGACGGCGATGTGCTCTTTCTTGGTGTCGAGCACGAAGATCGCGTCGGGGGCCTTCTTCAGGCTGCGCAGACCACCGAGGTTGCGCTGCAGCTTGGTGAGCTCGCGGTCGAGGAGCAGGGCTTCTTTCTTGATCATGGCGTCGAACTCGCCGGAGGCCTGCATGCGCTCGTACTCGAGCATCTTGCCGACGCGCTTGGAGATGGTCTCGAAGTTGGTGAGCATGCCGCCGAGCCAGCGCTCGTTCACGTAGGGCATGCCGCACTTCTCGGCGTAGCTCTTCACGGGGTCCTGCGCCTGCTTCTTGGTGCCGACGAACAAGATGTTGCCGCCGTCGGCGACGAGGTCGCGGACGAAGCCGTAGGCGGTGTCCACCCGACCGAGCGTCTGCTCGAGGTCGATGATGTAGATGCCGTTGCGCTCGCCGAAGATGAAACGCTTCATCTTCGGGTTCCAGCGTCGGGTCTGGTGTCCGAAGTGTGCGCCGGCTTCGAGCATCTGGCGCATGGTGATGACGGCCATGGAAGTTCTCCTTGTGCGGTTGCATCCCACCCGCCGGCGCCCCGTGGTGACGGAGCGACCGCTTGTTGACCGGTGGAATCAGTGAGACGTCGCTGCGGACAGCGGCCGATCCGGTCGAATCGACCGTGGCGATGCTATCGGCGCCCTGCGGGAGTCGGGCAACGAGGTTCCGCAGCGGGCGACGGCAGGTGCCGGGCGGGGCCGGTCGGCGGTGGTGGGTACCAGCCGCCGCGGGGCGACGAGGCGCCCGAGCAGCGGTGCGGGGTCGACGTAGGTGTCGCCGAGGCGCACCCCGAAGTGGAACGTGCCGTCCCGATCGCCGGCAGCCGAGCGCCCAGCGGCCGGGTCACCGGAGGACGAGGCGCCCGAGGCCGAACCGCCGGACGACAGACCGCCGGCGGTGCCGACCGGGGTGCCGGCCACGATCCGGTCGCCGATGTCGA
>JAWLEC010000038.1:0-22529 GCA_041686315.1 Ilumatobacteraceae bacterium
CCAGATGCCCGCACCGAGGAACAGGTTCACACCGGCCAGCCCGGCGACGGCGTACCCACCGAAGATCGAGTGCGACAGGCCATGGCCGATGTAGCTCATGTTGCGCAGCACCACGTAGCAGCCGACGACGCCACACAGAGCACCGGCGATCGTGGCGACGTACAGCCCGTTGCGGAAGAACTCGAACTCGAACGGGCGGAGGAACTCGTCGATGCTCACGCTCTGGACTCCCCTCGACCTGCGACGGCACGCCGCAGAGGAGTCACCGTGCGGTCGATCGGTGCGTCGACGACGACGCGCATGCCGCCGTGTTCCAGGACCTCCATCGGTGAGCCGTAGGTCTGTTCGAGCACCTCCGGCACCAGCACCTCGTCGGGTCGACCTGCGCCGATCACCGACCGGTTGAGGCAGACGATGGTGGGCAGGTGGGCGGCGATGCCGTTGAGGTCGTGCGTGGTGAGCACGATCGTGAGGCCCTGGTCGTTGAGGTCGTCGAGGAGGTGCAGCACGTCGTGTCGCGTCCGCACGTCGAGGCCCGAGGTGGGCTCGTCGAGGAAGATCACCTCGGCCTTCGTGAAAAGCGCCCGGGCCAGGAAGACCCGCTGCTGCTGCCCACCCGACAGGTCCCGGATGTGCCGGTCGCCGAGACCGTGCAACCCCAGACGTTCGAGCACCTCACCGATCTCACGGCGTTCGGAACGCGTGATCCACGGGGTGCGCAACCCTCGTGCACGGGCCATGCCGACGCACTCGGCCACCGTGACCGGGAAGTTCCAGTCGATGGTCTCCACCTGCGGGACCAGTCCGACCGACAGACCGTGCACGCGTCGAACAGACCCCGACACGGCATCCACCGTGCCGAGCATGGCTCGCAGCAGAGTGGACTTGCCGGAGCCCGAGGGCCCGACGATGCCGATCAGGTCGCCCGGTTCGACCGTGAGATCGACGTCGATCAGCACCGGCGGCCCACCGTCGTAGTTGACGGTGAGCCGCTCGGCAACGATCAGGCCACCGGCGGTGGCGGACGGGTCCATTCGGCTCACGGGATGCAGATCCGCTCTCCGACGTGTACCGAACGGAACCGCATCACTGCGGGTACTGCGCCTGGTCGGGGGCGACGTCGCGGACCTCGAACGCCTGCAGCGTGGTGGAGTCGCCGCCGAGGGCCTCGGTCATGGTGATGAAGTTGAACTTCATGAGGCCGAGCCACGAGTGGTCGTCGTCGCCCGGGGCCCCCGGGAGGTCGTCGTCACGGAGGTCGTCGACGTAGACGGCGCCGGTCTCGTTGGCGATCTGCTCGAGCACGGGCGACGGGAACACCTCCGAGCCGAAGATGGCCGACACCTGCTCGGCCTCGATCTGCTCGATCAGGTCGACCACCTCGGCCGGTGTGGGATCACCGAAATCGGCGGGCTGGATCGCTCCGATCACGTCCCAACCATAGGTGTCGGCGAAGTAGGCGTACGCGTCGTGGTAGGTGACGAGCTTGCGCTGCTCCTCGGGGATCGTCTCGAACGTCTCGCCGATCGCCGCGTCGAACTCGTCGACGAGTGCCTCGAACTCGGCGAAGTTCGCGTCGTACTGCTCGGCACAGCTCGGGTCGAGCTCCACCATGCGGTCGCGGATGATGTCGGCGTACACCTTCACCAGGGTGGGATCCGTCCAGAGGTGCGGGTTGGGCTTTCCGCCGTCCTCGGGAAACGAGAAGTCGTACTTGTACTGATCGGGCGAGATCGTCTCGTCACCCAGTTCGACCACCTCGACGCCGTCGGCGACGTTGGCGAGGGCGAGTTCCTTGGTCGGCTCCTCCAACACGAGTCCGTTGATGAACACGATGTCGGCGGTGGTCATCACCTCGGCCGCCGACGGGGGCGGCTCGAACGTGTGCGAGTTGGTCCCCTCGGGAACGACGCCGACGATCTCGGCGCAGTCACCGATGACGTTGGCGGCGATCGAGGTGATCGGCGCCACGGTGGTGACGACCTGGATGCCGTCGCCGGCACCCGCATCGCCACCGTTGTCGGAGGCCGTGGTACCGCCGGTCGCGGCAGCATCGTTCGTGCCGGAGTCCGAGGCACTGTCGTCGTCGCTGCCGCAGGCGGCGAGCAGGAAGATGGAGGCCGCACCGGCGGCGGCGAGTCGGCGTGGGCGGCGGAGACGTCGGTTCACGAGCACGCAGACTACTTGCGAACAGTTCGCAAGTAATGTCGTGCTCCGAGAAATCCCGCGGTCGAACGGGCCCGATCGGACGCTCGGCGAGCACCACGACGCCACCTTGAGTATGGTCCGACGGATGCCCGAACCCTTCGGTGACGACGTCATGATCTCCGTCGGCCCGCTCGACGCCGACACCGCCGCCGCGCTCGACCACCACGCCCGCCGAGGCGGCTCCGTGCTGATCGCACCGTCGCCGAACGATCCCGTCGCCTCCCGGCTCACAGGCGTCTGCGTGGAACGGAGCCTGCCGCGCACCGAATGGTTCATCACCCTCGTCGATCACCCGGCGGCGAGCCGTCTCGACGGAGAGGTACCGGTCACGTCCGCGCTGCATCCGCTGCGACCGGTCTCCGAGGACGTGGCGATCGTCGCCACGTCCAGCATCCGGTTCGTGCACGAACCCGTGGTCGCCGTCCGGCGAGTCGGTGAAGGCCGGGTGGTGAGCACGGCCGTCGGTGACCTCGACGCCCGCGCCCGCCACGCCCCGCGCGGCACCTTCGGCCGCCGCCTGCTGCACCCCGGGCCGTCGGCCCGGTCGACCGACCTCGGCGTCGGCGTGGTGGGGTACGGGCCGTTCGGCGGCATGGGCCACCTGCACGGGCTCGCTGCCACCGAGACCGACGGCCTCGCCATCGTGGCCGCCGCCGATTCGGCACCCGAACGGCTCGACGCCGCCCACCGCGACTTCCCCGGCCTCGTCGCTCACGACGACGCTGCATCTCTCGCCGCCGACCCCGCAGTCGACGTCGCCATCATCGCCACGCCTCCCGTGCATCACGCCGGGATCGCCCTCGAACTGCTGCGGGCCGGCAAGCACGTCGTCATCGAGAAGCCGATGTGTCTCGACCCCGCCGATGCCGACGAGATCATCGCCACCGCCGCCGCCAACGACCGCACCGTCACCGTGCACCAGAGCCGCCGCTGGGACCGCGACTGGCTGGCGCTGCGCCGCATCGTCGACAACGGCGAGATCGGCGAGGTCTTCAACGTCGAGACCTTCGTCGGCGGATTCGAACACCCGTGCCGGGCCTGGCACTCGGAGGACTCGATCTCGGGCGGAGCGGTCTACGACTGGGGGTCCCACCACGTCGACTGGATCATCCAGCTCTACGGCTCGGCACCGCGTCGCGTGCTCTGCAGCACCCACACGAGGGTCTGGCACGACAGCTCCAACGTCGACCAGCTCAGCCTCTGGATGCAGTGGGCCGACGGGCGTGAAGCCACGTTCCGCCAGAGTGACGTGTGCGCGATCCGGCGGCCCAAGTTCCACGTCGAGGGCACACGCGGCACCATCGAGGGCCACTACCGCCCGCTGCGCATCGACAGCGTCGTACCGGGCCGCGGTCACGTGGAGGAGCTGTCGCACCACGCCGAAGTGCCGGTCGACCTCACCGTCGCCACCTACGAGGGCGGTATCGGCATCCGCGAGGCCGTCGTCGGCCCGGCCCCGCAACCGGGATGGGGCTTCCATCGCAACCTGGCCGACCACCTCCTGCTGGGTGAGCCGCTCGCCGTCCGCCCCGAACAGTCGCGCGATGTCGTCGCCGTCCTCCACGCCGCACACCGCTCGGGCCTCCGCGGCGGCGAGCCGATCGACCTCGACTGACCGTGGCCGCACCTCCCGTGGGCATCGGCGTGATCGGCGCACGATCGATCGTCGCAACCCGAGCCGTGATGCCCGCTGTCGAACTCAGCGAGGGCGCCGAGCTCGTCGCGGTCTCGGCGCTGGGCGGGCCCGTTCCCGAGCCGTGGAGCCATCTCGGCGCCGGCACCTACGACGACGTCCTCGACCACCCCGACGTCGATGCGGTCTACGTCCCACTCCCCAACGGCATGCATCGTCTCTGGGTGGAGCGGGCGGCGCACGCCGGCAAGCACGTGCTGTGCGAGAAGCCGCTCGGCCTCGACGCCGCCGACGCACGCGCCATGGCCACGGCGTGCGACGTCGCCGGTGTCCTGCTCGCGGAAGCTTGGATGACGCCGTTCGACCCGTTGTGGCGAGCGGCGCTCGACGCGGTCCGCTCGGGTGCGATCGGCACGGTCGTCGACATCGACTCGTCGTTCACGTTCACCATCGACGCCGACGCGATGCACAACTACCGGTGGTCGCCCGAGCACGGCGGCGGTGCTCTGCTCGACGT
This sequence comes from Ilumatobacteraceae bacterium, assembly GCA_041686315.1. Lineage (GTDB taxonomy): Bacteria > Actinomycetota > Acidimicrobiia > Acidimicrobiales > Ilumatobacteraceae > Sva-07. The sequence continues at coordinate 4,359 of JAWLEC010000038.1, forward strand.
CGGCGTCTACTGTCTCGGCCCGATCGTCGACGTGTGGGATGCCCGACCCGACACCCTCGACGCGACGGCCCTGTGGGATCGAGGCGGTGTCGACGCCCGCACCGAAGCGACCCTCGAGTGGGACGACGGCCGTCAGGCGCGCATCCGCTGCTCGTTCGTCGATCCCGAGGAACAGCGGCTGGAGATGGTCGGCGACGCCGGCAGCCTCGTGATCGCCGCCGACGCCCACACGGGGGGTGGTGCGTCGTTCGTGATCGCCCGTTCCGACGGGCGGATCGACGACGTCGACGTCGCACCGGGCAACCCGTATCTCGGTATGGTCGACACGTTCGCCGCCGCCGTGCGGGGCGAGCAGCACTGGCCGAGATCCATGGACGACACGATCGAACTGATGACCCTCGTCGACCGCATCGGCGCCGCCACACGATGACGATCGAACCCCGCCACGAGGTGCACCCGTTGCCGTCGGGTGTCGAACTGCACGCCGTCCACTGGGACCCCGTGCCGTTGGACGGTGACCCTGTCGACCGTGCCGAGCTTCCACCCTGGCTCCTCGTGCACGGCCTGGCCTCGAACGCCCGGCTGTGGGACGGAGTCGCGACGCACCTTGCGGCCGCGGGTCACGAGGTCGTCGCGATCGACCAGCGCGGCCACGGCCGCTCGTCGAAACCCGACCACGGCTACGACATGCACACCGTCACCGACGACATCCGGCTGCTCCTCGAGCGGCTGGGCTGGGAGCGTCCCGCCGTGGCAGGTCAGTCGTGGGGCGGCAACGTGGTCCTCGAACTGGCCCACCGGCACCCCGAGCGGGTGTCGATGATCGCCTGTGTCGACGGCGGATTCATCGATCTCGCCTCCCGGTTCCCCGACTGGGACGACGCCGCCACGGCCCTGGCTCCGCCGCGCCTGGCCGGCACGCCCCTCGATCGGATCCGTGGCTGGCTCGACTCGTCGGCCGGCGACTGGCCCGAGTCCGGGCGCCAGGGCACCCTGGCGAACTTCGAAGTGCGCGACGACGGCACGATCGCCCCGTGGCTCACATTCGAACGCCATCTCCTCGTGCTGCGCGGCCTCTGGGAACACCAGCCGTCGACCCGTTACCCGCAGATCCGCGTGCCCGCGCTGCTGATCGTCGCCGACACGGGCGACGTGTCGTGGACCCATTCGAAGGAGGAGGCAGTCGAGGCGGCTCTCGCCGCGCTGCCGCGCGGTCGGGCGGAATGGTTCCGGCCCGCCCACCACGACGTCCATGCCCAGCACCCTGCCGCCGTCGCCGACCTGCTGCATCGCGCCAGCACCGACCCCGCGTTCTTCCCCGCTCAGGAGCCCCGCCCGTGACCACCACCGACTCCCACGACCTCGATCCTGCCGGCGCCGGCACCGGGAACCCGGGTCCGCCCCGACTGCTCGTGATCATGGGATCGGGGGAGACGGCACCCACGATGAAGGCTCCGCACCGAGCGGTCTTCGATCGGCTCGGCGACGACGTCGACGCCGTCCTGCTCGACACGCCGTTCGGTTTCCAGGAGAACGCACCCATCCTGGCCGAGAAGGCGCTGGAGTACTTCCGTGACGCCGTGAACCGCAAGGTCGACGTGGCCGGGCTCGGGCGCTCGGACACCGGCGACGTGGTGGCGATCGAGCAGGCCGTGGACAGGATCCGCCGTGCCGACTGGGTGTTCGCCGGCCCGGGCAGCCCCACCTTCGCGCTCGAGCAGTGGCGCACCACACCGGTTCCCGAGGCGCTCGCCGAGAAACTCCGGTCGGGCGGTGCCGTGGTGTTCTCGTCGGCGGCCGCACTCACGCTCGGCGTCGTGACGGTGCCCGTCTACGAGATCTACAAGGCCGGTGCCGACCCGTACTGGATGCCCGGCCTCGACCTGCTCGGCGAGTACGGCCTGCCCGTCGCCGTGATCCCCCACTACGACAACCAGGAGGGCGGCAACCACGACACCCGGTTCTGCTACCTGGGTGAGCGGCGCCTGGCGATGCTCGAGCCCCAGCTGCCCGACGGCGCCTTCGTGCTCGGCCTCGACGAGCACACGGGTGTGATCATCGACCTCGACGCCGACACCGCCCGGATCGTCGGCAAGGGTGCGCTGACGTTGCGGCGCGACGGGCGCTCGGTACGCATCGAGAGTGGCCGGACGGTGGACGTCGACGTGCTGCGTTCGGCGGGCGCCACACTCGACCGGACAGACGTCGATCCCGCCGCCGAGACGCCGACCCGGACAGCGCCCGAGGCGACGGCGGGCCACGCCGGGTCGACCGCTGCAGCGCCGTCGGGATCCACGACGTCGCCGGACGCCGGAGGCATCGACTCGCTTTCTGCTGCCGCCAAGGTCCACGAGGCCGCTTTCGATCGCGCCCTCACCGACCGTGACGCCGACGGAGCCGTGCGGGCCCTGCTCGAACTCGAGGCGGCGATCGTGGAGTGGTCGCGTGACACGCTGCAGTCCGACGACGTCGACCGGGCACGAGCTGCGCTGAGATCGATGGTGGTGCGCCTCGGCGCCGCCGCCACGGAGGGCGTCCGCGACCCGCGCGACGTGGTCGGCCCCGTCGTGGACGCCGCGCTGCGAGCCCGTGTGGTGGCCCGCGCGGAGAAGGCCTACGCCGTGTCGGATGCGATTCGCGACGAGCTGGTGGCCGCCGGTGTCGTGATCCGCGACACGCCCGACGGCGCCGAGTGGCTCCTCACCGATCCCTCCGCCTGACCCGGCCGGGACGCTTCAGTCGGCGAGGCGGGCGGTGGCGTCGAGAGCCTTCGTGTCGACCGGCTCGCGGAGCTGCTCGGCGGTGAGCACACACTTGATGCGGTGACCCGGCTCGATCTCGACCAGTTCGGGCTCGGTGACGTCGCACAGTCCCTCGATGGCGCGGTGGCACCGTGTGTGGAACACGCAGCCCGACGGCGGGTTCGCCGGCGACGGGATCTCCCCCGAAAGCGGGATGCGGTCCTCGGTCTCGCCGTCGATCGACGGCACGGCCGACAGCAGCGCTTCGGTGTAGGGATGGTGGATGTCGCCGAAGAGGTGGTCGGTGTCGGCGATCTCCATGATCCGGCCGAGATACATCACGGCGATGCGATCGGCGAGATAGCGCACCACACCGATGTCGTGGGTGATGAACAGGTAGCTCGTGCGCTCGTCGTTCTGCAGGTTGGCGAGCAGGTTGAGGATCGCCGCCTGCACCGACACGTCGAGCGCCGACGTCGGCTCGTCGCACACCACGATCCGCGGATCGCCCGCGAACGCCCGGGCGATGGCCACGCGTTGCTTCAGGCCGCCGGACAGCTGCCGTGGCCGCATGTCGAGATGCCGCGGCGACAGTCGCATCGCTTCGGCCAGTTCCTCCACCCGCTGATCGGCCTCTCGGCCCTTCACGCCCGTGAGCTTCACCACGGTGCGCTTGAGGATCCGACGGACGGTCCACGTGCGGTTGAGCGCCGAGTCGGGGTTCTGGAACACCATCTGCATCGCCCGGATCGACGACTCTCGACGGTTGCCGGCCTCGGCGCGTACCTCACGCCCGTCGAGCGTGATCTCGCTGCCCTCGTCGGGAGGATGGATCCCGAGCAACGTCTTGGCCAGCGTCGACTTGCCCGAGCCCGACTCACCGACCAACCCGAGCGTCTCCCCTTCGGCGAAGCCGAGGTCGACGCTGACCAGTGCCGGCACTTCCGAGCCGCGCTGCTTGAAGGTCTTCGACACGCCCTTCAGTTCGAGCATCGTCTCGGTGCCGACCTGGAACTCGTTCGTGGTGTGTTCGGGCTCGCGGATCTCGTCGACCCGGCCGAGGTGGTGGCAGCGGGTCCAGTGGGTGTCGTCGATCTGCACGATCGGGGGCACCTCGTTGCGGCACGTGTCGTCGGCCAGCGGGCAACGGTCGACGTAGACGCAGGTGGGCAGTGATGCGCCGATCTGCGGGAGATTGCCCGGGATCGTGAACAGTTCCCGGTCGGTCTTGCGCAGACCGTGACGCGGGATCGCATTGAGCAGACCCATCGTGTACGGGTGCTTCGGTGACTCGAAGACCTCCTGGGCGTCGCCCTGCTCGACGATCTGGCCGGCGTACATCACGCCCACGCGATCGCACATCGAGCGGATGACGCCGAGGTTGTGGGCGATCAGCAGGATCGCTGCGCCCGTCTCCTCGCGCAGGTCACGCACCAGGTCGAGCACCTCGGCTTCCACCGTGGCGTCGAGGCCCGTGGTGGGCTCGTCGAGCACCAGCAGCTGCGGGTCGCCCGCAAGCGCCATGGCGATCACCACACGCTGCAACATGCCGCCCGACAGCTGGTGTGGGTACCGGTCGAGCACACTGTCGGGGTCGGCGATCTTCACCCGCTCGAGCGCGTGCCGTGCGCTCTGGCGGGCATCCGCCTTCGACTCGCCGAGGATCCGGAAACATTCGGCGACCTGGCGGCCGATGCGCAGCGCCGGGTTCATCGCCTGCACGGGATCCTGGTACACCATCGACGCGTCGTGGGAACGGAACCGCGCCAGCTCGGCGTTGGACATCTCCGTGACGTCGTTGCCGGCCGTGAGGATGCGCCCACCCTGGAACACGGTGTTCTCCGGCACGTACCGCATGGCGGCATACGCGGTGGTGGACTTGCCGCAGCCCGACTCGCCCACCAGCCCGTAGGCCTCGCCCGGGCGCACGTCGAAGGTGACGCCCCGCAGCACCGCCCGGGGCACGCCGCGCACCTCGTAGGCGAGTTGCAGGTCCTGGATGGACAACACGGCCTCGGGCCGGTCGAGTGTGGCGGCGACGGCGCCGGTTGCCTCGTCGGGAATCGACGGATCGGTGATCTCGGTCATGGCAGACTCCTCAGGCCTTCGACACCCGGTCGAGGGAATCGGCGATCAGGTTGACGGCGATCACGAGGCTGGCGATGGCCAGCGCCGGGAACACCGACGGCCACCACTGGTCGGCCTGGATCAGCGAGTAGTTGTTGGCCACGTCGCGACCCCAGTCGGCGGACGTCGCATCGTCGGCGGTCAGGCCGAGGAAGGCCAACGTCGCCACGGTGAAGATCGCGTAGCCCACACGGACGGTGAACTCCACGACGATCACGCTGGTGATGTTGGGCAGGATCTCACGCGTCATGATGTAGAGGCTGTTCTCGCCCCGCAACTTGGCCGACGTGACGTAGTCGAGTTGGGCCTCGGTCATCACCGCGGATCGCACCGTACGGGTGACGACCGGCGTGAACAGCACGGCGATCGTGAGGATGATCACCAGGCGGCTGCGTCCGAAGATCACGAGCACCATCAGGGCGAGCAGGATCACCGGGATCGACAGGAACGCCTCGATGATGCGGCTCAGCACCTCGTCGACCCAGCCGCGCAGGTACCCCATCACGAGGCCCAGGAGTGTGCCGGCGATCACCGACAGCAGTGCGGCGACCGGTGCCAGGATCAGCACCGGCCGGGCGCCGTAGATGACGCGGGCGAACACGTCGTTGCCGATGGCGTCGGTTCCGAACCAGGCGTCGGCGTTGGGGCCGGTGCGCGGAATCGTCGACCCGTCGGCGAGCCGCACCACTTCGGTGGGGCCCCACTGGGTGAACCAACCGGGCACGAGTGCGGACAGGATCCAGAACCCCACGATCACGCAGCCGATCACGAAGGCGGGGCTCGTGAGCAGGAGCTTGCGGCGCTCCCGTCGGATCTGCTTGCGTTCGTCGACCGATGCGGCGCCCGGCTCGCTGTCGTCGGCGGTGCCGTCGATCGGCGCCGGATGCACGGGCGACGGGTCGGCGCCCGCCGGCGTGAGCGCGTCGGGGTCGGCGGCCGCCGAACGCGGCGGCGTCGGGGCGTCGTCGAGGGATCCGGCGGAGTCGGTGACGTCGCCGTCGGTCGGCGCGTCGGCTCCGGGTGAGGTGCGGCGAGTGGTCTCGTCGCCGGTTGCAGAACTCATTCGTTCCCCAGGTTCATTCGGGCTCGCGGGTTCATCCAGGCGATGATCAGGTCGGCGCCGAGGGTGCAGAGCATGAAGATCACGGCCACGGTGATCACGCCGGCCTGCAGGAGCGGGAAGTCGGGTGTGGTGGCGGCACGGAAGATCAGCCGGCCGAGACCGGGGTAGTTGAACACGATCTCCAGGCCCACGAGGCCACCGAAGAGGTACCCGATCTGCGTACCGGTGACGGCGACGGTGGGCTGCAGGCTGTTGCGCAGGACGTGGCGTCGCATCACCCGGGTGGTGTTGAGGCCCTTCATGTAGGCCGTGCGGGTGTAGTCGGAGTCGAGGGCCGAGATCGTGCCGGCACGGGTGATGCGGGCGATGTAGCCGAAGTACACCGCCACGATGGCGAGCGCGGGCAACAGCAGGTATTCGATCTCACCGAACAGGCTCGTGCCCTCGGGGATGTCGGAGATCGCCGGCAGCCAGCCGAGGCGGACACCGATCACGTACTGCAGGATCACGCCGGAGACGAACTCGGGAATCGACGCGCTGGCCAGACCGAACGTGACGATCGAGCGGTCGACGACGGTGTCCTTCTTCCGGGCGGCGATGACGCCGGCGATGATGCTGATCGGCAAGGTGAGCACGAGTGCGAGCAACACGAGCTTGCCCGAGTTCCAGAGTGCGGGTTGAACCAGGTCGACCACCAAGACGCCGGGACTGGAGAACGACTCACCGAAGTCGAGCGTGACCACGGAGACGAGGAGGTTCCAGAACTGCACCAGGAACGGGTCCTGGAGGCCGAGCTGCTCGTTGAGCGCGTCGACGCGTTCCTGGGGCGCGAAGGGGCCGGCGAGGCGGCGTGCGGTGTCGCCCGGCGTGAGCCAGGTCATCATGAACACCACGAAGATCAAGATGAGCAGGGTGACGAGCGAGAGCGCCAGCCGTCTGAGAGTGAAGCGAAGCATGGTTGCGATTCGGCGGTTCCGGGCGGCGGCGAGGCGCCGCCCCCCGGAACCCGACGAAGATCAGGCCTTGGTGGCCTGGCTCAGGATCGTGTGACCGAGAGCGGTCGACTGCATGTCGGAGACGCTCTCGTCGTGACCCGAGAGGTAGTTGAAGAAGTACGGATACACCGCCGGCACGTCCTCCCAGAGGATCTGCTGGATCGCGCCCATGGCCTCGGTCTGGCCCTCCACGTCGACGGATTGCCGGTAGTCGGAGAGCCTGGCGTCGAAATCGGGGTTGGAGTAGTTCGACGAGTTCCACACGCCGCCGGTGGCGAGCGCCGACCCGAGGAAGACGTCGGGTGTGGGCCGGTGCCCGTAGTCGACGATGCCGAACGTGAAGCTCGACTCGCAGGGCAGGGCCACCGGATCGGAGCTCTCGACGCCGTACAGCTCGGGGCACCAGCCGGCCTCGTAGAAGGTGGAGTTCGACTGGGTGTTGACCGTGACGTTGAAGCCCGCTTCGGCGGCGTTCTGCTGGATGATCGCCGCGAGGTCGGGAATGTCCTGAAGGTCACCGGTCTGCAGTGTGACGTCGAGGCTGTCGACGCCGGCCTCGGCCATGAGCGCCTTTGCCCGGTCGATGTCGCGAGTGCGCTGCTCGACCGCGTCGGGGTCGTAGAACGGCAGCGACGACAGGACCGGATGGTCGTTGCCGATCTCGGCGCGGCCGGCGAACAGCGTGTCGACCATCTGCGGACGGTCGAGCGACCATGCCAGCGCCTGGCGGACCTCCTTGGACTCGAACTCGGGATTGTTGATGTTGAACCACACCTGGCGGTGCGCCGACGACGGCGGGGTCAGCAGCGTGAACCCGCCGTCGTTGAGCAGGCCCTCGCCACCGATGACGGTGAACTGCTGGATGGCGTCGATGTCACGGCTCTGCATGGCGGTGACCGCCGTACCGATGTCGGCGAAGCCACGCAGCTCGGTGGTGTCGAGCGGCGTCTGACCGCCCCACCAGTCGGGATTCCGGCGGAACCGGGCCGAGAAGGTGGAGGCGTCGAAGCTGTCGAGGATCCAGGCGCCGGTGCCCTCGGGGCGGACGTCGAGGGTGGTGCCGTTGGAGTAGTCGGCGGGGGTGATCGCCGACTGGGTGTTGAACAGCGAGACCAGCACCGGGAAGTTGCCGTTGGGCTCCTCGAGCGTGAACACCGCCTTGGCCGGGTCGGATGCGTCGACGGAGCCGGCGCCGATCACGCCGTCGAGGCCGGCGTTGCCGACCTCCACGAGGCGGTCCATGGTGGCGGCCACGTCGGCGGACGTGAACTCGCTGCCGTCCTGCCACGTCACGCCGGGACGCAGGTCGAACGTCCAGACGTCACCGGACTCGTTGGGCGACCACTGCTGGGCCAGTGCCGTCGGGGCGATGTTGCCGTCGGGGCCGAGGCCCACGAGGTATTCGAAGCTCTGGGCGATGACGTTGTAGGTGCCGAGGTCGAGCATGTTCACCGGGTCGAGGCCGGTGCCCGAGTCGCCCTGCTGGATCCCGACGACGATGCTGCCGCCGGCTGCGCCACCACCACCGCCGGAAGCGGTGGTGCCGGTCGTGCCTTCGGGGGCATCCGTGCCGGTGGAGCCTTCGTCGTCGTCACTGCCGCATGCGGCGATCACGGCGCCCATGAAGGGCATCGAGAGGCCCAAGATGGTGCCGCGCTTCACGAAGTCGCGGCGGCGAATCTTCTTCTGTGCGTAGGCCTCGATGAGGTCCACTTCGAGCGGGCCGGCGTTGCGCCGTGCCGAGTCGAGTCGTTTCCAGTCCATGTCGTGTCTCCCCTTGTAGGCCCGTGGCCGCTTGGTCGGATGGTGCGGTCAGGTTCTGCGGTCGGATTCTGCGGTCAGCCCGCTACAGGCTGGTTCACGCCGTGAGCGGTCTTGCCCGCGACCGCATCGACCATAACGAGAGAAGACGTCAGGTACAAACACCTTCCCGAAATACCTGTATCCGACACCCGACGCTCAGTCGAGCACGGCCACGCGCCGGAGCGCGTCGGTGCGGTGCGGATCGACGAGCACGGCCGCGAGGGCGAGCTCCAACGACAGTGCGGCGCTGCGCCGGTAGGTCGGCCAGTCGATGATGCCGTGCGCCCAACGTTCGAGTGCCCGCAGACGCTGGGTGAAGACGTGCCGGGCGATGACGGCGACATCGCACGGTGCGACGAACAATCCGTCTGCCGACGCCTTGGCCAGGTCGGCCTCCACGGCGGCGACGATGCGGTCGCCGACGGCGCCCATCCCGTGCACGTCCGGACCCGACTTCAGCGTGGCGAGCACGGGACGCCACACCGCCTCCTCGTCGGCGAAGGTGGCGTCGAGTGCATCGAACAGCACACGCGTCGCGTCGATCGGCCGGGCAGCCGGTCGCTCGTCGAGCTCTCCCTCGAGCTGGTCGAGGCCATGGCCGGCGAACGCCACGATGATGCCGTTGCGGTCACCGAACTGGTTGTAGAGGGTGGCGACGGCGACGCCGGCGCGATCGGCGAGCTTGCGCATCGTGAGCCCCTCGAGCCCGTCCGACGCGATGATCTCGCCAACGGCGGCGAGCACGTCGGAACGGGTGCGCTCCTGTCGATGGTCCCAGCCGGTGCTCATGGTCGGGCCGAGCTTACGACGACCGGAACCAACCGTCCCCCCTCGCAGAAGCGACACAGTCAGACACCGCTGTCGCTTCTCGACACGGCATGGGCACGCTGTTCCAGCGGCCACGTCGATCTCGTGTTGCATCCGGTGCCTGACACCGGATGCAACACGCCGGCGGACATCACGGTTCGTCGACCAGGGCGAGTTCCTCTTCGAGATACTCGTCGCGGCACTTGGCCCGCTGCAGCTTGCCGCTCGACGTCTTGGGCAACGTGCCGGGGCTCACCAACATCACGTCGCGAGGTGGCAGACCGCACACCTCCAGCGTGCGGTGGTGGATCCGATCACGGATCGCACCGAAGTCACCCGAGGTGTCACTGACACGCACCTCGGCGACCACCACCACGCTCTCCTTGCCCTTGTAGCCCTCCATGCCGAACGCGATCACGTTGCCGGCGCGCACGCCGTCGAGGGGGCCGACGGCGCGTTCGATGTCCTCGGGGAACACGTTGCGGCCGCCGACGATGATGACGTCCTTGATCCGGCCGCACAGCACGAGTTCACCGTCGAGGAGATAGGCGAGGTCGCCGGTGCAGAGCCAGCCGTCGCGGAACAGCGCGGCGGTGGCGTCGGGCCGCTTGTAGTACCCCGGCGTGACCGAGGTGCCACGCAAGAGCAGCTCGCCCACGTGCCGCTCGGGCACCGGCTCGTACGTCTCGGGGTCGACGACCGTCATCTCCAGGCCCGGCACGGCCTTGCCGAGCAGCGGCAGCTGCCGGGCGGTGATGCCCAGTTCGTCGGGGTCCTGGATCTCCACCGGCTTGGCGACCCGCTGCGTCTCGAGCACGATCCGGTCGACGGTGTCGGTGACCAACCCTCTCCCCCGGGGCGGGAACGTACCCCCGATGGCCACCTCGGCCATCCCGAACGCCGGGAACACGCTGCCGGCGCGGAACCCGAATCGCGACGCCTCGGCGACGAATGCGTCGACCGCCTTGGGGTCGACGGGTTCGGCACCCGACAATGCCAGGGTGAGCTTCGACAGGTCGAGCTCCTTCATGCGCTTGAGTGCCCGCGTCGCCAGCACCCACGAGAAGTTCGGCCCCGCGGTGGCGGTACCGCCGTAGTCGGAGAGCCACTGCATCCAGTTGCCCGGATGGGCCAGGAAGTCCTGCGGCGCCGCCTGGACGAGGTCGACACCCTTGGTCATCGGCAGGGCGAGGAACCCCACGAGACCCATGTCGTGGTACAGCGGCAGCCACGACACCATCGTCTCGCCCTCACCGAGTTCGGCGGCCTCGCAGCAGGCGTCGATGTTGGCGCTCAGCACCCGGTCGGGGATCATCACCCCCTTCGGCTCGCTGGTGGAGCCGCTGGTGTACTGCAGGATCACGAGGCGCTCGGGGTCGTGCGGCGGGATCTCCAGCCGGTCACCCGACGGCACGTTCGGCGCCCCGGGCATCACCGAGGCCATCGGCAGGAGGGGCGGGTCGTCCTCGGCGGCCTGGTAGAAGTCGGCGAGCAGGTCGTCGATGAGCACCAGCTTGGCCTCGCCGTGACGGATCCGGGCACGGGTGCTCTCGATGAACACCTCCAGCGACCCCATCCGCATCGGCAGTGGCAGCACCATCGACGCCACGCCGGCCAGCCAGCAGCCGCGGATGATCGTCATCAGGTTGCGGCTGGTGGGTCCGAGGACGGCCACGTGGTCGCCGGGTACGAGACCGCGTGCCTGCAGCGCGGCGGCGACCGCCCGGGCGTCGTCGTGGATCTCTCGCCAGCTCACGAGCGCCGGGCCGTCGTCGCCCATCACGGATGCGCCGACGAAGCGGACACCCGCGTCCGAGTCGGCGGCGCGCTCGAGCCGGTCGATCGTCGACAGCGTGGCGTTGTCGGTCATTCGCGCAACGCTAGTGCCGCCGCGACCGCCGACACGTCAACCGGTCGGTCGGGTGGTTCGCCGGGCGGGTGGTCTACTGGCTGCCGTCGAGCCGGTCGGGAAGATGGGTGGTACGGCCACCGCGCATCTTCACCTCGGGCGGCTCGCAGGCGTGGCAGCCGTGTTCGACGTGGACGCCCTGGATCGACATCTGCGTGCCGCGCGACTTCTCCACGATCACCTGCGGACGGTGGTACAGGTCGTCGCCGCCACAGGTGGGACAGCGCGGACGCGGGTCGCGAACCCATTCGATCCGGCAGGCCTCGCATATGAGGCGGATCGTGCCGTCGTCGAGTGGAGCACCGCGCAGATCGTCGTCGCCTCCGCACTGGGGGCAGACGATGTCGAGGGCCATGACGGCCACCCTACGACCCGACGATGGAGGCACACGAGCAGCCGTCTCGCCGAGAGTTCCTGACGGGCGGCTTGACGAATAAGTTCAGAAGGTCTATAAATAAACCCCATGACCCGGATCGAGGGCCACGACGCGCTGCACGCCCGTCTCGGTCGAACCCCTGGCGCATCCCCCGAAGACGCCCGTCGCACCAATCGCAGCCTCGTCCTGCGAGCCCTCCACCTGGGAGGACCGCAGTCGCGCGCCGACCTCGCGAAGCTCATCCGCGTCACCCCGGCGACCGTCTCCAGCGTCGTCCGCGAACTCGTCGACGACGGCATCGTGGAAGAGCTCGGCCGCACGACGGCCCGCCACGTCGGCAAGCCCGCCACGATGCTCGGCATCCGCCCCGACGGCCGCCACATCCTCGCCGTCGACCTCTCCTCCCACGAGCAGTTCGTGGGTGCGCTGGTCGACCTCGACGGCAAGGTCGTCCACCGCCGCTCACTCGCCCGCCACGATGCACGGGGAACAGCAGCGACGGCGCTGCTCGTGCGACTCGTCGCCGAACTCGTCGACGCCGCCGAACGGCCGCTCCTCGGTGCGGGGGTCGCCAGCCCCGGCTACGTGCACCCCGATGGCATCATCTCCAACGCCACGCACCTCGGCTGGGACCACGTCGACCTCGTCGCCGCTCTTCGCGACGTCGTGGACGTCGACGTCCACGTGGTCAACGACGCCAACGCATCAGCGCTCGCCGAACTCACCTACGGCGAGCACGACAGCGACCACATCGTGGTCGTCCGCGTCGACGAGGGCGTCGGTGCCGGCATCGTCCTCGACGGCCAGCTGCACAGCGGATCCTCGGGCGGCGGCGGCGAGATCGGCCACGTGGTGACCGATCCGTCGGGCCCCCGGTGCGTGTGCGGCAAGCGGGGTTGCCTCGAGACCTTCGTGTCCGCGCCGCTGCTCGCCGCCACCGCCGGTTCCGCCTCGACCACACTGCTCGGCCAGACGGGTCACGCGCTCGGCGCCGGCATCGCCATGCTGGTGAGTGCCGTCGACGCCGACGACGTGGTGCTCTCCGGATCGGTCGAGGTGCTCAGCGAGACCTTCCTGTCGGCCGTGCACGACGCGATCTCCGAACGCACGCTCCCCCACCTCGCCGACCGCCTCACCGTACGAGGCACGTCGTTCCTCGACGCCGACGTCCTGCTCGGCGCCGCCGCACTCGTCCTCGACCGCGCCCTGGGCATCCGATGAACCGAACGTCACATCCTGCCGGCCGGACGTGACCGCCTCGCCGCCTCCAGTCCCGACCCACCGGCCACCGGCCACCGATCATCCGAACAACGACCAACAACACCAGAGGGAGACACCGTGAACACCAACCGATCCGCTCGGCGACGCTCGCCGATGCTCAAGGCCGCGGCGGCACTCGCCACGGCCGGCCTGCTCGCCGCCGCGTGCGGCAGCGACGACGACTCGGGCGCCGACGCGCCCGACGCCACCGAAGCCCCTGACGGCACCGAGGCCGCCGAGACCGAGACCACCGACGGCACCTCGGGCGAGAGCGGCAGCATCCGCCTGTGGCTCAACGGCGGCGACACCCCCGACGAGTTGGTGGCCTACGCCGCCACCGAGTTCGAGAAGCTGCATCCCGACGTGAACGTGGAATTCGAACGCCAGCAGTGGACCGGCATCGTCGAGCGCCTCACCACCGCACTGTCGTCCAACGACAGCCCCGACGTGGTGGAGTTCGGCAACACCCAGGCCCAGACGTTCGAAGCGGCCGGCGCCGTGATCGACCTGACCGACGACAAGGCCGAACTCGGCGGCGACGATCTGCTCACCAGCCTCGAGGAGGCCGGCACGTACGACGGCGCCTTCTACGCCGTGCCCTACTACGCGGGGGCGCGCATCATGATCTACCGCACCGACCTGTTCGAGGAGGCGGGCATCGAGGTGCCGACCACGCTCGAGGAGACGCTCGCCGCCGGTGTGGCGCTGAAGGACGCCTCGGACGACCCGAACTTCTCCGGCATCTACCTGCCGGGCCGCAACTGGTACGCCGCGCTGTCGTGGCTGTGGGAGTACGGCGGCGACATCGCCGTGCAGGAGGGCGACGAGTGGGTCGGCCAGCTCGACTCGCCCGAGTCGATCGCCGGGCTCGAGGCCTGGAAGACGTTCTTCGACGACGCCAACGCAGCCCCGGCCGACGGCGACGACGCCACCGACTACATCGCCTTCTGCAACGGTGAGGTCGCCATGATGCCCGCCCCCGGTTGGAAGCCCGGCCAGATCCTCAACGAAGACGACGGCTGCCCCGAACTGGAAGATTCCATCGGCGTGTTCGCTCTTCCCGGCCAGGAAGCCGGCACCACCGCCCCCGTGTTCCTCGGCGGCTCCGTGCTCGCCATCCCGACCAACAGCGAGAACCCCGAACTGGCGCTCGACCTCCTGAAGATCATGATCGGCCCCGGCTTCCAGTCGCAGTTCGCCGCCGGCGGCACCATCCCGGCGTTGAAGTCCGAACTGGCCAACGTGAGTGGCAGCCCGGCTGCCGAGGCGCAGGCCGAGGCAGCTCTCAACAGCCGCTTCGTGCCGACCAGCGAGAACTGGGCCGGTGTCGAGGCCGCCAACGTGCTGCCCGACCTGCTCACCAGGATCGCCCAGGGCGACGACATCGCCTCGGCAGCCGCAGAAGCCGACGCCGCCATCGAGGCCGCCCTCAACGGCTGATCCCACCCGACCACACGCACGACGACGACACCAGGACCCGCACGACGATGTCACTGACACCCGCCGATCAGGCCCGGGTCACCGACGTCCCGTCGGCGTCCTCCGCCACCGCTCCTGCCGTCGGACCCTCTCCCGGCGGCAGGACGCGGCGGCTCCGGCGACGCCGTACCGTGCTCCCGTACGGTCTGCTCGCCCCGGCGGTCCTCGTGATCGCCGTGATGCTCGGCTACCCGCTGTACCGGCTGGTGATCCTGTCACTGCAGGACTTCGGCCTGCCGCAGGTGTTCGGCCAGCCGGCAGAGTGGGTCGGCCTCGAGAACTTCCGGGAGATCCTCACCGAGGGGTACTTCTGGACGGTCCTCTGGCGAACGCTGGCGTTCGCCGGGGTGAACGTGTTCCTCACGGTCACGCTCGGCGTGGCGATCGCCAACCTCCTCAACGCCCTCGGTGCCCGCATGCGACTGCTGGTGTCCACCTCGCTGATCCTCGCCTGGGCGATGCCGGCGCTCACCTCCACGGTGGTGTGGCAGTGGATCTTCGACACCCAGTACGGACTGGCGAACTGGCTCTTCGGTCGCCAGGGCGAGTCGTGGCTCGCCGAGCCGATCAGCTTCTTCGCCGTCGCCACCATCATCGTGACCTGGATGGGGATCCCGTTCGTGGCGTTCACCGTGTACGCCGGCCTGTCACAGATCCCCGAGTCGCTGCTCGAAGCCGCCGCACTCGACGGCGCCAACGCGATCGAACGGTTCCGCTACGTGATCTTCCCGGCGCTCAAGCCGATCCTGCTCATCGTCACGTCGTTGTCGGTGCTGTGGGACTTCCGGGTGTTCACCCAGATCTTCGTGCTGCAACGAGCCGGTGGCGTGTCACGCGACACCAACCTCCTCGGTGTGTACGCCTACCGCATCTCCATCGGCGAGAACGCCTTCGACACCGGCGCCGCGGTCGCCATCGTGATGGTGCTCATCACCGTGCTGCTCACCTTGTTCTACATGCGATCGCTCCTGCGAGAGGAGAGCTGATGACCCAGCAGGCACCGGCCCCGGCCTTCGGATCCGACGCCGCCGTGCTCCCCCGCCGTGCCACACCGACACGACGCCTCGCCAGACCCAGGGCCAAGCGGGTGTGGATCAACCTGACCGGCGCTCTGGTGGCGTTCTGCGCCCTGTTCCCCGTGTACTGGATGGTGCTCACCTCCTTCCTGCCGGGCAGCGAGATCCAGAGCCGCACCCCCCGGTTCTTCCCGGTGCCCGGCACGTTGCAGAACTATCGCAAGGTGTTCGAACGCGACTTCTTCTGGACGGCGTTGCGCAACAGCCTCGTCGTCACGGTGCTGTGCGTGGTGCTCGCACTCGCCCTGGCGTTCCTCGCCGCAGTCGCCGTCGCCCGCTTCCGGTTCCGTGGCCGCACCGGATTCCTCGCCACGATCCTGATCGTGCAGATGATTCCCGCCGAAGCGCTCATCATCTCGCTGTTCCGCGTGCTCGACGGCTGGCAGCTGATCAACACGATCATCGGGCTCACCCTCACCTACCTCGTGTTCGTGCTGCCCTTCACCATCTGGACGTTGCGCGGATTCGTGGCCGGTGTCCCCGTCGAGCTGGAGGAAGCTGCTCGCGTCGATGGAGCGAGCCGGCTCGGCGCCTTCATGCGCGTCACCTTCCCCCTCGTCGCTCCGGGGCTCGTGGCCACCGGGATCTTCGCGATGATCCAGGCGTGGAACGAGTTCGTGTTCGCTCTGGTCATCATGAATCGGCCGGAGAACCAGACGCTGCCCGTGTGGCTCCAGGCCTTCAACGAAGGGGCACGAGGCACCGACTGGGGCGGCGTGATGGCAGGCTCCACGCTGATGTCGATCCCCGTGATCATCTTCTTCCTGTTCGCCCAGCGCAAGATCACCACCGGCCTCACGGCCGGGGCGGTCAAGGGATGACGCCGGTGTCGTCTCCGACGACGGCAGACACGCTCGCGACGGCGCCCGACGCCACGACGATCGGCGTCGACGTCGGCGGCACGAGCACACGAGTCGGTGTGGTGGACGTCGGTGGGCACGTGCTCGCCGTGGAGACGACACCCACACCGTCGGGTGCCGTCGCGCTCACCGACCACCTGCTCGAACGAATCGCCGCGATGCGCTCGCGCTTCGGCGGGACCGTCGACGCCGTGGGTGTCGGCGTGCCGGGGCGCATCGACCCGGCGACGGGAGCCTTGTCGATGGCCGTGAACCTCGGCATCTCGTCATCGACGCCGCTGCGCGACCGGCTCGCGTCGGCCCTCGACGTACCGGTCGTACTCGGCAACGACGTCGACGCCGCCGCACTCGGGGCCGTGCAGCACCTCGGGCTGGGCAGCCGGGGGCTGGCACTGGTGAGCGTGGGGACCGGCCTCGCCGCCGGCTTCGTCCTCGACGGGGCGCTGCTGCGCGGCCGGGTCGGCGCCGGCGAGATCGGGCACGTCCCGGTTCCCGGTGGCCGGACCTCCTGCCGGTGCGGCCAGGTCGGCTGCGCCGAGACGATGGCATCGGGTGCGGCCATGTTGCGCGCCTGGGGCCGGGAGGGCACCAGCATCGAAGCGCTCTGGGACGCCGCCGACGCGGGTGACGTCCGCGCCGCCACGATCCGCGAGAACTGCACGGACACGCTCGCCTGGCTGGCACAGGACATCGTGATGCTCCTCGACGTCGAAGACGTCCTGATCGGCGGCGGTGTCAGCCGGCTCGGCGACCGGCTGCTCGAACCGGTGCGCGAGCGCCTCGAACAGCAGGCGGCACGGTCCGCGCTCGTCGCATCGTTCCGGATGCCCGATCGCCTCCGGTGCGCACCCGCCGACGTCGAGTTGGGCGTGATCGGAGCCGCCACGTTCGCGGCATCCGCGTCCTCGACCCGGGCCGTGACGCCGTGACCGCGCCCATCGGAGCGACCGTCCACCGCATCGTCGGTGGCAGCGTGCTGATCGACGGCGCCCTGCACCGAACCGACCTGCTGATCGACCGGGGCCGGATCGCAGCGGTGGAATCCGCCGGCACAGCGGACACCGACGCCGGCCACGTGCCGACGCCCGGCCCGGGAACGCCCGACGAGGCGGCCTCGGGTGCGACGGTGTTCGACGCGACGGGATCGATCGTCGCAGCGGGTTTCATCGACCTCCAGTGCAACGGCGCAGGGGGCACCGACCTCACCGCCGAGGTCGCCGACGACGACGGTGCCGTGGAGCGCGTCGCCCGGGTGCTCCCCCGCTACGGGGTCACGGCCTTCCTGCCGACCGTCGTGACGGCTCCACGTCGCGTACGTGACGCTGCCATCGCTGCGTTGTGCGAGCACGACGAACCGACCCGTCGCGATGCCGTCGGTGCCACCCCGCTCGGGCTCCACTTCGAGGGCCCGCTGCTCTCGCCCGGACACCTCGGCGCACACGACGGTGCGCACATCACTGCGCCGACCTCCGACGAGATCGCGGCATGGATCGACAGCAACGTCGTGTCGCTGGTGACGGTCGCTCCCGAGGTCGACGGCGCAGTGGACGTCATCCGGCAACTCGCCGCCGCCGGCATCGCGGTGTCGGCAGGGCACACGGCGATGTCGCCCGCGGCCTTCGCCTCCGCCCGGGACGCCGGACTGTCCTACGTGACGCACCTCTACAACGCGATG
>JAWLEC010000196.1:0-5091 GCA_041686315.1 Ilumatobacteraceae bacterium
CCAGCCGTGCACCTGGTAGAGGTCGATGACGTCCACGCCCAGCCGGCGCAGACTCGCCTCCACGGCCCGCTGGAGATGACGGCGGCCGGCGCCGCGATCGAGCGGGCCGGCGCCCATCGGGAAGCGGCCCTTCGTGGCGATCACCAGATCGTCGTGTCCACCACGTGCGGCGAGCCACCGGCCGATGATCTCCTCGGAGGTGCCGGCGCTGTACACGTCGGCCGTGTCGATCAGCGTGCCGCCGACCTCCACGAACCGATCGAGCTGGGCCACCGAGCCGGCCTCGTCGGTCTCGTCGCCGAACGTCATCGTCCCCAGGGCGAGGCTGCTGACGGTCAATCCACTGGTTCCGAGCACACGTTGTTCCATGACGTCCACCCTACGGAGGCTGTGCTCCCGCCCTCGCACGGCCGGCCAACCAGACGACCAGCCCCACGCAGCGAGGCGAAATCGGTCGACCGATCCCAGTCACCTGTGGTATCGACGCGCCCATGGGGATCGATGTCGACGTCAATTCCGATCACGTGCCGGAGCCGTCACGGTGGAAGGGGAACTCCGGCTTCCGCTCGTCGATCGTTGCATCGGTGGCGGGAGTCCTGATGATCGCCGCGCTCGGAGCATGCGGTTCCGACGACGCCTCGGACTCCGATGCCCCGTCGGCGGCAACCGAACCGGCGGACGGCACCGAGCCGGCAGAGAACGAACCCGTGGAGGGCACCGCGCCGGACGAACCCGCGGATCCACCGCCGAGCGACAGCCAACCCGAACCCGAGCCGGTCCCCCCGGCCGAGGATCAGGACGACCCCGGGCCTCCGGCTGGCGCGCCGGTCGACATCACGGTGTGCGAACGCATCGATCCCAGTCCGATCAGCGCGATTCTCGGGACCACGGCCGGGCCGGTGATCACCGCGGAACGCGGCGACACCGCTTTCGACTGCGCGTGGCAGGGCCAGGGTGACGACGACCCCGACTTCGTGCAGGCCAGCTTCGACGGCGAACCCACGTTGTACGCGAACCTGGAGATGTTCGCCCGCGATCCGGTCGGCCCTGCCGAACTGGGGGCGTTCGTGAACCAGAACGCTGACGGTGTGATCATGCGGCTGGCGGAGCCGTGGACGGTCCAGGTCCGATGCGCCTGCAAGCTGGTCGACGACCCGTCGAACGACCAGCTGGTCGCCGTCCTGCAGGCCGTACAGGTCGCCGCGGCGAGCTAGGGAACCGGCCGGCCCGTCGACGCCGGTGTCAGACGTGGAGGCGTGAGGCCGGCTGGTAGTTCTCGCCGGCGGTGACGTCGACCCGGGTGAGCAGGGCCTCGCACGGCGGCTCGAACCGCTCGGCGAACCAGATGGATCGCTCGTCGCCGAGCAGCTCCCACGGCAGCGTGGTGAGACGATCGGTGTCGTCCTCGATCTGCGCTCGCAACGCCAAACCTTCGGTGGACACCTGCCGCTCGCCGTCGGCGTCGATCTCGGCGAGACCCTTGCGGACGAGCGCGCTCCAGCCGGCCTCGATCTCCTCCGGCGTCGCACCGCGCGACTTCGGCAGCCAGTCGGTGTCGTAGTGCACGTGGGCGTTGTGCAGGATCGACGCCTCCGGGTGCGTGAGCCCGGCCGCCACGACGACCGCCCAGTGGGTGTCGCCGCGCCACTCCCGGATGCAGTTCACCGCATGCCAGCCGGACAGCAGCGGGTCGTCCGGACGCGGCAGCGCCAGGTGCGCGGCCATGAAGACCCGGCCCATCACGGGGAGCTGCTCGACGACCGGCCAGAGCCCGGGCCCGAACTCGATCAACGGCTCGACGATCGACGGCGCGTACTCGTGGAGACCGTCGACGACGGCCTCGTCACGTGCGAGCCGGCACGCCTCGAACCGGTCGGGATCGTGGTCGAGCACGTCGAAGGCGGCGCGGATACCGGTCGGGCTGATCGAACCGAATGCGGCGATCACGGCATCGGGGCCGGCAGCCGCCAGTGGTGCGCATCGAGCGGCCATGTAGCCGAGCGGCCCGGCGAAGTCCTTCGGGAGACCCAGGTCGGCGTAGCGCTCCACCGCCCCCGGATCCCAGAAGATCCAGCCGATCGTCGTCTGGACCGACCGAGCGTTGCGCCGTGTGATCCCGAACCAGTCCGGTGCCTCTCCCATCGGCGGAGTATCGCAGGATCGCCGCCGCACGAACCACCGCAGGAGTGCGCCGATCACGATTGGGGTCTGACAGTGATCGTGATCCGCCGACCACGCGTTCGTCTACGACACCGGACACGCCGAGAGACCGCCGTACCCGACGATCTCCCCGACGCCGAACGGGTCGAACACGAGCACCGTACGGCGTCGCCACCGTCCGGCTGCACCGGCGGCAAACACCACTCGGTCGACTCCTCGGAGATGGCGTTCAAGATGGCCGGATCGATGGCCCTCGAGGCGGCCATCGCCGAGGTGGGCGTGGAGGTGCTCGAGCCCGTGAGTGCACTCCGCGTCCAGGTTCCGGCCGAGCTCCACGGCGACGTGCTCGGCGACCTCAACTCCCGCCGCGGTCAGATCCTGGGCAACACCACCGACGACGACGGCGCCCACACCACGATCGAGGCCCTGGTCCCCACCGCCGAGATCGTCCGGTACGCGATCGACCTCCGCTCGATCAGTGGAGGTCGAGGCTCGTTCGAGCTCGATCACCACGGCTACCAGAAGCTGCCGGCGAACCTCGTCGCCTCCGTGGCGCAGCAGGCCGAGCGGGCCCGAACGAGAGCGTGACGGCAACCACCGCACAGGCCGACATGGCAGGCTGGTCGGGTGCCCCGTTCCTCCCGAACGACGTCGCTGTTCGACCGGTGGTCGCAGACCTACGACCGCCTCGAGCTCCAACGGTCGACGTACCGCCCGGTCCACGACGCCGTCGTGCAGTGTCTCGACGAGGAGAACCCGAACGTCGTGCTCGACCTCGGCTGCGGCACCGGGCAACTCACGCGACGCCTGGCCGAACGGTTCGCGCGGGCGGCCGTCGTCGGCGTCGACCTGTCCGCGGGGATGCTCGGCGAAGCCGCCGCCTCCTCCGATCATGACGGTCCGCTGCCGCACCACGTGCGCGGCGACGCACTCGCCCTGCCGGTGCGCACCGGCTCGATCGACGCCGTCGTGTGCACCGAGTCATTCCACTGGTATCCCGACCAGGGCCAGGTGCTCGACGACCTCGCTCGCCTCCTCCGCCCGGGCGGGCGGCTGCTGATCGCCTCCATCGCCACCGTGACACGGCTCGGCGACCGCATGCTGCGGGCAGCGTCGGGCCTCGGCGGCGCGGAGATCAAGGCCCTCCCGCCACGGTCGCTGCGCACCGCTGTCGAGGGCGCGGGGTTCGAGGTGCTCCGCCAGCGGCGCATCCCGCGTCTCGGGCTCGCCGCCTGGCCGGTCCTCACCGACGCCCGTCGATCGTGAGGATGGTTCGTCGGGGTACGGTCGGAAATCGTGTCCGTTGATTTCAATTATCGGTCGGGCGAACGTCTCCCGGTCGAGGTGCTCGTCTTCGAGGTCGACCCCGAGCACGTCGACGACTTCCTGGAGGTCGACCACGAGGTCTGGACGCTGGGCGAGGCCGAGATCACCGGCACCGACCACATCCCGTTCCTGTCGAAGGAGGTGTGGCTCGACGACGCCCACCCGGGACGGGTCGTGCTGATCTTCGTGTGGGAGTCGATCGAATCGTGGCGCAAGGTCGGCGAGGACCATCTCCAACGAGAGCTGCAGGCACGTTTCGACGCCCGCTTCCCGCATCGCGTCACGCTGCAGCGGGCACTCCACGAGGAGTCGGACTTCGGCATCCATCGCGTCAGCCGGTTCGAACGGGTCGAGGACTGACGATCGGCGAGTCCGCCGTTACGTCGTCACCGGCCCTCAGCGGACCGCCGGTGTGGCCGGTCAGTTCGGCGGGTGGAAGACGGCGAGGCCGGTCGCCGGGTCGAAGAAGTGCAGCCGATCGGCGGGGATCCTGAGGTGGAGCACGGTGCCTGGCCGCGGCGCCGGACCGCGGGCGACACAGTCGACACGGACATCGTCGGCGGTCGACGCGTTGACCGTCGCCTGGTAGCCGATCGACTCGGTCGTCATCACGATCACCTCGACGCTGTCGTCGCTGCGAGCACCCGCCACGAGATCCTCGGGGCGCACACCGACCACCACGTCGCGCCCGTGGTACGCATCGACCTCGGTGGTGTGCACCGGCACCCAGCGGCCGAGCACACGAACCCGCCTGATCCCGGCGCTCGCGTCGACCCGCCCCGTCACGATGTTCATCGGCGGCTCGCCGAAGAACCTGGCCACCTCCACCGTTGCCGGTCTGCCGTAGGCGTCGGCCGGGGTTGCGTACTGCTCGAGGCGGCCCTCGAAGAGCACGGCGATGCGGTCGCACATCGCCATCGCGTCGTGCTGGCTGGCCGTCACCAGCAGCGAGGTGAGCCCACGCTCGTGGTGGAGCCGCACGATCTCGCTGCGCAGCCGGAGCCGGACCTGATCCTCCAGGAACGCGAGCGGCTCGTCCATCAGCAACGCCACCGGAGCACCGATGACCGCACGCGCCAGTTGGACGAGCCGGCTCTGTCCTGCGGACAGACGGCTCGCCTGCTGATCGAGGAGGTGCTCGATGCCGAGTTGGCCGGCCTCACGCTGCAGCCGACGGTCGATCTCGGCGACCCTGGGGCCGTTCTCGCGCAGCTCCAGCGGCATGCTGATGTTGCGGGCCGCCGACAGGTGCCTCAGCAGCTGGTTCTGCTGGGTCACCAGACCGAAGTGGCGCTCGCGCGAGTCGAGACGGGTGATGTCGCGTGTGCCGAGCCGCACCCGCCCCGACGTCGGCACCTCGAAGCCGGCGAGCATCCGCAGCACCGTGCTCTTGCCGCAGCCCGACGGCCCGACGAGCCCGACCAGTTGCCCCGCCGGCACCGTCAGGTCGAGGTGGTCCACCGCCGGCGCCACCCCCGGCCACGTCTTGGTCACGTCGTCGAGGACCAGGTCCTGCACGACCGTCGAGATTACGCCCATGCTGGGAGGCCTGCCTCCCCAGCGGTGCACAGGGTTGCAGGCTGCTGACGGGGGCCTGCTCGACGG
>JAWLEC010000039.1:0-22482 GCA_041686315.1 Ilumatobacteraceae bacterium
ACGCTACGACAACCGCCGCAACGCCCTTCCATCATCAATCAGGCCCAAGTCGAGCACTCGATAACAACGTCGAGGATCTACCAGCCGAACGCGATCGGTTTCGATCGGTCATTACCGAGTGGCATCTCGGCTCAGGTTCGGAGGGTGACCCGTTCGCGAAGCCAGCTCGCAAGCCAGGTCTCGTCGACCTCGCGTGCCGCGACGGCGAGCATTGCCACGACGGCGTCGTCGGTGCCGGGTTGCTCGTCGTTCCATGACCCGTCGTTGAGATCGATGAACAGCACGAGACAGGCCCACGCTGCTCGCTTGTTGCCGTCGGGCAGCGGGTGATTCCAGGCGACCCGACATGCAAGCACTGCGGCCTTGTCGTACACGTCGGGGTAGAAGTCGGTGTCGCCGAAGCCGGCCTGCGGCGCGTGAAGGGCTGAGTCGGCGAGCTCGACGCGGCTGGCTCTGATCAGCGTTGCCGCGCTGATGCCGGTGACGTGCTCGGCGAGGTACCAGAACTCAGCAAGGCTGAGATACCGGGTCACTTGGCGAGGCGGTCGAGGATCTCCCGGTCACGCTCGAGCAACTTCTTGGCTCGGGCGGTGAAGTCGTCGTCGGCGCGGACGCGTTCGATCTCGGCGGCGAGTGCGTCGATGATGACCTGGTTGACGCTGTCGCCTCGCACCCGGGCGACGGCCTCGGCGTCGTCGGCGAGGTCGTCGGGCAACCGAACGGTGGTCTGCTTGGCCATGACATCATGATATCACGATGCGAATCGGCGAACTGTTGCAGTTCACGTGCGCATATCGCCGGCGATGCGGCGCGGACGAGAACGTTTCGCGACGGGATTATCGCGTGGGTCCCGAACCGGATCCGGCCGATCGATACGTGCCGTGCTGCACTCGTCGGACGGGGCTGCAGCAGCTGGGGCTACGGGCGGCTCGGACGGTGGGATCAGTCAGCGTCTTCGGGCGTTGTGTCGTCGAGGTGCTGGCGGATTTGCTGCTCGAGGTGAGGCAGGTCGTGTTCCATGGTGTCCCACAGCACGTCGAGGTCGACCTCGGGGTAGCGGTGGATCGTCCGGTCGCGCATGCCCGCGATGGCGCGCCAGGGGACGTCAGCGATCGCGTCGGTGGTGTCCAACGACAGCGCCTTGGTCGCTTCGCCAATCTCGGTGACGCTGTTCTTCGCTGCCCGCACGACCAGCGGGTCGGCATCGAAAGCTGCCCGACCGCGTTGGACGATGAGCGCGGCGTCGCCGGTTGCAGCGACGATGTCGTCGAGCCGTCGTCGATCGTCGATCACAGCTCGACTGCTTCGTCGAGGATATGTGCCATCCGGCCGTGCGCAGCGCCGCTTGTCACGACGTCGACTCGCCACGGCACGGCCGCTTCGATCGCCTCGGCGATGCGCTCGATGGTGATCAGGCCAGTGCCGGCTGGGACGTCGATCAGCACGTCGATGTCGGAGTCGTTGCGGGCGTCGCCACGTGCGACCGATCCGAACACGCGCACGTTGCTGCCGCCGAACGACTCGACGATGCCGATGATCGTGTTCCGGTGCGAGCGCAACTCGGCCAGCGTCGGCCGCAGTGGTCGCGGTGAGACGACCACGTCGAGTTGGTTTCCCGATGCCTGCAGTAGCCGCTCGAGCATCACGACGGTCGGATTGACCTCGCCACGCTCGATCCGGGTCACCGTCGATGCCGAGACACCTGATGCAGCAGCCAGGTCGCGAGCGGACATGTGGGCTCGCTCGCGGGCGGAACGGACCAGCAGTGCTGCGTCAACCATGGGTGTAGCATATACGCAACGCGCTGGTTCGACTCGCGAGCGGTACGTCGCCGAGGACGTCCGCACAACCCCCGGGACTCCGGT
Organism: Ilumatobacteraceae bacterium; assembly: GCA_041686315.1. Classification (GTDB taxonomy): domain Bacteria; phylum Actinomycetota; class Acidimicrobiia; order Acidimicrobiales; family Ilumatobacteraceae; genus Sva-07. The sequence goes on from JAWLEC010000039.1 coordinate 1,866, forward strand.
GCGAGCACGCCGCATCGCGATGCCCCAGCGTCGCGCCGCACTATCACGGACCGTTCGGCATCGGGATCGACACACGGTGGTGCTCAGCAGCTGGCACCGCCGAGTCTCGGAAGAATCGCAAATGCGAACGCCGCCAACTGGACGAGAGCTGCCACGGCCACGAGCCATTGCCACCGACGACCGCGTGTGGCACAATCGTGACCATGACGACTGACTCGCTTCGAAACGTGAAGGACCGGTTCTCCGAGTTCGTCGATCGGGTCGATCGGGAGCACGAACGGATCGTGGTCACGCGCAATGGCCGACCGGCGGCGGTGATGATCAGCCCCGACGACCTCGACAGTCTCGAGGAGACACTGGCGATCCTCGGTGACACACAGGCGGTTCAGGCACTTGCCGAGGCAGAAGCGGCAGTCGCGACAGGTGACGTGGTGAGAGGTGTCGACGCGGTGCGGTCGCTCCGTCCGACATCGTCCTGATGGTCGACGGGCCGTTCGAACTCGTCCTGGCGCGTCCGGCCGCTCGGGCGCTCGCGGAGGAACTGCCCGAAGCAATCGCCACCGCCGTGATCGACTTCATCACGGGGCCGCTCATCGAGAACCCACGACGGGTGGGTCGAGCCTTGCGCAATGAACTGGCCGGCGTGCACAGCGCCAGGCGCGGCACGTATCGCGTGCGGTACCGCATCGACGACGACGCTCGTGAGGTCATCGTGTTGAGGATCGAACACCGAGGTGACGTCTACCGACGTCGATGACACGAGCGATACCGAGCGCCCGGCTCGCTCGCCATCTGAGCGATATGTGCCGTACTGCTCGGCTCGGTCCGGCTGGGGAGCAATGGTGACATGTGCGGGTCGACGACGAGGCGAACACCGATCTCTGTTGAATCTGATAATCTGATTCGCATGTCCGAAGTCACTGCGACCGAAGCAGCTCGCAAGTTCGCTGACCTCCTCGACGCCGTCGAGCACGATGGCGAGCGGTACACGATCACGCGTCGCGGCAGGGCCGTGGCTCACATCGAACCGATCACGCGGGGCCGCGGCTGCGACGCCAAGGCCCTGCTTCGCCGGAACCGTCCCGATGCTCGATGGGCACACGACCTCGACGAGGTGCGCGATCTGCTCGAGGTCGAGAACCGCCCGTGACGCTCCTCTTGCTCGACACCACCTTCCTCATCGACACCGAACGAGGTGCCCCCGAACTCGACGACCTGATCGACGATGACGACGACGTCGCCATCGCAGCGGTCACCCTTGCCGAACTCGCTGTCGGCGTGGAACTGGCGGGGGCGCGCCAACGGGCCCGGCGACAGTCATTCGTCGACGAGATCGCCGCCTCGATCCCGATCTTGCCGTACGACCAGGCCGTTGCGATGCGACACGCGAGCCTGCTGGTCGCCGTGCGACGGGCGGGTCGGCCCCGTGGCGCCCACGACCTGATCATCGCCGCCACTGCCGCCGCTGCCGGGCGCACGGTCGTGAGCGCTGACCGCCATGCCTTCGACGGTCTGCCCGGCGTGACCGCGCTCGATCATCGATCGCCGTTGGACTGAGCGATACCGAGCACCTTGAGGCCGAGAACGCTCCGATGTACGTGCCGTTTCCGGACGGTCTGGGGCGGTTGGTCGGTAACGAGATCGCCGACAAGCTCGAACGCTGCCGGCAACGTTGGGGAATCAGCTAGTTCGTGGTCAGAGACCACGAGCAATTCGAACCAGTGATCTCGAGGCTCCGATAGCCAAGGTTCGCTGCACGATCTTGCGCACCTCGCCGATCGCATACGTGCCGTTCTCGCTCAGGTTTCGGAGGCTGCTCCGCCGAGCGTTACCTCTCGGGTGTCGAGTCGTCGTCGATGAGCCTGGCCAACATCGCGACCAACTCGATTCCTTTCGCCGTCGCATGCACGATCACCGGATGCTGAACGCATGCCGAGGTCTGGCCGCGACTACCTCAGAGTGCCGACGGGACTGTGGATCAGCCTTGGATGGCAGCGAAGACCAGAGCGGCGGCGACGAGGAGTCCGGTGATGCCGACGACCATCCGGCTGACGAGTGCATGTCGCATGTGTCGGACCTCTCTCAGACCCAACCGAATCGTTCGGTGTGGATGCGGCTGTCGGGTACGTCGAGTTCGAGCAATGCGTGTTCCATGGCGTCCATCATCGGATCGGGTCCGCAGATGAAGAACTGCCATCGATGCGATCCGTTCGGGAGGTAGCGGCTGAGCATGGCTGCGTCGATACGTCCTCGTTCGCCAGCCCAGTCGTCGGGTGGATGACTGAGGGTGTGTACCAGTGTGACGTTGTCGCGTTGCGCGATCTCGTCCAGTTCCTCTCGGAAGGTGATGTCGTCCCAGTTGTTGCTCGCCACCATCGCGAGGACCGGTCGGCGGTCATCCCGGTCGACGAAGGTGCGCAGGATGCTCATCGTCGGGGTGATGCCGACGCCGCCGGCGATGAGGCAGAAGCCTGGTCCTTCGTAGAGGTCGGGGCTGAACACGCCGTGGGGTCCGTCGACGAACACCTTCGTGCCGACCGGCAGGTCACCGACGGTCGAGGTGAAATCCCCGAGCGCCTTGATGCTGACCTCGACCGAACCGCTGGTCTCGGAACTGGACGAGAACGAGAACGGATGCTTGGTCAGCCCGAACGGGGATCGGCCGATGCCGAACCATGCGTACTGACCCGGGAGGAAGTCGATGCCGCGGTGCCCCTCGGCTCGGAGGGTCAACGTAGTGGTCCGTCCCCGTTCCGGCGTGACTCGTTCGACGTTCCAGGGCCTGCCCCACAACAGCAGTGGCTTGCCGATGCGAACCCAGACGAGCACTGCCCCGAAGGCAGCCATCATCGCGATCCACAGGACGCGCTTCCAGGTGGTGTTGAGGTAGTAGTCGACGAGCAGGGCGTGCATCAGCGAGGCGACGATGATCACCACCGCGAGCACGGCGTGGATGACGTGCCAGACCTCGTATCTGAGCCGCAGTTTCGAGCGCCATACCGACGTGCCGATCAACGCGAACAGTGCGAGCGTGGCGAGCAGCGCCCAGCGCACCCGCGCCGGGGTGTCCGCATCGAAGGGCCGGATGACCAGATCCCACGGCGCCGAGATCGCGATGTGCACCAGCACCATCCCCAATCCGACGAGGCCCAGCTGGCGATGGAATTGCACCAGCGCGTCGCTGCCGAACGGCTCGGCGACCGAACGGAACCGTGCGACGAGCGCGAACTCGAGACCCATCAACGACAGGCCCACGAAACCCAGTGCGGCGGAGAACTCGGTGGCGAATCCCCGTCCCGGCTCGGAGACACCGATGGCGGCGAACACCAACGGCAAGATCGTCACACCCAAGAACACCCCGATCCACAGGGCGCCCCGCACGACGAGGCTCATCGCCGGAACTGCTGGAATCTCAGGAACCGGTGCGTCGGCATCGGCCGAAATCTAGCCCCACCACTCCACGGTCGGCTCGACGAGCACGTGGTCACGTGAGACCGAGCGCCAGCATCGCTCGCGCCCCTGCTGGAGTTTCTCGATGGCGTGGAGTGCGACGTTCCCGGAACCAGACACCACACACGCGGCGCCGTCGAGATCGCGCTGTCGGGCCCGCATCATCTGCTCGGCAAAGAACACCGCTCCGTACCCGGTCGCCTCGGTCCGCACCAACGAGCCACCCCACGCGATCCCCTTGCCCCCGATTCACCTGCACCACACCGCTGTCGTCCTGCCACGGCACACGAAAGATCACCTGACGCTCCGGCTCACAGATCCGCTGGATGATCTTCTGCTCCGCGAAGTCCGGATGCTTCGCAATCGACGGCCCGATCGACTCGAGCACCTCCGCTGCAGCCTGATGGAACTCGGGCTGCGCCGGATTGCGCTCGACGATGTCGTCATAGATCTCACCGAGGAGCGTCGTGGACATCCGGCGATCCTGACAGACTTCGGTCGCTGACGCTTCGCAGTCGAGTTCGGTGACGTGCCGCGGCTGATCGCCGAGCGTGACGACTACCGAACCCTGGTGATGTCCGGAACGCTTCTTGCCGGGTTCTCCGTGATTGGCCAGCTCGCAGCAGATGACGCGGTCGAGCTCGTTCAACTCGACCTCGACACCGAACTCGACTGGTAGAACACGGCGCCCGGTGCCAGTCGAGAGCCGCCGGCTGAGTGCCGCTCGGTCAGGAGCCCGGCGACGTCTGGGTGCCCTCCGTGGATTTGAAGAGGGTGGGCACGATCAGTGGCCCGGGATGCGTTTCGAGCAGGTCGAGGCTCGCAGTGTGGTGACGATCGTCGCGATGGTTCCGACGGTACGCGCAGGTCGCACGGCTACGCGCTGTATACGATAGATGTATGCCATCGACAAGGACACAGGTGTACCTGACCGAAGAGCAACGGGAACGAGTCGATCGCGTCGCCGCCTCCGAAGGCCTGACGATGGCACAGGTCATCCGCCGAGCACTCGATGAGTACCTCGACGACCTCCCCGATGCCGACGCAGCCCTCGCATCGACGTTCGGCGCCGTGCCCGATGCCGCCGCTCCCTCGCGTGACTCGTGGGCTCGTGGCTGACCTGCTCGTCGACACCGACGTCTTCATCGACCACCTGCGTGGCGCCAGCGAGTTCCGCCCGAGACGTCACCGAGTCCACTACTCGGTCGTCACCCGAGCCGAGCTGTTCGCGGGCAACTCGGCCACAGATCTGTGTTCGCAGCTGCTTGCTCCGTTCCGAGAGGTGATGGTTGACCGCGCCATCGCTGAGCGAGCCGGGAGGATCGGGCGTGAGTTCGGAACTCGACTCCCTGATGCACTGATCGCTGCGACTGCGCTCGAGCACGGCCTCGGTGTCGTGACTCGAAACCGCAAGCACTTCGAGCTGATCAGGGGGCTCCGCCTCCGCTCGATCGACTGAGCGACAATCTCGAGCGGGTGGCCGAGCACATCGGTGCCGCTCGCGTTCGTGTTGACGGCGGCGCGGTAGCTTGTCCCAATGTTCGGCGGCGGCATGAGCGGTGGCGTGAGTGGGTTGATGCATGTCCTGCGAGCCGACGCGCTCGCAGCGCAACGGGGTGACTCGCCCGATCTCTCCGTGATCTACGCGCCCGGCACGTTGCAGCAGGCCCGTCGCCGACTCGTCGCCGTCTGGGTGCTGAGCGCGGTCTGGATACCGGGGTTCCTACTCGGTGCCCTCGTGGCGCTGATGACCTTGGTGGCGGCGTTCGTCGGGTTCGTCCTCGCGGTGTCGACGCAGTTCGAGGCGGCGTGGATCGGTTCCCCGATCCGCAGGTGGACGCGCTACGCCATACCGGTCGCCATCGCCGGTTTCGTGGTCGCCGTCGCGCTGGGGTAGGCCTCGCTGCGACGTCCAGGGCGGACCGAGTGCGCCAGCAGGCGGATGCGTGCCCCAACGCAGTCAACGACCGACCACTTCGACATCCGCACCAGGCGGGGCCTCGCGATCTGGGCTGTCGGACACGGGGATCTCGTGCCGGACTCACCTTGCTGCATGCAGGTCGAGGCGTTGGAGCAGATCGCCGAACGGTTGGGCTGGAGCGACGAGCGTCTGGCCGAGGCTCGAGCCCGTGCTGCTGAGACCCGCCCATCCAACGTCAGCGACAGCGACCGTGCCCGGGCCGACACGCTCTCGGACTCGGTCAGCCGGACACGTCGAGCACTCGACGAAGCTTCCTGAGGAGGTGTCCCCTCCGGATTGGCGGGCGCTTGGCGACGGGGTTGTGAGCGATACATGCCGTCTGGCTGGTATGTTAGTGAGATGAGATCGGCTCCGTGCGCGCATGTCCCCGCCAGGCGGACACAGAAGCAGCGAAGAGATGTGACGACGGCAGCAGTTCTCGGTGCGACGGTCGACGCGGTGATCGAGACGGGGCCTGCGGCCGGTCTGATGGAAATCGCGCGGCGTGCCGGAGTCACCAAGGGGGCGCTGCAACACCATTTCCCCACCAAGAGCGATCTGATGACCGCGGTGGTGTCCGACGGGTGGAACATCCTGGTCGAGCGCTTGGAACGGGCGCCTGATGAGTCGACTTCAGCAGCGGATCGGGTCCGGTCCCTCGTGAGCGAAATGTGGATCTCCTATCAGCAACCGATGTGCCGTGCTGCGTTCTTGATCTCGTCCGATCCGAACATCAGCGATGATCTCGATGCGCGGTTGTCACCGCTCTTCGAAGCCGTCCGCAACCGCCTCGACAGGTTGTGGAGCGAGTCGTTCGCTGATCTTGGTGTTCCCGATGGTCGACTGGCCGATGCCCGCCGGTTCGCTCGATCGCATCTGCTCGGCATGCTCGTCCAGCGCCAACTGCCGTCGGCTGAACCCGACCCGAGTCTCGAACTGTCGATGCTCAGCCGCGCAACGTTGCAGGTGATGCTCTCGACGGAACCGACATGAGGTCGTCACGGCTTGTGGTGAACACCGTTGTCGGCTCCATTGGAATCCGGCTCCACGAGACCCAGGCCCCGCAGACCACGCGATTCGTACGCCAACTCGTCGAGGCTGGACACTTTGACGGGGCGGCGTTCTATCGGTCCACGGCCCTCGGAGTCGACAGTCGACACCGGTTGATCCAGGGCGGGCCACTCGCTCCGCTGTTCACCGCAACTGCCGACCCGATTCCCCACATCGAGATGCTCGATGCAGGAACGAAGCGGCGCGAGCCCGGTCGAGCTGCTCATCGGAGAGATTCTCACCGACCCGGTTCCGATCATCAACGCAACGATCAGCGAATCAACAACAGAAAGCAGCAACTGATGTCCAGTGACACGCCCTTCGCGACCGGCTCGATCAGAACCGTGATTCGCAACGGCACCGTGCTCGACACGGACACCATGACCTACACCGAGAACCAGACACTGGTGATCGAAGACGGAGTGATCGTCGATGTCTCGAATGACTCTGTCGGCGATGCCGACATCGACATCGACGCCGGCGGCCGTTACGTACTGCCCGGTCTCATCGACGGGCACGTCCACTTCCGATTGGCCACACTCAACTTCCATGCCCTCGCATCGTGGTCCGAGGTCCAGTTCGGCATCGTCATGGCGCGACTCGCAAAGGCAACCGTGGAGCGGGGCTTCACAACCGTGCGCGACCTCGGCGGCGACGTCAACGGGCTGATGGCCGCCATCCGCGACGGCGCGACGACCGGGCCGCGTATCGTCCGAGCGGGGATGATGCTCACCCAAACCGGTGGGCACGGCGACCCGCGATCAGGCGAAATCGACGTAGCGAGCTGCGGCTGCCTGCTCGACTCGAACGTGATGTCGATCGTGGCCGACGGCGTCGACGCCGTCCGAAAGGCAGCGCGACATTTGCTGCGCGACGGCAGCGACTTCATCAAGATTCACGTCTCCGGTGGCGTTGCCTCACCAACCGACCCGCTCGAGAGCATCCAATACACCCCAGACGAGATCCACGCCGTCGTCACCGAGGCCGAACACCGCCAGACCTACGTCTCAGCACACGCCTACACACCCGAAGCAATCGCCATGGCCGTCGACGCAGGCGTGCACTGCATCGAACACGCAAACCTCATGGACGATGAAACCGCCGCACGGATCGCCGCCGCCGGAGCCGTCGTCGTCCCAACGCTGGTCACCTACCACGCCATGAACGACATCGGCCGCCAGCTCGGCTTGCCCGCAGCAAACCTCGCCAAGAACACCGTCGTCCTCGACTCCGGTCTCGAGTCACTCGAACGAGCCCACAACGCAGGCATCACCCTCGGCTTCGGCACCGATCTCATCGGCGAGGCGCAACCACGACAGAACGAAGAATTCGCCATCCGAGCAAGCGTCCAACCCAACGTGGAGGTGCTCCGCTCGATGTGGAAGGTCAATGCCCAGCTCTGCCACATGCACGACCTGATCGGCGTCCTCAAGCCGGGTGCGTTCGGTGACGTCGTCATCTCCGACATCGACCCACTCGACGACCTCACAGCTTTTGCCGAACACGAGACCTCTTTGAGCCACGTGATCCGACACGGTCGGCTTGTCGTCGACAGATCGAACGGCTGAACGGCGTACGACCCCGAGAACGGGCCGTGCGACCGCCGCACTTGCCCGGGGCCAAGCCCCCCGGTGACAGCGCCGAGTCGAGTCCGAACCGTTCAGGGCTGATCGGAGAGGTCGAGCACGCCCAGCTCCACCGCCCGCTCGACGGCCAGGCGGCTCCCGCTGACGCCGAGCTTGCGGTAGATGTTCGCCTTGTGCCACTTGACCGTGTTGACCGACACGTACAGACGGCCGGCGATCTCCCCGGCCGTCGCCGACCTGGCCAACATGCGGAGCACATCGGCGAGGGCCACACGCCCGGTCGCTGCGACGTCGAACGGCTACTGCCCTCCCCGGTCGGCCTGCCCCAGCGTGCCGCGGACCTCGCTCTCGACGAGGTGACCCGGCCCGCGGCCGCCCGCCACGCGCTCGGACGTCTCGACGACGTCCTGGCACCGGGGATCCTCGAGCGTGCAAGGCTCATCGCCAGCGAACTCGTGACGAACGCGATCATCCACGGCGGCGGGCGAGCCGACGTCCGCTACTGGCACGAGCGCGACGAGGTCTTCATCGAGGTGGCCGACGACGGACCGGGCATCGACGACCCGTTCGCAGCACTCCGCCCGCCGGCGTTGCCCGTTCGCGGTTTCGGCCTGTGGGCTTCCCACATCGAGGCGACACGCCTCCACGTCGCCGCACGACACCCGCACGACACCCGCACGGCACCGTCGCCACAGCGCACGTCGCAGCCTCCTGAGCCGATCGCTGCAGCCGCACTCGGCCGTCGACCGGTTTGATCGAGCCGCGAGTGGGTAGCACCGCCGGGCATGAGTCCCGACCGGCCGCTGCGCAGCCACAACGGCGAGCACGTCGCCGTGTTCGCCGCGGGCACGACGCTGACGGTCACGATCGAATCCGATTCGTCGGGCAGCGACGACATCCATTTCCACGCCGGCGGCCAGGGTCTCTGGATCGCTCGGGCGGCGGCGATCCTCGGTGCCAGGACCGTGCTGTGCACGCCCGTCGGCGGCGAACCGGGACGCGTTCTCGACGCGCTGATCGAGCGCGAAGCGGTCACGCTCGCCGCCGTGCCGGTCGTGCGGGTCAATCCCGCATACGTCGACGATCGTCGAAGCGGCCGGCGGGAACGTGTGGCTGCCAACACCCCTGGGCCCCTGACCCGTCACGAACTCGACGACCTGTTCTCCGTCGTGCTCACCCATGCACTGCGGTCGGGGCTGCTGGTCGTGACCGGTCGTCCGCACGTGCAGTCGATCCCGCCGTCGTTCTACCAGCGCCTCGGCGCCGACATCCGGGCCGCAGGTGTCCGAGTGGTGGGTGACCTGCACGGGGACGAACTCGACGCCTTTCTCGACGGGGGTCGCATCGACCTGCTGAAGGTCAGCGACGAGGACCTCGCCGAGGACGGACACGGATGTCTCGACGATGCCGCTGCGTTCGGCGTGCTGCGCAGCCTGCTCGACCGCGATGTCGGCGACGTCGTGCTCTCCCGGGGGGAGCGACCGGCGCTGGCGATCCTCGGCGGTACGGCGATGACGGCGACGACACCGGAGGTGGTTGCCGCCGATCACCGGGGCTCGGGTGACGCCATGACCGGAGCGTTCACCGTCGGCATGCGGCGCGGTCTCTCCGGCGCACAGCTGCTGGCGTTCGGCTGCGGCGCCGGGGCGGCGAGTGCCACACGTCATGGCCTCGCCACCGCCGGCGACGCACTCACGGCCGCCTACGCCGATCGCGTCGTCGTCGAGCCCGCCGACCCGGGAACCCAGATGTGATCACGTGCGTTCGATAGGGATCTTCCTCGCATCGTGGCGCCGCCAGTTGTCGACAGGTCCGGCCACCACGTCGATGAGAGGTAAACTCCGCCGATGGCCCCGATGGCCGGTGAAGTGCTCGTCGTCGACGACGATGCAGACGTCTGTGACGCCGTGCGCGATCTACTCGGTGACAGCGGCTACGTGGTCCACGTGGCGGGCACCGGGTGCGACGCCCTGGACATGCTCACCCAGTTGCGTCCCGACGTGATCCTGCTCGACCTCGGTCTGCCCGACCGGAGCGGGCTCGACCTGCTCACCGAGATGATCCAGAGCTCGGTGGCACCGGTCATCGTGCTGAGTGGGCGATCCGGTGAGACCGACCGCGTCGTCGGACTCGACCTCGGTGCCGACGACTACATCTCCAAGCCGTTCGGTGGCCGCGAACTCGTCGCCCGGGTCAACGCCGTAGTGCGGCGACGTCGATCGTCGGCACCCGCCGACGTGATGGCGTTCGGCGACCTCGTCATCGACGAGGCGACACACGACGCGTCGATCCGCGGCCGCCCCGTGGCCCTCACCCCCAAGGAGTTCGACCTGCTGGTGTTCCTGGCCCACTCGCCGCGCCGGGTGTACACGCGCAGCCAACTCCTGCGTCACGTGTGGGGATCGTCGGATCGGTGGCAGGACGACAACACGGTGGCGGAGCACATCTACCGGATCCGGCGCAAGCTCGATCCGGGCGATCGCGAGCACTTCATCGAAACGGTGCGTGGGGTCGGCTACCGGTTCGCCCCGGTCGGTCGGGCGTCGAGATAGCCCACGTCATCCAGCCCGATCGATCGCATCGAGCAGGTCGTCGATGCTGAACGGCTTCGGCAGGATGTCCACGTCCGGCGGGAGCACGCAGCGCAGCTGGTCGGACGGTGCGCCGGAGATGTACACCACGCGCATCTCCGGGTGACTGGACAGCAGCCGAGCCGTCATCTCGTGGCCGTCGAGGTCGGGCAGTTGCACGTCACTGACCAGCAGGTCGATGGGTTCGTCGACGTGGTCGAGCGCAGTGGCCGCATCGGATGCCTCGAGCGTGCGGTAGCCGAGTGCGGTCAACTCGTCGACGAGTACGTGGCGGAGGTCGTCGTCGTCGTCGACCACCACCACCGTCGTTCCTGATGCCGGCACTGCACCGGCGTCGAGTTCTTCGCCGGAGGCGTCCGTGGCGAGCGGCAACCAGACCCGGAACGTGGTGCCGTGGCCCGGCTGGCTCTCGACGAGGATCGCACCGCCGCTCTGGGTGATCGTGCCGTAGGTGGTGGCCAGCCCCAGGCCGGTCCCGCGTCCGGGAGGTTTGGTCGTGAAATAGGGGTCGAAGACGTGCGGGACGTGTTCGGGGTCGATCCCGGCGCCGGTGTCGGCCACCGAGAGGACGACGTGGTCACCCGGCAGCAGCTGGGCCGGTACACGGGCATCGACCGGCGCATCGGGGCGGATCGTCTCGATGGCCGTGGCGAACGTGAGCGTGCCGTCGTCGCCCATGGCATCACGGGCGTTGATCGCCAGATTGGTCAGCGCCTGCTCGAAGCGTGCCGCATCGATCACGACCGCACAGGGGTCGTCACTCAGGTCGAGTTCGATGGCGATGGCGTCCGGGAACAACTCCCGCAGGATCCCGGTCACGCGGACGACCTCGGCGTTGACGTCCAACCGGACGGGAGCGGAGGCACCGCGGCGGCTGAACGACAGCAGATCGCCGATCAGGTGCTGTGTCCGATCGATCGTCGCTTCGGTTGCAGCCAGGTCGTCTCGGCTCCGGGGATCGTCGTGACGGTTCCGTAACCGTTCCATACGCAGGCGGAGCGTGGTGAGCGTGTTGTTGAAGTCGTGTGCCACACCGGACGTGAGCCGCCCGATCGACTCGAGCCGCTCGGTCTGTGCGAGACGGGTCTCGAGCAGTCGTTGTTCGGTGACGTCGATGCCCGTCCCGATCGTCGCCGTCACTGCGCCGGAGGAGTCGGCCAGCGAGGTGTAGGTCCACGAGACCCGGCGACGTCCGCCGTCGGCGGTGACCCAGTCACCCTCGAGGGTGCCCGTCTTCTCCGCTGCGTCGGCCGACCGGATCTCGTCGAGTCGGGCCGAAGCTGCAGTGCGGCGCTCAGGCGGGACCAGGCAGTCGACGAGGCGGCATCCCACGATCTCCGAGGCGGTGAAGCCGGTGGCCTCCTCGCAGGCCTTGTTGAAGCGCAGCACACGTCCCTTCGGATCGATCACCACGACGAGTGCACCTGCCGTGTCGAGCAGCGCCTCGGTGAAGTCGCGGCCGGTCGAGAGGTCGGTCATCGCCGACACCTCGGCCGTGACGTCGACGAGCGTCGACACGGTCCCGGTCACATCCCCGTTTTCCACGTAGGGAACCACGCTGTGATCGAGCCACACGATGTCGTCGGGGCCGACGTCGTCCGCCTCGGCGCCGGCAGCTCTGTGGATCACCCGGTACCGAAGCGACGACGATGCTCCTCGCGCGGCAGCCGCACGGATCGCCTCCTCGACTGCAGGACGATCGTCCGGATGAATCGTCGACATCCGATCGGGGAGCGTGGTGACGTCCCGCCGTCGGTCGAGTGCGCGGTCGGCGTACCTGTTCGAGAAGACGATCTCCCCGGAGGTGTCGCACAGGACGATGCCGACCTGCGCCGTGTCGAACAGCGAGCGCAGGCGTTCCTCGCTGCTGCGGAGCTCCTCGGTCACGAGATCGTGGCGACGGTCGCGCAGCAGCCACGTGATCGCGTCGGAGCCGCCGTCCTGCGGTCCTGTGTGCGTGGCGCGGAGGTTGGTCGGGACCGTCTCGTGGTCACGCACGCTGAGGTTCATGGTGACGTGGCCACCCGGCCCGGCGTTCCGGACGCGGTTGAGCTGTGTGTAGAACGCCGACCGATCGTCGGAGACGATGAAGTCCGACAACGGCTCGCCGACGACGGCGGAGCGGGGTGCGCCGAACATCTCGCAGGCGGACATGTTGGCCTCGCGGATCATGCCCTCTGCATCGGTGATCAGATAGCCGTCCGCGACGTTCTCGTACAGGTGCCGGTAGCGCTCGGTCTGCTCGACGACTGCCCGCCGGCTGGCCTGGAGCTCGGCGTTCTGCGCCTGCATCTCCTCGATCACGACCGCCAGCTCCTCGAGGGCTTCGGCGGCGAGCTCACGGGCATCTGCGCCCTGGCCGACGCGCCCGATCAGGTCGCTCAAACGGTGGTGCAGCTGTTCGATCTCATGATCGTCCGAGGCGCTCATCGCTGTTCTCCTGTCGATCTCGACGTCGTGTCCGGACTGTTCGAGGCCCACGCGCGTCCGTCCGAGCTCGGTGACGTCGAGAGCATGCCGTCATCGCCGACGAGCAGTGCGAACCCGTTCACGGCAACAGTTTCGCCGCTGCGACGCCGCGGCGCCACCGCCGGGTCATTCCCAGACCGGATCGGCGAATGCGCAGGCGTCGGCGCAGGTCCTGTCCCGTCGACGTTCACTCGACGTACCGGTCGACGCGGGCGGCGGGCTCGACTCGTCGAGCAGGCAACGTACGTCGGAGATGGCATCGTCGAGGTGCCTGATGGCCCGGTCGATGCGGCGACCCGCGTCGCCGTCGACGAGGCAGCGGACCGCAGCCAGCTCGAGTCCCACGGCGAACAACGCATTCACCGTCGCCGACATCTCCTCCGGTACCTGCCCCGGCACCGACGAACTCGTCATCGTCATGACGCCAGGCCCGGTCGGTCGACGCGGAGAGGATCCCACACTGCGCTCCGCCGCAGGTCCGACGCGGTGGCGGGCGGGGGCACGAGCGACAACAGGTCGGCCACTCCACACAGGTCGACCACCCGCTGCACGGCCCGGGACGGCACGACACGGAGGCGGTACCGCACGGCGATCGACAGCAACTCGTCGATGCCCGCCAGACCCATGAACTCGACCCCACGGCAGTCCACGTCCACGGAGTCGTACGCGTGGCCGACGAGCGGCGACCGGAGCAGGTGGGCCGAGTCCGCGTCGATCTCCCCGTGCGCCGAGATCGAGAGATGCCGCCCGTCGTCGGACGTCGCCGACACGTGCAGCGGCGTGGACGGCCGGTCCTGGCCGAATTCGCCCCGTGTCGGACAGCGATCCTGTTCCGTCGGTGTCGGCATGTCCTCCAGCGTGCGACGCGCTGATCAGCACGACGTCCGTGCCGGATCAACGCTTCGTCAACTGAGCTGCGGCGACCGGCCCAGGTCAGTCTTTGGCGCTGTCGGCGGCCTGTTTCAGCACGAAGCGAGCCAACAGGACACCGGCGACGATGGTGCCGAGCCACACGATCACGGTGGCGAGGATCCAGGTGCCGGCGCCGCTGACCGACAGACCGTCGGAGATCAGGTCCGTCAGGATCAACGCCACGAGTGTCGTGATCAGGGCGCTGCTGCCCTGCAGCGCCTCGACGTTCTTCAGCGCCTGCTTCTGGATCAGCGGTTCGAGGACGGCGAACAACACGGTGAAGATCAAGACGGCGACCACGAAGGAGACACCGTCGATCTCCATGTCGTCGAGCAGTAGTGCGGCGAGCCAGAGGCCGATGGCGTTGCCGGCCACCGCGAGTGCCAGGCGGGTGAGCAGTCGTATCATGTACTCATCATGGCGTATCCGCACCGTCCGGTGGCGCATCATCGACCGACGGCGACGGTACTGCGGACATCGGGCCGGCCCGGGGACTGATGCGACGACTCAGGCAACGAGGTGGGCGGGGCGACGCACCTCGTCATCGAGGAAGTCGACGCGGGCTCGGCGCGACGGCCGTCCGCGTCGCGGTGGCAACGCCACCGGCTGCCCGTCGATCAGCAGGACGCCGCCCCACACGCCGTAGGGCTCGACCCGGGCGATCGCCGCCGACCGGCAGGCATCGGCCAGCGGACACCGCCGGCAGATCGCTTTCGCCTGGGCCACCTCCACGTCGTCGGCCGAGAAGAAGAGGTGGGTGAGGGTGCCGTTGCCATCGGCGCAGCGTGGTGTCCCCGCAGACATGAGACGAAACGTAGGACGAGTCGCTCCGTACACGATTGCTCAATCGGGCACGTCGGTTGCTCAAGCGAGCCCATTCACAGGATGGATCGACGCGTCACCCGGCGATCACCTCGCCGAGCTCGGCCCGGCCGCCGATCCCGAGGCGGCGGTACACCTCACGCAGGTGATTGTCGACTGTGCGCGCCGACAGGAACAGCTCCGTGGCGATCGCCTTGCTGGGACGCCCCTGGGCGGCGAGCCGGGCGACGTCGAGCTGGCGTGAGGTGAGTGCCAGGTCGTCCGTGCCGGGGCGCAGCGCCACCGCAGGCGCCAACGTGAGCGCACGGGTGGCGTCGCGGCACCGTTCCACCCCGTCGGCGGTGTGCGCGGCACGGTTGGCCCACGCTGCGCCGGCGGGTACGAGTGCCCCCATCGCCTCGAAGCGGCGGGCGCAGTGGGCCAGGCCGCCCGGATCCCGCACCGCGGCGGCGTCGAGGTGATCGAAGATCACGTCGAAGAGCCGGCAGTCGCTCTCGCGCCCCCGCCGAGCGGTGCGCAACGCGTCGTCGTCGTGTCCCCAACTCGCAGCGTCGTGGAGCGCGAACGCCGCCCAACCGAGATCGCCCGACTCCTGGCCGAGCTTGGCCGCCTCCAGCACCCTGCGAATCGCCTCGTCGTGGTCCCCGGCAGCGGCCGCGATCCAGCCGTCGGCGCGGGCCGACCAGAGGTCGAACCACGGCGCGAAGGCGCCCACCCGTTCGTTCGCCAGCTCCGTCCGTCGGACAGCGAGTTGGATGTCGCCGTTCGCCGTCGCCACGAGGGAGCCTGCACTCGCCACCATCGGGAGGGTGTGGAACGTGTCGTAGGCGAGGAGGGTGTCGATCGCTCGTCCGATGAGTCGTTCGGCCACGTCGCCGCGTCCGCGCAACAGCTCGAGGACGGCAGCCGAGAACTCGCTGAGCCCGATCGCGATGCCCCGCCGGCCGGCTTCCTCCTGCCAGCGCCCGGCCACGGCGGACGCCTCCTCGAGGTGTCCCCTGATCATCGGCGCATTGATCGAGATGGCCCGGATCAGGTCGATCTCGGCATCGCGCTCGGCCGGGAGGCGCTGCTCGATCTCCTCGGCCCGGGCGAGGTAGCGGTCGATGCCCTCGACCTCCAGTGACGTGGCCTTCAGCCACAGGATGTTCGACAGCGCGGTCCAGGCCGACTCGTCGCCGCAGGCCGGATCCGACAACACGCGCTCGTTCCCGCGGATCTGCTCCGCCCGGTCGTGATCGGACGCCTCCACAGCGAGGTCGGCCTCGATGCCCAGGCGGAGCGCGGGATCCTCGATGCGGTCGCGCGCCGTGGTGAGGACCTCGATGGTGAGGTCCGGCCGCTGGAGGAACAGGTTGTTGAGCTGGCCGAGTGCCAGCGCGATGCGCCGGATGTCGTCGTCGTCGGTGGCGAGTTCGAAGGCCTCGTTCCAGAGTTCGACGGCGTCGTCGGGCTGCCCGGAGACCCGGCGTACCTCACCCAGTGTGAACAGCGAGGAGGCTGTCCGCCCTGCCTCGACCGCCAGTCGGGCCAGCCAGTCGGCGCGGTCGGTGTCGAGCCAGCCGATGGCCTCGAATGCCGCTGCCTCGGCCAGGTCGGCGGGGGGCGTGTCGCCTGCGTCGAGCATCCACGTGACCACCCGCAGCGCATCGCCCCGACGCTGCCGAGACGGATCGCCGGTCGGCCCGTCCGCGGGCGCGACGAGGGTGGTGGCGAGCGATCGGGCGATCTCCTGACGGCGCAGCGGCGTGAGCCGGTGCACGATCACCTCTCCGTACAGTGGGTGAGCCAGATGGGCGACGACGCTTCGGGCGTGCCCGTCGGTGTGCCGGGTGACGATCAGGCCGGCATCCTCGAGAGCAGCCAGCACACCGGCGTCGAGCAACGGCGACGACACGTCGAGCGGCTGTCCGACGGCGATCATGGCGAGGTGGCGTTGCTCGGCGTCGCCCAGCGAGCGCAACCGCCGGTCGACGACTTCCAGCAGTTGCATCGACAGGCCGGCGGGATCGCCGTGGACGTGGGCGGTCACCAGCTCACGGGCGAACAACGGGTTGCCGCTGGATCGATCCACGATGGCGGACACGACGGACTGCTCGATCGGGCGGTCGTCGCGCTCGCGGAAGAAGTCCTCGACGAGCGCGGCGACGTCGGGAGCGTCGAGCGGCCCGAGTGTGATGCGATCGGCGTCGGCCTGCCGCCACAGGTCGTCGAGTGCAGCCGGCGCCGGGTCGGACGACCGCACTGTGGCGACCAGTGCCACACCGTTGGCGTCGGGCGTGCCATCGGCGGACGGGGCGACGAGTGCCCCGAGCACGGCGACGGTGGCATCGTCGAGGAACTGGGCGTCGTCGACGGCGACGACGAGGCGCCGGCCGCCGGCGTTGCTGCGCAGTCGCGCCGTTGCAGCAGCGATCTGCACCGCGGGATCGACCCGGGCGGCCGGATCGATGAAGCCCGACAGCGCCCCGAAGGCGATGTTGCGCGTGCCGGCGGAGGCCCGCAGCGTCGTGACGGTCGTGCCATCGGCACGCAACGCCGCAACGACCTGGCGGACCAGTTCGGTCTTGCCGATGCCCAACTCGCCCGACACCACGGCCGACCCGCCGCCGGTGAGGCGGCGGGTGACGCGGTCGATGACGGTGCGTCGCCCGCGTGGCTCGGTCATGGGTGCATCGTAGAGATCCACGCAGTGCGCTGCAGCGACGGCACTAGTGTTGGGGCGATGGACCGGCTGTGTGAGCGACCAGGTTGCTCGGAGCCGGCTTCCGTGGCCTACGGGATGCGCCCCGAGGATCTCGTGTTCTGGCTCGACGTGCTGGTGGCGGGCGACGGCGACGGCCGGGGGGTGCTCTGTCGACGACACGCCGACACGATGGTGGTTCCACGAGGGTGGACCCTCGACGACCTGCGCGAGCCCGACCTGCGTCTCTTCCGGCCGCCCCCGCTGCCCGCCCCGGACCCGGCGGCCGGTGTTCCGCTTCGCCGTCGCCGAGCCGCGCCCGGCGGCGCGACCGCGACGGCCGCCGAGCAGTTGTCGCTCGAAGAACCGGCGCCGGGGGACCCGTCGACCGATCCGGTCGCCACGCCCTGGTCCCCGAGTTTCGACGACGCCGACGATCTCGGTGGCCTGCTCGCCGCTCGTAGCCCGCTGCTGGCCCGTGCCTTCAACGGCGCCGACCGGCAGCGTCACACCTGATCGAGGTCGACCGATGGAGATCGAACGGCAGCTGGTCCTGCCCGCCACCCCCGACGTCGTCTTCGCCCTGGTCGACGACCTGGCCGTGTATCCCTCCTGGATGGCACTCACCCACGCCGTGCAGCCCGTGGGACCCGACGACGACGGGCTCCCGGCATGGGACGTCGAGCTACGTGCGCGGATCGGTCCCCTGGCGCGGTCGAAGCGTCTCCGGATGGTGCGAACCCGCCACGAACCCGACCGGACCGCCGTGTTCGAGCGGATCGAGGCCGATGGTCGTGAACACGCGCCGTGGGTCCTCACCGCTCAGGTCCGGTCTCTCGATGCGGAGTCGGAGTCGTCGGAGTTGAGGATGCACCTCTTCTACGGTGGCAGCCTCTGGACGGGGGCGGTACTGCAGCGTGTGCTCGACGACGAGATCCGCCGCGGCAGTGACGCCCTGCTCGCATCGTTGTCGGGCTCGCCTCAAGAACCGCCCGGTTCGAGCCGATGACGCGGGTGACCGTCACGAAACTGCAATGACCACTAGCCTCACGCCCCGTATGCAGCCCCCGACCGCGCCGCCGCAGAGCGCCGCAGTGCGTCGACGAGCGCCCGTCGGGCCGGTCGTCGTCGGGCTTCTCCTGGCGCTGGTGGCTGTTCTGGTCCCGATGGCACTCCCCACGGCCGTCACGGCGCAGACCGACGACGGCGCCGCGCAGCAGGCAGCGCGTGAGATCCAGGCCGCCCGGGACCGTGCCAACGCCGCCGCCGACGCCTTCTTCCGGGCACAGTCCGAGCTCGAGTTGCTGCAGGACGACGCCGAGCGTCTCGAACTCGAAGCCGACGTCCTGCAGGACCGTGTCGACCGGCTGCGCCGCGACGTCGAGTCGCTGGCCATCGCCCGTTTCGCCACCAGCGGCTCCGGCGGGATCCCGCTGCTCACCGGCCTCCAGGCGCCGAAGGACCAGATCCAGGCCGAGGTGTTCGTCGACGTCGTCACCAATGCCGGCAGCAGCGCGCTCGACGAGTACGACCTCGCCCGGAAGGAGCTGGTCTCCAAGCGAGACGAACTCGACGACCAGCGCGCCGACATCGAGCAACAGCAGGTGGTGTTCACCCAGCTGCAGGAAGACGCCGAGGACGAAGTCGATCGGCTGCGCCGGATCGAGGAGCAGCGGCTCAACGACGAAGCGGTCCAGCGGGCTCTGGCCGCCCAGCAGGCTGCTGCACTCAGCAAGCTGGAAGATGCTGCGCTCCGTCAAGCGGAAGCAGCCCGCGACGCAACGCCCAACCCCGGTGTGATCGCCGCGCAGGCTGCCGCCGCCGAAGCCGCCGCCAACGCTGCCGCCGACGACCCCGATCCCGGCGCCGACGGCCAACCGACGGGTGCGGCACCGGTCGGCGTGGCACCGGTCGAGACGGTGGCCCCGAACAGTGGCGCATCGGGTGGCACGAGCGGCGGGCGCACGGGCACCGGTGGCAGCGGCAGCTCGCCGGTGGGCATCCTCACCGGATCGGGCTACGTCGACAACATCGTCTGCCCCATGCCGGGGTCAGCGTACGGCGACACGTGGGGTGCCCCCCGATCGGGCGGTCGACGACACGAAGGCGTCGACATGCTCGCGCCGACCGGGATCCCGATCCACGCCGTGGTCAGCGGCGTCGTCACGTTCAAGCAGAACCGGCTCGGCGGCAACGCCGTGTCGCTGGCGGGCGACAACGGCAACCGCTACTACTACGCCCACCTGTCGCGGTACGAGGGCACCAGCCGGCGGGTCACCCAGGGCGAAGTGATCGGCTACAACGGCGACACCGGCAACGCCACGGGCGTGCCGCACCTGCACTTCCAGGTGCACCCCGGCGGAGGCGTGGCGGTCAACCCCACCCCGTCGGTACGCGCCGCCGGTTGCTGAGCCGGCAGGCCGACCTGGCAAGTTGGTGGCCATGACGGGCTCCGCCACCGCCACCGACCTGTCGACGCTGTTGGCGAACGTGCTCGACGGCGCCGAGATCCACGAGTTGCACCGCCTGTCGGGCGGCGCATCACGTGAGACCTGGCGGTTCGAAGCCGACGGTCGGCCGCTCGTCCTGCAGCGACAACGGGCGGGCGACGAACGCGACATGCTGGTGGAGGCCGGCGTGGTCCGCGCCGCCGGTGCCGCAGGTGCCCCCGTGCCCGAGCTGCTCGATGCACGCCGTCGTGACGACGGCATGGCGTTCATGATCCTCGAAGCCGTGGAGGGGGAGACGATCGCCCGCAAGATCCTGCGCGACGAGGAGTTCGCCGAGGCGCGGCGGCGGCTGGTACCGCAACTGGGTGAGGCGCTCGCCACGATCCACGCCATCGACACGTCCTCGGTGCGCGGCCTCGTCGAGACCGACCAGGTCGCCTGGTACACCGACCTGCTCGATCAGATGGGCCAGCCCCACCCCGTGCTCGAGCTGGTGCGCAACTGGCTGCTCGAGCATCGGCCCGAGTCCACCCGCAACTGCGTGGTGCACGGCGACTTCCGCCTCGGCAACCTGATCGTCGGCCCCGACGGGCTGCGCGCCGTGATCGACTGGGAACTCGCCCACCTCGGCGACCCGATGGAGG
>JAWLEC010000040.1:0-22246 GCA_041686315.1 Ilumatobacteraceae bacterium
CGCCGTCGACGATGAGGCTGTAACCGCCTTCCTGCACCGGTGGATAGCAGAGCGTGACGGCGGGGCGTTCGGCGGCGTTGCGCGCTGTGCTGCGTCCCACGTCCATCTCCAGCGAGCCGTCGCGCCACACCGGCGTCACGGCGACGACGTGGGGCCGCAGATCGTCACGGACGGTGAGCAGGTACGCCCAGGCGTACTCCACCGTCGCTGCTTCGAGGTCGGGGATCGCCACCGGGATGCTCACGGGTCGATCGTAGGAGAGATCCGATAACCCGATGAATCTGATTGTTTTGGTCGGGATTCGAGATAGCGTGCGCCGCACTCTCATCCACTGCCCACAAGTAGCCCCTCCATGGCTGTCCGTCTCGGCGACACCGCACCCGACTTCCGCCCCCACCACCCAGGGCGAGATCAACTTCCACGAGTGGCTGGCCGACTCGTGGGGCGTGCTGTTCAGCCATCCGAAGGACTTCACCCCGGTCTGCACCACCGAACTGGGCTACGTCGCCGCGATCAAGCCCGAGTTCGACAAGCGCAACGTGAAGGTGATCGGCCTGTCGGTCGATCCGGTCGACAGCCACGTCGAATGGGAACGCGACATCGAGGAGACGCAGGGCACCGCCGTGAACTTCCCGATGATCGGTGACCCCGAGCGCCGGGTGGCCGACCTCTACGACATGATCCACGAGAACGCCAGCGACACGCTGACGGTGCGCTCGGTGTTCGTCATCGGCCCCGACAAGACGGTGAAGCTCACCCTCACCTACCCGGCCTCCACCGGACGCAACTTCGACGAGATCCTCCGCGTCATCGACAGCCTCCAGCTCACGGCCGACCACAAGGTGGCCACGCCCGCCAACTGGCGCGACGGCGAGGACGTCATCATCGTGCCGGCCGTCTCCGACGAGGACGCCCGGACGCTGTTTCCCAACGGATGGGAACCGGTGAAGCCGTACCTGCGGGTCACCAAGCAACCCAACCGCTGACACTCGCTCAGAGCCAGTTGGTCTCCACCCACGCCCGCACAGGCGGAGCGAGGCGATCGAGGTGGCGGCCGGGATCGCTGCGCACCTCGGTCGCCGAGATCGGCACCGACGTGCGCTCGGCATCGACCACGACGTGCTCGGCACCGAGTCGGTGGGCGAGTTCCACCACGTACTCGTCCGAGGAGAACACGGCGTGGGGGCCGTCACCGTGCGGCCAGTGCGACCGGAACAGCTCGATCCAACGTCGCCACAGGTCCTCGTCGTCGAAGTCGGTCGCCAGCGAGTGACGCACCTCGACCACGGTCACCGTCCCGTCGTCGGTGCCGTGGAGCTCGCGGAGCCAACGCGAACGGTGAGCACCGGGGGCGGCATCGCGCTCGGCCGAGCTGTTCACGAAAACGACCAGCCGGTCACACCGGCGCTGCGCCCACTCGATCATGAACGAGTGGCCGAGGTGAGGGGGATCGAACCGTCCGACGATCAGCCCGGTCGCAGAGCGGCGTTCGGGGCCGGGCGCGGCCCCGGTCATTCCGACACGGCTCCCAGAGCCGCCGGTTCGGCATGGGGATCGCGGCCTCCCAATCCCTCGATCACGCGATGCCACCCCGCTCCGAGGTGATCGACCTCGTCGTGGGATCCGCCCTCCAACAGTGCCGCCGACGCGCAGGTGGTGAAGGCGCGCGCCACCACGTCACCGGCCTCCTTGGCCGTGCGGCGGGCACGCGCCAGCCGCTGGGACGCCCCATCGGCGTCGCCCCGCCGGGCGTCGGCCGCAGCCGCTGCCACGTTCGCCAGAACCCGATCGAGATAGGTGGACCCCTCGTCGTCCCACACTGCGACGGCGTCGACCAGCGGCGCATCCAGGTCTCCCGTCATCGCCGACGCCACGGCGTGGACGGCCGACGCGTACGGGAAGTCGTGGAGGTCCACGTCGACGAGCACCGCCAACGCCTCCTCGGCCCGACCGGCCTGGCACAGTGCGAGCGCCAGCGTGACCCGGGTCTCAGCCCCCTCGGCGCCCATCGCCGTCATCCTCTCGACGGCGAGCTCGGCGATCGTGACCCCACGCTCACCGAGGCCCATGTGCACGGCCGCTCCGGCGGCCGCCATGGCCGGGAACGCGAGCTTGCCGAACGTGTCGCTCAACGACAGGGCCTCCTCCAGGCCACGTTCGGCCTCGTGCGTCCGCCCGAGCGCCACCAGCGCACGGACATGCGGCGCCAAGGCCTGCACCACGCCGAACCGGTCCCCCGTCTGCCGGAATCCGGCGAGCGCCCGGCGAGCCAGCTCCTCGGCCTCCACGAACCGGGTGGTCCACAGACGGATGGACGCGATCAGCGAGTTCATCATCGCCGGCGCCCACGGATCCCCGAGCTCCGTCGCCTCGGCCCGCACCTGTTGCGCCAACTTCTCCGCGTCGTCGAAGCGCCGCTGGTAGAAGCGCACATAGGCCAGCAGCCCCGAAGCCCATTGGCGGCCGAAACGATCGCCCAGCAGATCGAACTCCTGCGATGCCGTCAACAAGCGGGCCTCGGCCAGCTCGGTGTTGCCCGACAGGAACGCAACCCAGGCCTGGTGCTGAAGCACCCACGCACGCCCCCGTCGGTCGCCGAGGCGTTCGGTGAGTTCCTCGGCCTCTCCGAGCAGCCACTCGGCGTCTCGCAGCGAGCCACCGAAGACCTCGGCGAAGCCGCGTTCGCGCAGCGACGCCGCAAGTTCGTTGTCGTCGCCGAGTTCGCGGAAGATCACCACGCTGTCGCCCAGCTCTCGGCGCGCCGCCTCGAGGTCGCCATCGCGCTGATGCAACATGCCGAGCAGTCGACGGGCAACACCCTCGTGACGCCGATCCCGAGCATCCACAGAGGCCTCGAGCGCATCGAGTGCGTCGGCGCGGGCGTCCTCGGTCAGCCGGCGCTCGGTCAGTGCCTGGGCTCGCAGGAGCAGGAGCCGGCGTGCCAGCACCGGATCGAGCGGGTCGAGGTCGAGCGCTCGCGTGGCATGGCGGCGCGCCTGATTGAAGGCGCCCACGTCGAGAGACCGTTGCGTCGCCTCGGTGAGGAGCCCCACGGCGTGCTGGGCGATGTCCCGACTCACACCGGGCACCGGCCCGATCTCGGCGACCAGCTCGGCCGCCGATGCGGCGTGATGCGCAACCTGGTCGATCGGCATCATCGCGTCACCCGCCATCACCGAGGCCGTGCCGGCGTGGCGCTGCGCCCTCACCAGCTTGGTGAGCGTCTGATAGGCGACGTCACGCACGACATCACTGCGGAACCGCCACCAACCGTCGTCGTTCAGCTCGATCAGTCCGTCGGCGGCCAGCTCGTGGACGTCGTCGAGCGAGAACTGCTGCTGCATCTCGGTGGCGAACTTCTCCAGGCCCTCCACGGGGCCCGAGGTGCCGAGCACAGCGGCGTTGTCGATGATCGCCCTGCGGTTCGCCGGCAGGCGATCGAGCCGGGCAGCGATCAGGGCGCGCAGGGAGCCGGGCAACTCGGTGCTCGACGGATTCGACTTGGCCAACTCCGCCAGCTCGGTGAGGAAGAGCGGATTGCCGCCGCTGCGGTCGCAGAGCCGCTCGGCCAGAACCGGATCCGGGGCGCGGCCGAGCACCGCCGACACCAGCCTCTCCGACTCCTCGGGCGTCAGCGGATCGAGCGGCATCCGGATCGTCACCGGCTGATCGGTCGACGGTGGCCAGTCGATTGCCACGTCGTCGCGCTGCGCCGTGACGATCAGCATCGGACGGTCCACCAGCGAGCGGGCCAGCCGGTGCAGCAGCTCGATGATGAGCACATCGGCCCACTGCAGGTCGTCGATCCACAACACGACCGGACCGTTCGCGGTGCGCCGGCGCAGGCCCTCCACGATCAGCGAGAAGAGGGTCTCGCGTGCTTGGGCGGGCGGCAGCCGGTCGAGGTCGGAGGGGAATCCGAGCAGGTGGATCACGCCCTCCACGAAGTGGTCGAGGGTGGGATCGTCGACGTCGAAGCCGTACCGCTCGATCCCGCGGTCGCGGCACACCTCGCGCAGCAGGTGCGGCGGTGCGGCCCGGTCGAGCTCGAGCTTGCGGAACAGCGCCGATGCGATCGGCGACCACACGTTGGTCTCCCCGTAGGGTGCGCACCTGCCGGAGAAGACGGTGACACTGCGACTCGGGAACTCGTCGAGCGCCTCGGCGACGAGCCGGGTCTTGCCCGAGCCCGCCTCACCCGACACCGAGACCACGGCGCTACGGCCACCCGCCACCATCGCCATCACCGACGCCAACAGCTCGCGCTGGGTGGCCCTGCCGACGAACGGCAGGTCGGTCCGTGCCCCGATCATCGGCACACGTCGAAGGCGTCCGAGCACCCGCCAGACACGCTCGTGCTGCTCACGCCCGCGCAACACCTCGATGTCGTCGACGATCTCGCGGACGATCTCGTCGGACGCGAGAGCGGCGGTGGAGTTGCCGATGAACGTGCCGCCGGGCGGCGCCAGCGACTGCAGACGTGAGGCCACGTTCACCACATCGCCCATCGCGGTGTAGTCGGCGGTGCCCGACACCGCTCCGACGACCACCTCACCGGTGTTCACGCCGATGCGCAACTGCAACGGTGCTTCGAGCTCCAGATGGTCGTCGACGAATCGGCCGAGCGACGAATGCATCTCGAGCGCAGCGCGGATCGCCCGGTCGGCGTCGTCCTCGTGGGCGATGGGTGCGCCGAACAAGGCCACGATGCCGTCACCCAGCACCTTGTCGACGCGGCCACCGAACGTCACGATGTCGGCGATCAGCCGCTCGAACGCACCCTCGATCAGCCGCTTCACGCGTTCGGGGTCGAGGTGTTCGGACAGGGCGGTGTATCCCACGAGATCGGCGAACAGCACGGTGACCACCCGCCGTTCCTCGGCCGCGGCCAACGTGACCTCCGTGCCGCACGACGGGCAGAACCTCGCCCCTTCGGGCAGCGGCGAGGAACACGACGTGCACGACAGCATCAGCCTCCGATCGTACGGCAGATCCACCCGTCGGCGGACCACGTTGACACCGCCGGTGGCTAGCGTCGGTCACCGATGCGGCGACCCCATCCGATCCAGTGGCTCCGGGAACACCCCCGTGCGGCCGATGGGCTGCTGGCGGCGCTCGTCACGATCGCAACACTGGCGGCCCACCTGTTCGGCGAATCGCCCGCCGACGACCCCGACGAGATCGATCCGACATGGTGGACCGTCGTCCTCGTCCTGATCAGCACCGTCCCGCTCGCCTGGCGTCGGATCCGGCCGATGACGGTGGCCCTGGTGGTCGTCGCCGCCGAGGTGACGAGCCTCTTCGCCGGGATCACCGCAGCTGCGTTCCTGGGTTCGGTGATCGCCGTCTACTCGATGGGTGCGCACACCATCGGCCGCCGCCGCACCCGAGTGATGGCCGTCATCGCGGTGATGGTGGTGGCTCTGTTCGTCGCCGGCTGGATCGACGGCCTCTCGCTGATCGACGAGTTCGTCTCCACCGGTGTCGTGCTCGTCACGGCGTTCGTCATCGGCGACAATCTCCGGCGGCGTCGTCTCCACGTCGCCGATCTCGCGGAGCGCGCCGAACGCGCCGAACGCGAGCAGGCGCTCTCCACGATCGAGGCCACCGGTCGCCGCACGATGACGGAGCTGCGCAGCGTCCTCGGCGTGCTCCGCGACGACCAGGCGAGTGCGGGCACGCGGTTGCCGACGCCGTCGTTGGACAACCTCCACGAGCTGCTGGACACCGGTGATCTTCCGGTGTCGTCGACGGTCGAGGGCGACCTCGAGGCGCTGCCCGAGAGCATCGCGATCTCCGTGTACCGCATCGTCCAGGAGGCGCTCACCAACGTCCGGCGCCATGCCGGGCCGGTGAGCAGCGTCGACGTCGCGCTCCGGATCGCCGAGGGACGGCTCCGGGTCGACGTCACCGACGACGGGCGTGGCGGCGCCGCCGACCCGTCGACCGGCGGATTCGGGTTGCGCGGCATGCAGGAGCGTGTCGCCGCACTCGGGGGCAGCATCGCTGCGGGACCCCGCCCGGGCGGAGGCTGGGCGGTCCGCGTGTCGATCCCGCTCGCCGAGCCGGCGGGTCTCCTGGTGGGGTCGGTCGGCGAAGCGGGCGACGGAGCGGTGCCCGTGCAGCTCGTACCACAGGCACAGCCCGACGTCGTGCTGATGGACGTGCGCATGCCGCGTCTGGACGGCATCGAGGCGTGCGGCCGAACAACTCGTCGATGCGATCCGCATCATCGCGGGTGGCGACGCGCTCCTGGCCCCGTCGGTGACGCAGGCGCTGATCGACGAGATCGCCCGTCAACCGGGAGCGCGAGCGCCGCACCCCGGAATCGAGCAGCTCACCTCCCGGGAACTCGAGGTGCTGCGGCTGATGGCCCGCGGACGATCCAATGGCGAGATCGCCACCGAGCTGTTCCTCGGTGAGGCCACCGTGAAGACCCATGTCGGACGCGTGCTCGCCAAGCTGCAGGCCCGCGACCGCGTCCAGGCCGTGGTGACGGCCTACGAGTCGGGTGTGGTCGTCCCAGGCGACAGTTGAGACCGGACACCCGGTTCGGCCGCCGCGGAGTGGAGGCCTGCATCGTCCCGAGGGCTGACGTCGATCCACCCGACGGGGGATGCGTCTCCGAGCGAGGCCGGGTAGACCTGAGGCCATGACCACCCCCACGCCTCCGCCACCACCGGCGACACCGTCCGCCGGCGATGGCTCCGTCTCCGTTGCCGAGAGCGTCGCTGCGGCCGGCACCGTCGATGCACGCAAGACCTACGGCATCGGTGACGCGCAGGTCCACGCCCTCGATGGCATCACCGTGTCGTTCGAGACCGGGAAGTTCACCGCCATCATGGGCCCGTCCGGCTCGGGCAAGTCGACGCTGCTGCACTGTCTCGCCGGGCTCGACACGCTCACCTCCGGGGCCGCCTACATCGGCGGCACCTACCTGGCCTCGCTCGGCGACAAGGCCATCACCGAGCTCCGCCGCACCCAGGTGGGTTTCATCTTCCAGGCCTTCAATCTCGTGCCGACGTTGACGGCCGACGAGAACATCCGGTTGCCGATGATGCTCGGCGGAGAGTCGGGCGACATGGCCTGGGTCGACCAGGTCATCACCACGGTCGGGTTGGGAGACCGGCTCCGGCACCTGCCGAGCGAGTTGTCCGGCGGCCAACAGCAACGCGTCGCCGTGGCTCGCGCACTCGCGTCGCGCCCGCAGATCATCTTCGCCGACGAGCCCACCGGCAACCTCGACTCCGTCACCGGTGCCGAGATCCTCGACTTCATGCGGCGGGCCGTCAACGAGTTCGGCCAGACGATCGTGATGGTCACCCACGACCCCCTTGCGGCCTCCTACGCCGACCGGATCATCTTCGTCGGTGACGGCAAGATCACCGGCGAGATGGCCGACCCGACCACCGATCAGGTCATCGACCACCTCAAGAGCTGGACCTGACATGGGTGCAGGGTCCACCGCGCTCATCGCGCGCAAGAGCATCCGGGCACGCTGGGGACGAACGCTCGCCATCGGTTTCGCCATCACGGCCGGCGTGTCGTTCGTCGTCGGGTCGTTCGTGCTCGCCGACAGCCTCCGCGCCACCTTCGACGAACTCTTCCAGGAGCTGGGCGAGGACGTCGACCTCTCGGTCCGCAGTGCTCAGCAGTTCGAGACCGACGACGCGCGTGACCCCATCTCCGTGGACATCGCCGAGCCGGTCGCCGACGTCGACGGCGTCGCCGTGGTGGAGCCCACCCTCCAGCGGTACGCCCAGCTCGTCGACGACGACGGCGATGTGATCACTCCGGCCGGTGGGCCGACGATCGGCGTGTCGTGGCTGGGCGACGACGGCATCCAGGGTGTCACGATCAAGAAAGGCGAACCACCGACGGGCCCCGACGAGCTGGCCATCGACAAGGCCACCGCCGATGCGGAGGGCTTCGACCTCGGCGACAGCGTGTCGTACGTCACCGACGTCGGCCGGTTCGAGGGAACCATCACGGCCACCATCGGTCTCGGCAGCGGCGACAGCTTCGGCGGCGCCCAACTCGTCGCCCTCGACCTCGACACGGCCCTCGATCACTTCGGCGCCGACGGCATGGTCGACGCGATCGACATCCAGGTCGCCGAGGGCGCCGACGTCGACCGCGTCCAGCGCGACATCGCCGAGATCCTCCCCGAACGCACCGAGGTCGTCACCGGCGAACAGGTCGCCCAGGAGACCGCCGACGACGTCAACCAGTTCGTCGACGTGTTCGGTACGGGCCTGCTGATCTTCGCGTTCATCACGGCGTTCGTCAGCGCGTTCATCATCAACAACGTGTTCCAGATCACGATCGGCCAGCGCCTGCGCGAGTTGGCGCTCCTGCGGGCGGTCGGGGCGTCGGCCAGCCAGGTCCGCCGGATGATCACCTTCGAGGCGTTCGCACTCGGCGTGCTCGCGACGATCGTGGGCATCGCCGGAGGGGTCCTCGTGGCCCGCGGCTTGATCCTCGCCTTCGACGCTGCCGGAGCCGGCTTCCCCGACACGTCGACGGTGCTCGCCGTGCGGACCGTCGTGATGGCAGCCGTCGTCGGTGTGGGCATCACGATGCTGTCGGTGATCGTGCCCGCCCGGAAGGCGGGACGGATCCCGCCGGTTGCTGCGCTCCGTCCCGAGGTCGGGTTCGTCGCCATGCGCACTCGGCGACTCGTCGCCGGTGTGGTGCTCACCGTCGCCGGTGGTGCGCTGTTCATGGTCGGCCTGTTCGCCCAGCCGGGCGGCACGGCCGGGCTGATCACGCTGGCCGGCGGCGGCGCACTGGTTCTGTTCCTCGGCGTCGCCAGCCTGTCGTCCACCATCGCCCGTCCGGTCACCCGGGCGATCGGGTGGCCGGTCCAGAAACTGTTCAAGGTGCCGGGCGCGCTCGCACGCGAGAACGTCGCGCGGGCCCCGAGGCGAACGTCGTCGAGCGCAGCCGCGCTCATGATCGGCGTCGCCCTGGTCAGCGGTGCGGCGGTCTTCGCGTCGTCGCTGCGGGCGTCGCTGGTCGATGCCCTCGAATCGAGTGTCACCGCCGACTACATCGTCACCGACCGGAGTTTCCAGGGGCTGTCACCCGTGGTCAGCGAGACGCTCGCCGACGTCCCCGAGTTGGGAGCGGTCACGCCCGTCCGCGGGATCGCCGGTCAGGTGGAGGGTGACACGAAGAACTTCGGAGCCGTCGACCCCGCAGCGTTCGAGCAGCTCATCGATCCCGACCTCCGCGAAGGCTCGATCGCCGACCTCGGCATGGACGAGCTGCTCGTCCACACCGACCCGGCGGGTGACCTCGACCTCGAGGTCGGTTCGACCGTCGACCTCGTCTACCAGAACGGTGTCACCGGCACCCTCACGGTCGCCGGCATCTACGGCGACGCCTTCTTCGGCAACTGGCTCATCAGCCTCGACACGCTCGAGTCGGTGAGCACGGCACCAGCAAGGGACTTCTTCGTGATCGCCAAACTCGGCGAGGGGGTCGAGCCGGCCGAGGGTGACGCCGCCGTGCTCGCGGCGATGGAGCCGTTCCCGCAGGCCGACGTGCAGACCAACGCCGAGTTCCGTGAATCGCAGGAGGCGCAGATCAACCAGCTGCTGATCATCATCACGATGTTGCTCGCCTTCGCCATCGCGATCGCCGTGCTCGGCATCTCGATCACCCTGGCGCTCGGCGTGTTCGAGCGGACCCGGGAGATCGGGCTGCTCCGGGCGGTCGGCATGAACCGGCGCCAGACCCGCCGCTCGGTGCGCTGGGAGGCGGTGATCGTCTCGATCTTCGGGGCGGTGATCGGCATCGTGCTCGGCACGTTCCTGGGCGTCGTGTTGTCGCTGGCAGTCCCCGACGACGTGATCAGTCAACTGGCGTTCAACCCGTCGATCATCGTGCTGATCCTGGTGGGGGCCGTGCTGGCCGGTCTGGTCGCCGCGCTCTACCCGTCGTACAAGGCGTCGAACATGAACGTGCTGGAGGCCATCGCCACCGAGTGACCGGCGGTGCACAGGGGTGTGCGGTGGGCGGGCTGGCGTCCCCACCGTTACATTCCACGCCATGGCGCTCGATCCGGCCGATCTGTCCGACGACGTGCTCGCCTTTCTCGGCGAGTACCACCTCGCCACGCTCACCACGTTGCGCGAGGACTTCTCTCCGCATGTGGTGGCCGTGGGGTTCAGCTACGACGTGGAGGCGCGGGTCGCCCGGGTCATCACGTGGGCGACGTCGCAGAAGGCGCTCAACGCCCGGCGGATGGAGGCGGCCGGCCAACGCGCCGCGGTGTGCCAGGTCGACGGCGGCCGCTGGTTGAGCCTCGAGGGTCCGGTGCGGTTGGTGAGCGACGCCGACGGCATCCGCGCCGGGGTCGAGGGCTACGCCGCCCGCTACCGGCAGCCGAAGGAGCGCGACGACCGCGTGGTCATCGAGATCGACGTCGAACGGATCCTCGGCCGCGGTTGACGTTGCATCCGGTGTCTGACACCGGATGCAACGTCAGCTGGCGTCGCGGTTCCAGGGCAGATCGGCGAGCCAGCGCTGCGCTGCCGGATGCGGATCCATCGGCGTGTCGTCGGTGGAGCGCTCGAGCTTGGGGTCGAGGTGCAGCTGGCAGCCAGGGCACCAGTAGAGGACACGATTCTGTTCACCCATCCGCCGACACTCGACGGTGCCGTGGCACCGGAGACAGCCTTGGCCGTTACGGCCGTACACGGCGAGGCCGCCCTTCGCGGCGGGTACGGTGATCCGTTGCGCCTGGTGCAGGTTGGAGCGCAGCATCCGCGCCGCGGTGTTCACCACCCGGACCGCATCGTGTTCGGTGAGCGTGCCGACCCGGGCCCAGGGGCTGAGTTCGGTCGCCCACAGCACCTCACAGCGGTACACGTTGCCGACACCGCACATCACCCGCTGGTCGAGCAGGACCTCGGCGACACGTGTGTCGGGATCGGGAACCGTGAGCAGCAGGTTGACGACCGCACCGAGATCGGTGCCGGTGTCGCAGAGGTCGGGACCGAGCCGACCCATCCCCGGATGGCGCCGCCGGTCGGCGTGGCGGTAGGTCTCCAGGTTGGGTGCGTTGAAACACACCGCCACCCAGTCGGTGGTCTCGATCGCCGCACGCATCTGGCGGTAGGGGCGACGCCAGCGATCGCCGGTGCGGTAGAGATGCCACGCCCCCGTCATGCGCATGTGGGTGTCGAGCACGAGACCGTCGTCCCACTCCACCAACAGGTGTTTTCCGTGGCTCTCGACCTGCTCGATGATCCTGCCGGCCTGGGGCACCGGCCCGACCAGGCGGGGGGCGTCGAAACGAACCATCCGCTTGCCGGCGAGCGCAGTGCGCATGGCACTGGCCGACCGATGGATCGTGTCGCCTTCTGGCATCGACGTGCATGGTATTCGCTGTACCCGGACGCTCTGCGGCATACCTGCAGGGGGAGGCCTACCCTGCCGACTGATGTCCAGTACCGACCCGACGTCCTCTGCCGAACGTGCGCCGGCAGCTCGACGCCACGACCCGGTCGTGCGGCTGGCGCTGCGACACTGCATCCCGCTGTTCCTGCCGGCGATCCCGTTCGCGCTCGTCCTGGGCCTGGCGATCACCGAGTCGGCCATGCCGACCTCCGTCGCCTGGTCGACCAACGTGGTCGTGTTCGCCGGCGCTGCCCAGTTGGCCACGGTCAGCCTCGCCGCGACCGCCACGTGGGTCACACTCGTGGCCACGGCGGCGATCATCAACCTCCGCCACGTGATGTACAGCGCGGCGCTGGCCCCGAGGTTCAGCGAGCAGCCCGGGTGGTTCCGGTGGGTCGGCCCCTTCTTCCTGATCGACCAGCTGTTCGCATTGGGCGTGGCCCGACCCGAGCTGAAGGCGGACGCCTGGCGGCGCTACTACCTCACGGCCGGAGTGTTCTTCTTCACGGCCTGGAACGTGCTCGTCACCGCCGGGATGCTGCTCGGTTCCGCGATCCCCGCCGAGTGGCGCCTCGACGTCGCGCCGGCGGTCATGTTCGCCGGGCTCGTCGTGCTCGGGCTCTCGAATCGGCCGGGGATCGTGGCTGCGGTCGTGGGGGCGGGGGTCTGCTTCGCCACCCTCGAGGTCCCGAACAACGGCGCCATCCTGCTCGGCGCCCTGTCCGGCGTGATCGCCGGCTACGTCGCCGACGTGATGATGGACCGCACCGGAGCAGCGGCATGAACGCACCGGCGGCCGTTGCCGCCGTGCTGGCGGTCGGCGTGATCACCTACGCATCGCGGGCAGGTCTCATCCTGTTCCTCGCCGATCGGCCGCTGCCGTCCAACGTCACCCGGGCGCTGCGCTACGTGGGACCCGCGGTTCTGTCGGCTCTCTCGATCAGCCTGATCGCGGGCGGTCAGGGCATCGACGGCGTCACGGGCGTGGAGGTCGCCGCCCTGGTGGCCGGCATCGCCGCCGCTGCGCTGAGCCGCAATCTGATCGTGTCGATCGGGGTGGCGATGACGACGCTCTGGTTGCTGCTCTGGCTCACCTGACCCCTCCGGCTCAGGGGAGCTTGCCGACGTGGGCGAGTGCGAGGCGGATCAGGCGGTCGTGGCCACTGGTCATCTGCGTGCGGACGTCGTCGCCGACGGCCTCCTCGGGCGTGAACCAGGTGAGATCGAGCGCCTCCTGGGTGGGCTCGCACTCGCCCTCGACCGGGACGACGTAGGCCAGGCTGACCGCATGGTGCCGTGGATCGTAGAACCCCGACCGTTCCGGGTTCGGGAAGTACTCGACCACCGTGAACGGAGTGGGGTTGGCCGGCACCCGGGGCAGTGCCATCGGCCCGAGATCCTTCTCGCAGTGGCGCATCAGCGCCTCGCGCACCCGTTCGCCGAACAGCACGCGGCCGGTGACGACCATCCGGCTGATCGTGCCGTCCGACGCCACGCGCAGCAACATGCCCACCTTGGTGACGTTGCCGAGGGAATCGACCCGGACGGGCACGGCGTCGACGTACACGATCGGCACGTTCGCCCGCACGAGCTCGAGATCCTCGGGCGACAGCCAGCCCGTGGCGGTCTGCGTACTGGAACCCTCGTCGATGTCGGTCACGTCACGATGATCCCACGTTCCGCCCGCACATCCACGAATCCCTGCACCCGTCAGCCGCAGCGCCATACTGGCCACGTGGAGGAGGACCGGATCCGGTGGGACCGCCGCTACTCGGATGCGGAACTCCCCGTACCGCAGGCACCCGAGGCACTCGTCGACCATCCGGCGCTGGTCGACGCACTCCCCCACAGCGGACGGGCGCTCGACATCGCTGCGGGGACCGGGGCGACGTCGATCTGGCTCGCCCGCCGCGGGCTCGACGTGTGTGCGCTCGAGATCTCGCCGGCGGCGGTCGACCTGCTCGGACGTGGGGCCCGGGCAGCGGGTGTCACATCCCGGGTGGAGCCGCGGCTGGTCGACCTCGACGACGGGCTGCCCGCTGATCTGCGTGGCCGCGACGTGGTGGTCTGCCAGCGGTTCCGCGACGTGCGGTTGTACCCGGCAATCGTGGACGTCCTCGCGCCCGGCGGCACCGGCATCGTGACGGTGCTGTCGGTGGTGCACAGGGACGGTCCACCGGGTGCCTTCCATGCAGCCGCCGGCGAGCTGATGGCCGCGTTCGACCGGCGCGACACCGAAGTGATCCACCACGCCGAAGCCGCCGGAATCGCTTCGGTGGTGTTCCGACGGACCACCACGTAGCGGCGGAGCGCGAGGCCGTCGTGCGCTGTGTGCGTGGTCGTTCGACGGTCAGGCTCCTTCGAGGAGCACGTCTCGGAGGGCCTCGTGCCGTGTCGACGCCGGTCGCGTCTCCTCCATGAAGTCGGCGAGCACGTCGCAGAACACCTCCGACGCCTCGACGTGGGGGAAGTGGCCCACACCTTCGAGGATCTCGAGCCGGCTCGACTCGATCATCTCGTGGGCGGCGTGGGCGTGCGCCACCGGGATGACCCCGTCGCGGTTCCCCCACACGATCAGCGTGGGGATGTGGGCAGCGAGATACAGCCGGTCGTTGGCGTTCACCACCTGACCACCGGGATCGATCACGCTGCGCATGGTGCGGACGAACGCGTGGCGGTTCTCGGCGCCGGCCAGTGAGCTGTAGGCCCGCCACATCTCGGAGAACCTCGGATTGCGGATGTTCCGCCTGCCGAGTTGACGGCCCACCCCGGTCGCCCAGTCGACGATCGGCTTGGGGAACGCCACGGGCATGACGTACTCGGCGCCGGGGAGCGTGAGCAGGCGGAGCAGCCACGACACCTCCCGGCCCAGCCCGCCACTGCCCACGAGCACGAGCCGGTCGACGACATGAGGGTGCTGGTAGGCGAGCTGCATCGCCACGCCACCACCGAACGAGTGGCCGACGATCGTCACGCTGGGAATGCCGAGCACCGACAGGAAGTCGCGCAGACCGCTCGCGAAGGCGCCGAGGGAGTAGTCCCCGATCGGCTTGGCCGACTCTCCGTGGCCGAGCAGGTCCGGAGCGATCACGTCGTAGTGCTCGGCCAGTTCCGGGATCACGTCGTCCCAGGTACGTGAGCTTCCCGCCAGACCGTGGATCAGCAGGATCGGCTCACCGGCACCGGCGCGCCGGTACCCGACCGAGTGGCCGTGGATGGTGACGTGCTGGAGCGGTCGTCGTTTGCCCACGGGACCAGTATCCCCCGGGCGGTGGGTGCTCCGGCAGGTCCATCGGTCCCGAAAAGCAGCGTTCACGGTGGCGGCTGTCGGCGAGACCGGGACCTTGGTCACGTCGACGTCGAACCGGGACCTTGTGCCCTCAACTTTGCAGCGGGCAATCATCACGATGTGATCCAAGGGTTCGTGATCGAAATCACGAATCGGAGACAGCAAGATTGGAGACATTCCATGCGCAAGCGGCTCACCATCCTCGGCATCGTCTTCGCCGTCGTCGGCCTCGGATTCATGGCGGGAGGCGGCTACGCCTACCTGCGGATCCAGGAGGGATACGACTCACTGCAGGCGTTCAGCGAGGCACAGAACGTGGAGCTTTCCTACAACGAAGACGGTCAGCTGATCGACCGCGGCACCACCGAGGGCGCCGACGCGATCATGGACCTGCTGGTGAACGAGTGGCAGTACCCGGTGGTGGAGGGCGACCTCGACCCCAGCGACCCGCTGGTGAACACCGGAACCGAATACATGTACCAGATGGCCACGATCGTGCATCACACCACGAGCGGCACCGTCGAAGTGACCCTGGACGAGGCAGTCGAGTACGACGGCCAGGTGTACGAGGCCGGCACCTACGAGGTCGAGCTCGACGGCCGCTACTGGACCGAATTCGACCGCCAGAGCCCGCTCGACGGCCCCGCCCGTGAAGCGGCCTGGAGCGGCACCGTCCACGGGTTGGTCGGTGAGCTCGGCGTCGGCACGGTGACCCACTCGAGCCTGCAGATGGGGCTCGGCATCTCGGCCCTGCTCGCCGGACTGGGCTTCACGTTCATGCTGCTCGGCGCCGGCATGGCCTGGGTCGCCCGGGCCAAGCGGGAGGACCAGCAGGCACAGGTGCCCGACACGGTGCCGCAGGAACTGGTGGATGAGCACAAGCGCACGGAGGCTGTCACCGCCGGCTGATCTCACGATCGATCAGCGGTCTTCCACCGACAGGAGCCCCGGCCCGACGGTCGGGGCTCCTGCGCGTCCGGGCCTCGACGACGCCCGGGCTCGTCGACACCATCCAGGGCCGGTGTGGCGCGTACCGCAGCGTCGTCGACGGAATCATCGGTGCTGTCTCGTGGCGGACGACGTCGTGCTAGTCGTTGACGGGATCGTCGGCGGAGCGAGCCGGCGGCAGCTCGTCGTTGGCGTCGACGTCTGCCTGCCAGGCCTGGAGGTCGAGCGGATCGTGGCGGCGGGTGGGGTGACCGGTGGTGGCGAGCCACGACATGAGGTGGCGTGCTCCGAGCGGACGGGAGATGCAGAAGCCCTGGGCCACGTCGCAACCGAACTCGCGGAGACGCTCCAGCACCTCGTTGTTCTCCACGCCCTCGGCCACCACCTGCAGACCGAGGTTGTGACCCAGATCGATCGTGGAACGCACGATCACCTCGTCCTGCTCGTCGAGCAGCACGTTGGCGACGAAGCTGCGGTCGATCTTCAGCTCCCCGACCGGCAGGCGGCGAAGGTAGCTGAGAGAGGAGTAGCCCGTGCCGAAGTCGTCGATCGACATGTGGACGCCGACCTCGTTCAGCTCGTTGATCGTGGAGCGTGCGCGAGGGGCGTCGATCAGCAACGACGACTCGGTGATCTCCAGGGTGAGCAGCGATGCGTCGACGTCGTTGTGCCGCAGGTGCTGGTCCACGCGCTCGGCCAACCGGGTGTCGAGCAGGTCGTGCGTGGAGAGGTTCACGGACATGCCGAGGTGGTAGCCGCGATCGTGCACGTCACGCAGGGTGGCGATGCCACGACCCAACATGAGGTCGGTGAGTTGCTTGATGAGACCGGTGTCCTCGGCAACGCGCACGAACTGGGCCGGCGGCACCATGCCGCGGACCGGGTGGGTCCACCGTACGAGTGCCTCGGCACCCGTGATCATCCCAATCGCCAGGTCGAGCTTGGGTTGGTAGTGCACGTCGAGGAGTGCGCCCTCGATCGCCGAGCGGAGATCGCCGAGCATCGACAAGCGGGCCGGCGTGCGGCGATCGATCTGGTCGCTGTAGACCTCCACGCCCATTCGGTGCGACTTGGCGTTGTACATCGCGATGTCGGCGCGTCGCAGCGAGATCCCGGGCTCGTCCGACTCACCCTCCAGCGTTGACAGACCGGCGCTCACCGTCACCACGATCTCGAGACCGTCGAGCGTCACCGGACGGCCGACGTCGCGTACACATGCCTCGGCGAAGGCGGTCATCTGCTCACGGGTGGGACGCCGAGCCATCACCGCGAACTCGTCGCCTGCAAGGCGGGCGAGGACGTCGCCGGGGAGAAGTCGATCCGACAACCGGTGAGCAACCTCGATGAGGAGATCGTCACCCGCTTGGTGCCCGAGCGTGTCGTTGACCTCCTTGAATCGGTCGAGGTCGAGCATCATCACGAACGAGATGCCCTCCTCGTGACTCTCGTCGGCCACCGCAGCAACCGATCGTTCGAACGCCGACCGGTTGGGCAGCTGCGTCAACGCGTCCCGCCGCGCCTCGCGCTCGATCCGCTGGTGCAGCATGCCCTTACGCAACGACGTAGCCAGCTGCTCGGTGAGATTTCGGACACGCGCGAGATCGGCCTCGGTGAAGTCCTTGCCGGCACCGGACCGCTCACCGACGACCAAGACGCCGAGAGGACCACCTTGGTCCCGTACCGGAGAGACGATCAACTGGTTCAGGCGCGACTCCGCCCTGCACAGTAGGTGTGTATCGGCACTCCGGAGTACCACGGTGTCACCCTCGAGTAGGCCTGACCACTGCGCGTCGTCGGCACTCTCGGGAAGGAGGAATGAGTTTTCGCCCACCACCATCGAATAGTTGTTAGTACCCGCCTCGAACAGAACCAGGGCAGCCCGATCCGTCCGCAGCAATCGAGCAGTCTCCGTCACGGCGGATTGAGCGATCTCCGAAGGCACAAGTGACTGGCTCACTCGACCGGTGAAGCCATGTACTGCGTCGAGGTCGCGCAGCTGTTGGTCAATGGCTCCATAGGCCTTGATCACGTACCACAGCAGTGCAACAGGGACCACCGTGAGCACGACGAGCGGTGCTGATACCAGTGCCAGCCCGAGAACCATCCCGGCCAACGTCGAGTTGACGAAAAACAGCCACCACGCCAGACGAAGCTCGGCTGAGATACGACGGAGCAGATTGCCTTCGAAGCGCGAGATCGCTGCAGACACCAGGATTGAGGAGACAATGCCGCTCAAGAATGTGGCGGCGATGACAGCGACGACCAGCTGTGGGTCTGCGCTACCCCAGATCTCGACCATTCCGCGGAATACGAGATAGGCGAGGGCAATCTCGAACGCGAAGTTTGCGATGTTGAAGATGAATTTGAACGCAGGCGGGCGCCGGAGAATGGCGACGACCGACATGCTGCCGACCATGCGAACGATCAGCGTCGGCAGCGGACCCAGGAAGACCAGACAAAAGGCGAGCGGCACCTCTGATAGAGAAAAAGCGATCGCCTCACGTCGAAACTCAAAACGAAAGATCGTGTACTCCGTCGCGGCGAACGCTACGAGTACCAGCAATGCCATTTCTGGTGGCGCAGATCGCACAGGCTCCGACAAGCCCGGCAACAAGACCATGGCCGCCACCGATGCCAAGATCAGCGCAATGGAGGAAAGGAGGACCTCCAACTCAGGAGAGGAACGAAGCCGGCGAGGGGCGCGAGACTCCGAGCGTGAGACGTCAGTCTCATCGTCCTCGCACTCGATCTCCGTCAAAAGCCTGCTGCTCCTCATGCGGGAGTAGCCCTCCGGCTCCTCCTCATGGGGCTATCGACCGACGGAGAGTCGAGCTTTAGTACCAGGAAGCGCCGTACCAGGAAGCGCCGTACCAGGAAGCGCCGTACCACGAAGCGCCGTACCACGAAGCGCCGTACCACGAAGCGCCATACCACGAAGCGCCATACCACGAAGCGCCATACCACGAAGCGCCATACCACGAAGCGCCATACCACGAAGCGCCATACCACGAAGCGCCATACCAGGTCGGAACGATGATGGGTGCATCAGCGACGGGACCGGCGACAGTGGACCGGGGCCATGTCTGCTCGACAACCGGGGCCGCAGCCTGGTGAGCCGCGACGGCGTCGACCAGGCCGGCTCCGGCGATCTGAGCCGATGTCGACATCGGCACGGCCGTCTCGGACAGCAGGGCCTTGACCTGATCGTTGGTGAGATCGGGACGCCCGTCGAGAAGGAGTGCCGCAAGACCGGAGACGACGGCGGCGCTCTGGGAGGCGCCGCTGCCCTTGAAGGTCTCGGCGTCGACGTAACCCTCGGGGTGGTTGACATCAGCGTCACTGCCCGGCGCCCGGAGGCTCTCGATGTGGGCGCCGGGTGCCGACACGTCGGGGTTGCGCACTCCGTCGCCGCTCGATGCCCACTCGGGGGTGATGATGCCGGCGTCGGTCGCCTTGGCGCCTGCCACGGCGATCACGTAGGGATCGTTGGCCGGGGAGGCGAGCCCGGCGGCGTCGATTCCCTCGTTGCCCGCGGCGGTGACGACCACGATGCCGGCGGCCCACGCCCGCTCGACGGCGGCGGCGAGTGCGTCCTGCTGGTACGGCAACGGCGAATCGGTACCAACGGCAAGGTTCAGCACCCGGATGTCGTTCGCCTCGGCGTTCTGCACGACCCAGTCGACGGCAGCGACCAGAGCCCCCGGTTGCACGGCACCGGTGCGGTCGCCGACCTTGACCGACACGATCCCGGCGTCGGGAGCGACACCGAGGAACCATTCGGGATGCTGGGCGCTGAGGGCGGGATCAGCTCCCGACTCACGACCGGCGATGATGCCGGCGAGGTGCGTGCCGTGACCGTTGTTGTCGACGAACGCCGTGGTGGGGTCGGCGCCCTCGCTGCTGAAGTCGACGGCTGCGACGACCTTGCCCTCGTCGAGCAATCCGTCGACCGGGGCCACACCGGTGTCGATGACGGCCACGTTCACGCCGGCGCCGGTGATGCCCTGGTTCCAAAGTTCGCGGGCGCCGATCTGGTCGACCACGTGGAACATCGAACCGAGCGACAGGTCCTCGGCGGCGACAGCCGGCTCGGCGGCCGGCTGGAAGGAGGAGTCGTCGCCGGAGCGCGAGGCAATGAAGAAAGTGGTGGCCCCGAGGGCCAGCACGGTGGCAAGGGCGGCAATCGAACGCCGGCGAGGCGACGGTGTGCCGGAGGTGCCGAAGCCGGACGGAAGCTCGTCGGCGGACACTCGTGGGGGTGCGTCGGTGACGGCGCCGCGTGTGAACGCAAAGGCCGGTCGCATCTCGTTGAACATCGTGAACTCTGCTCCCTACACCCCACCCGGGGCTTGATCCACGAACTCCCTGATGCCGCCCGGCCACAGTCAGTCCTTGATTGATTCTTGAGATTAGCTTGACGTGGCGCAGACGTCAACACGGAGCGGCGCGGTCGACCACTCGGCGTGGTCGGATGTCGGGCAGGGAGGCGGGCCGGCAGGAACGGAGGCCATCCAACTCCTCGAAGTCGGCACCTTCGACATACCAGTATCGGGTAGTGTCCGGACGGTGGACGTCAGCCCGTTCCCCCACCACGGCCCACTTGCACCACACCAGGTGCACGGACGAGAGCAACTGCTCGCGGACCTGCTCGACCGGGTCAGCACCCATCGCCCCACGGTGCTCGTGGCGCCGCGCCGATTCGGCAAGACCAGCATCCTCGGACGCTTGGTGGCCGAACTCGACGACACCGTCACCGTCGTGCGCGTCGACCTCTACGAACTGCGGTCGTGGGCCGATCTCGCCGCACGGCTCGACGACGCCCTTGCCGCCGTTCCCTCGCCACGTCGCCACGGCCTCGACCGCGTGGCCGCAGGCCTCGAGGTGAACCTCGGGGTCGTCAAGGCCACGCTCGCCCGACCCGATCGACCCGACCCCGGCACCACCGCCGACCGGCTGCTCGATGTGCTCGTGAGCCACGCCGTTCGCACCCCGACGGTGGTGGTGTTCGACGAGTTCTCGTCGATCGGGCGGGTCGACGGCGCCGCCGGGCTGCTGCGCACCAAGCTGCAGCACCACGTGCAGGAGATCGGGCTGTTGTTCGCCGGCTCGGAACCCTCCACGATGCGGCTGCTGTTCACCGGCGCCGACCAACCGTTCTACGCCCAGGCCGACCTCGTCGACGTGCCGCCACTCGACCTCACCTCGCTCACCGACATCATCGACAGCGGCTTCGAGGGCACACCCCCGCCCGGCCTGGCCGGGCGCATCCATGCGTTCACCGGCGGCCACCCGCAGCGCGCCATGCAACTGGCCGACGCCGCGTGGTCGGCCGCCGCACACGGCGTGGTACCGGATCGGGTGTGGGAGGAAGCGCTCGCCCGGTGCCGCGAAGCCACGGCGGACGCGAACGAGACCCGATTCGCATCTCTACCCACCGCCGACCAGGCGGTACTACGTCTGGTCTCCTCCGGCGAGGCCCTGTTCGGACGGGGCGCCGAACTGCTCTCGCTGTCACGGTCGTCGGCACAGGCGGCCCGCAGCCGGCTGCTCGACCGCGGCCAGATCGGCGATCACGACCGACGCCTCGTGGTGGTCGACCCGGTCTTCGCCGACTGGATCCGCCGCCGTTTCCCGCTCTGACTCCCCGTCACCGACCGTTCTCGGCGAACGCGTGAACAGTGCGCCCCCACGGGGTGCACACTGTTCACGCGAACAACAGCAGGCCGCCGTCGAGTCCCACGTGAGCAGACTCCGCTCGCGAAACGCGTCGAGATCCATTGCTCGAGCCCCGCGTCCCCTACGTGCAGGGTAGATCCGTTGTCACCCCGCCGCCTCGGAATGAGCGGGCCGAGCGGTGCGGAAAACGCCAGGGCCCCATCGTCGCACCCGACGCCGTCCAGCCCATCGACCGGTTCGAGGACGAGAGCTGACAGCTCGACGCCCCGGCCAGGCTCCGTGGAGGGTGAGCACTTCGCCGAAGCGGGGCCGCCCCCGGTCCAGGCCCACACGGGCGCCGCTTCCTGTGGGACCATTCGGTCGACGAACTCCTCACGGACCTGCAGCCTGGGCAGATCGGAGAAGACGAAATGCGCTCCAGAAAATGGGACGAACTGTCCATCACCGGGAAATTGCTCGTGATGGCACTGACATCCGTGCAGATCTCCCTCGCCGTCTCCGCCTGGACCGATCTCGCCCAGCGATCCGCCGAGCAGGTCGACGGCTCCAAGCGCACCTGGGCGGCCATCATCGCCGTCAGCTTCGTCGGCCCTCTCCTCTACTTCCGTCGCGGGCGCCGAACCGCGACATGGACATCGGCAGCAGCACACGGGGCGAGACCCGGGGCGCTCGACGCGTTCACCGGGTCGTCCACGGCGACCCGTCCAGATTCGCCTGCTCGGTGCAGAACTCATCCCGCCGAGTGACGAATCATCGCTCGTCGCTGGAAGCGGTCGCCCGCCGCGTCCGCGAATCGAGCAGTGGCCACCACCACCACCATCTGCCGGGTTGACAGATCGAACATGTGTTCGCTATACTGAACCCATGGCACCGATGATCGAGATCCCCGAGCGACCCGGGCAGCTCGACATGGATGCGCTCGAC
>JAWLEC010000197.1:0-4978 GCA_041686315.1 Ilumatobacteraceae bacterium
GTCGGTTGCTAGCAACCGACGGCAGATCATGACCACGCTCAGCCATGCGATCAGTGAGCAGCGCGACGAGCCGGGCCACGTGGCTGCCATGTTCATCGACGTCGACCGGCTGAAGTACGTGAACGACGCACTGGGCCACCACGTGGGTGACCGGCTGCTGGTGTCGACCGCCGAGCGGCTGACCGAGGCCGTCCGGCCCGAGGACCACGTCGCACGGCTGGGCGGCGACGAGTTCCTGGTCGTGGCCACCGGCGTGCGGGACGCGAGCGCCGGACTCGCCCTGGCCGACCGGATCCGCCGGGCACTGTCGGGCCGGCTGCGGATCAACCAGCTCGACCTGCAGTTCTCCGTGAGCATCGGTCTGGCCCTCACCGACGCCCGCCTGCTGGCCGGCGACGACATCGATGCGGCATCCGAACTCGTCAGCAACGCCGACACCGCGATGTACGAGGCGAAGAGCACCGGCCGTCGCCGCTGCGTGCTGTACACGTCGCACATGCACTCCGCGGCCCGCGAGCGGACCGAGATCGCTGCCGCGCTCGCCCAGGCCATCTCCTCGTCACACCTCACCGTGGAGTACCAGCCCGTCTACTCCGCCGTCACCAGGCAGGCCACGGCCGCCGAAGCGCTCGTCCGCTGGCACCACCCCGCCCGCGGGCGGATCGACACGTCCGAGTTCGTGGCCATCGCCGAGGAGTCG
This sequence comes from Ilumatobacteraceae bacterium, assembly GCA_041686315.1. GTDB lineage: Bacteria > Actinomycetota > Acidimicrobiia > Acidimicrobiales > Ilumatobacteraceae > Sva-07. Next base: position 701 of record JAWLEC010000197.1, read on the forward strand.
GGCACCGTGGCCAAGCTCGGCGAGTTCGTGCTCGACCAGGCGATGATCGACCTGCGCCGCTGGATCGACGGCAAGGTCGTCGCCGACGGCTTCGCGGTGCACGTGAACGTGTCGCAGATGCAGCTGGCGAGCGGGTCGTTCGTCAATCTGGTGCTCGCCATGCTCCGACGGCACCGCCTGCAGCCGTCGAATCTGGTGCTCGAGACCCGAGAGCGCGCCCTGCTCGGCCGCAATGCCGACATCGACCGCACCGTGCGGGCGCTGCGCCGGGTCGGCGTCGGCGTGGCCATCGACAACTTCGGCACGGGACCGAACGCCCTCTCGGTGCTCACCGACGTGGGCGCGGACATCTTGAAGCTCGACGGTTCGCTCGCACTGCCCGCCGGGACCACCGAGGCCGACACACGCCTGGTGCGGTCGGTCGTGCTGCTGGCCCATGCGCTCGACATGCGCGTGGTCGCCGAGCGGGTGAGCGGCGTGGAGCAGCTCCGGCGGCTCCGGTCGGCGGGCTGCGACGAGCTGCAGGGCAACCTGTTGAGCCCGGCGGTCCCCGCCGATCAGATCGCCTCGTCCACCCGGTTCTGAACCGGGCGTCGGCCCGCCGACCTCTGGGTACCCTGGAGGACGTGCCGTTGCCGCCCCCTCCCCCGCCGAATCCGTCCGGGTCGAGCTCGTGGCAGGCCGACCGGCCGGCACCGGCCGATCGTCCGGCTCCCGTCACCTGCTATCGGCATCCCGACCGGGAGGCCGGGCGCCGATGCACCCGATGCGGCAAGCCGGCGTGTGAGCAGTGCCTCGTCCAGGCCCAGGTGGGCAGTCACTGTCTCGACTGCGCAAAGGCCTCCCGTCCCGACGTGGGCACACGCGCCCGCTACTGGTCCGCCCGCCAGTCGACCCTGGTGACGATGTCGCTCATCGCCGTCAACCTGGCGGTGTTCGTGGCCGTCCTGCTCGCCACGCGGGAGCCGGCCGCTCTGTCGGGTGGGGTGACCGACGCCCATCTGCGGTTCGGTCTCAGCCTCGACGTCCTCCAGCAGCCGATCAACTGGCAGAGCGACGACGGCAGCGTGTTCCGCACCGAGCCCGACGGCTGGTACCGGCTCGTCACGTCGGGGTTCCTGCACTTCGGCATCCTCCACATCGCGTTCAACATGTACTTCCTGTACGTGCTGGGGCCGATGCTCGAACCGGCGCTCGGCCGGGTGCGGTTCCTCCTGCTGTACGTGGCCTCGCTGCTCGGCGGATCGCTGGGCGTGCTGGTGCTCGACAGCGGCGGCATCACCGCCGGAGCGTCCGGCGCCGTGTTCGGTCTGCTCGCCGGGGCGACGGTGGGCCTGTGGCGCCGCGGCATCAACCCGTTCTCCACCGGCATCGGCACGACCCTGATCCTCAACCTGTTCATCACCTTCGCGATCCCCGGCATCTCCATCGGCGGCCACCTCGGCGGCGCGGCAGCGGGTGCCGTGTGTGCGCTCGTGATGCTGGCTCCGCCCCATCGCGCCTTACCCCGCTGGGCCACCTACGTCACTCCGATCGTCATCGGTGTGGGGTCGATGGTGGCGTCCGTCCTGGTGGTGACGTCGGTGTGAATTCCGGCCGGCCCCTCCCCCACGTTCTCGAACGGAGCCCTGCATGAGCCTGCGCAGCCGCCACATCCAACGGATGCGGAACGAGCACTTCGACACGCTGGTGATCGGCGGCGGCATCAACGGTGCCGTGGCGGCTGCGTCGTTGGCGGGCCGCGGCGCCTCGGTCGCCCTCGTCGACCGCCACGACTTCGCCAGCTTCACGAGCCAGGCCTCGTCGAACCTCGTCTGGGGTGGCTTCAAGTACCTCGAGAACTACGAGCTGTATCTCGTGTGGAAGCTGTGCCGGTCGCGCAACCGGCTGATGCGGGCCTACCCCGACAACATCAAGCAGATCGGGTTCTACGCCACGCTCGACGAGACGTCACCGTACAAGCCGTGGTTCGCCGGGCTGGGGGCGCTCGGCTACTGGATCATCGGCCAGTTCGGCACCAAGCGACCGCGCGTGCTGTCGCACGACACCATCGAGCGGGAGGAGCCGGCGATCGACACGAGCGGTTCGCTCGGCGGCATCGAGTACTACGACGGGATCCTCGTCGACAACGACGCCCGGTTCGTGTTCTCGTTCGTCCGGGCGGCGATCGAAGCCGGCGCAGCGGCCGCCAACTACGTCGAACTGGTGTCGGCCCGGCGCGTCGACGACCGGTGGGTCGCCACGATGCGCGATGTCGACACGGGCGAGGAGTTCACCACCACGGCCACCACGATCGTCAACGCGGCCGGCCCCTTCGTCGACGCGCTCAACCAGCAGTGGGGCGTGTCCACCAAGCACCGGATCGTCTACTCCAAGGGCATCCATCTGGTGGTGCCCCGTCTCACCACCCGACACCATCACCGCGTGCTGGCCTTCTTCGACGACACCCAGCGGTTGTTCTACGTGATCCCGATGGGTCGCCGCTCGGTGATCGGCACCACCGACACCCGGGTCGACGATCCGCACACCGTGGTGGAGGACGCCGACGTCGAGTTCCTGCTGGCCCAGATCAACGCCCGGCTCGATCTCGACACGCCGCTCACTCCCGACGACGTGATCGCCGAACGCACCGGTGTGCGGCCGCTCGTGGTGTCGAGTTCGGGCGGCGACCACGACGACGTCGACTGGACCAAGCTGAGCCGCAAACATGCCGTCGAGACCGACGCCCGACGGCGCATCGTCACGATCTTCGGCGGCAAGCTCACCGACTGCCTCAACGTGGGCGAGGAGATCGCGGCCGAGATCGAGTCGCTCGGCGTGCCCCTCGAACCCGACCTGCACAACTGGTACGGGGAGCCGGCGTCGGCGACCCGCGAGGAGTTCTACCGACAGGCCCGGCTGATGCAGCTCGACTCGTTCCGCAGCAAGGCCGACACCGAGCCGCTCACCGACCGGCTGTGGCGGCGGTACGGGCGGCGGGCGTTCACGATGCTCGACGCCATCCGGGAGGACCCGGCGATGGCCGAGGACGTGATGGGCTCGGCCGACTACCTCCGCGTGGAACTGCACACCGCAGCACGCTCGGAGATGGTGACCCGGCTCGAGGACTTCATGCGCCGCCGGTCGAAGATCGACCTCGTCGTGCACGATGCCGACGTCCGGGAGTCGGCCGGCCTGTGGGACGTCGCGGCGATCCTGTTCGGCGACGACGCCGAGCGGCGACTCGCCGAGTACTTCCACCCCGATCCGATCCCCGATGCCGTGCTGGCCGGGCGCACTCCGTCCGCGTCGAGCACGGTGGCCTGACACGGCTCATGCGGTCGATGCTGCGCAGGTGGTTCCGCCGGCCGCCGCCGACGTTCGATCCGGTGTGGCACGACCTGCTGCTGCGCACGTTCGAGCACTGGCGCTCGCTCACGCCGGCGGAGCACGAACGCATGGAGTATCTCGTGGCGCGGTTCTTCCACGAGCACCGGTGGGAGGCGGCGAACGGGTTCGAGCTCACCGAGGAGATCAAGGTGGTGATCGCCGCCCAGGCGTCGCTGCTGCTGCTCGGCCTGGATCTCGACACCTATCCGCAGGTGACGTCGGTGATCGTGCATCCGGCGACGGTGCGGCTCCACGGCGAGTACTCGGTGGGTGGCGGGCTGCGGGCCTCGGGCACGCAGCTGCTGGCCGGACAGGCCCGCTACCGGGGGCCGGTGGTGCTGTCGTGGAGCGCCGCCCGCCGTGGTGCCCGATTCCCGGCGAGCGGCCTCAACGTGGTGTACCACGAGTTCGCGCATCAGCTCGACATGCTCGACGGCGTCACCGACGGCACCCCGCCGCTCGACGACGACGAGGCCCGGCGGCGCTGGGTGGAGGTCTGCACGGCCGCCTACGACTCGGTGCGGGCCGAGGGTTCGGAGGTGCTGCGCTCCTACGCCGGCACGAACCCCGCCGAGTTCTTCGCCGTCGCCACCGAGGTGTTCTTCACGAAGCCGGTGGCGCTGTCCACGCACGAACCGGCGCTGTACCGGGAGCTCCAGGGCTTCTACCGTCAGGACCCCGCAGCCCGTCTCGTCACGATCGGGGTCAGACCCCGATCGGGACCGGTCGACGGCGGGCCGCACCCGAGTGGTGTCATGCCCGCCGGAGCGCAGTCAGGTCCATCACGTCGATGTGCCCCGGTACAGGCAGCGGTGGCAGGTGGATCCCTCTTCCTCGATGTACGGCACCACCTCGACCGACACCTCGGTCCAGCGACCCTGATCGGTGAGCGCCTGCAGCGCCGCGGCG
>JAWLEC010000198.1:0-4977 GCA_041686315.1 Ilumatobacteraceae bacterium
GTTGCCCCGCCGGCACCGTCAGGTCGAGGTGGTCGACCGCCGGCGCTGCCCCTGGCCACGTCTTGGTCACGTCGTCGAGGACCAGGTCCTGCACGACCGTCGAGATTACGCCCATGCTGGGAGGCCTGCCTCCCCAGCGGTGCACACGGTTGCAGGCTGCTGACGGGGGCCTGCTCGACGGCCGCCGACGCCGGCATCAGCACCCCCGATCCTCCCCGTCGACCTCGACGGTGCGTTCCGTACCGGCGTCAGCCGGCAGTGGGCTCGAGGACGAACACTCGGATCACCCGGTGCTCGGCACGCTCGCGGTACTTGCCGTAGCCCGGGTAGATCGTCGCCGCGATGTCGAACGCCTCGTCCGCCTCGGTATCGGTCGCCCGTCTCGCCGTGACGGCCACCGACCGGTCACGGTAGGCAACGGTCGCCACCGGATCGGCCTCGAGGTTGTACACCCATCCCGGCGTCGCCTGCTGGCCGTAGTTCGAGCCGATCACTGCGAGCGTGTCCCCCATCGGGATCCCCACCAGCGGCATCGATCGCGACTGCCCGGTCTTCGCGCCGGTGGTGGTGAGCATGATCACGGGAAGCCCTGCCACCAGGCCCGGAACCGTGACCCGCCCGTCGGAGCGGCGATACAACAGCTTGTCGACCGGATAGAGGGTCCGCTGGAACAACCAGGCGCCCGGACGGCTCGCAGCGATCCGCTGCGTGAGGCGTTGCGCGGCGTTGGCCGGCTTCACGTCGTAGCCCAACTCGTCGAGTACACCCATCAGCACATCCTCCCGCTCGCCGTCGAACGGCACGTCGATCCAGCGTAGGTCGCCCGCACGACCGGGTCGGCGAATATGGTCCGGGTCGTGCGCGTGGGGGTGGCCATCGATCTGCATGCGACGGCGCACACCGCCGAGGCGTCGATCGGAGATCTGCGTGTCCCATCAACCCGGGGCCGGCGGCAGCGACACCGGCGCGATCGACTCGACGCCACGTGCTCCGTCAGTCGAGATCGAGACAACGCACCACATCCAGCCAGAGGCGCAGATGAGTGTCGCCGAGATGGGTCTCGATCGCCCTCGCCCCCGCACCACGACCGAGACGTCGACGGAGTTCATCGTCGTCGAGCAGGCGACAGACCGCCGTTCCGAACTCCTCGAGATCGGTGGGATCCTGCACCAGCAGACCCGACGCATCGTGGATCACCTGATCGACCAGGCCGCCCACTGCACTGGCCACCACCGGCGTCCCCTTCAGCATCGCCTCTGCAGCAGTGAGCCCGAACCCCTCGGCGAGACTCTTCTGGACGACCACCTGAGCGTGCCGCTGGAGGGCGTTGACGATCACCCCGTTCTCGTCGAGGTCGTGCATCGGCAGGCACACCAGCTGGACCCGCGCCCGAACCGCGTGCGGTAGCTGGCGCCACTGGTCGAAGCAGTCCCGCAGCACCTCGGCACCCTCGGGGTCGTCGGCCACCGCCGACACCGATGGCCCGGCGAGGACGAGCTGGGCGGTCCGGCCCGAGTCGACGTGCTCGGCGAACGCCTGCATCACGCCGCCCATGTCCTTGATCGTGTCCCACCGGGAGACCTGCACCACCAGTGGAACGTCAGGGCCCGGCGACGGCCCGGTCCGCACGACGTCGCACATCAGCTCGACCCGGCCGGGTGAGCCGTCGGTCCGCTCGAACTCCGTGTCGCCGGGCGTGCCGTCGATCAGCCCGACGTGGGTGAGGATCGCCTCGACCTTCGCGTCGTCGAGGTGCTGGTTCTTGGGGGAGAACGGATCGATCGACGGCCAGATGACCGACAGACGGTCGGCTCCGACCCAGTCGGGAGCGAACCGTCGGTCGGAGAACACGAAGTGGTCGACGAACGGCTCGAGATACCGGCGCAGGAAGTCCCAGCCGATCCGGCTGCACTCGTTCGGCTGGTCGATACCGACGTGACAACGCCAGACGACCTTGCAGCCGAGCCGGTGCGCGCACTCGGCCAGCCCGGCGACCTGCGGGTCGTGCAGCACCACCACGTCTGCCTTGCGGGCGTGGGCGGCCAGCGCGTCCCGCTCGGACTGCAGCGTGTCCTCGTAGATCTCGTGCTCGGCCTCGCCCAGCTCGCCGCCGTCGCCCACGGCGCCGTACAGATGGTTGTGCAGTCGCTTCGTGATCTCGAAGAACTCCGCAGTGCCGTCGATCACGAACCACCGCGCATCGACGCCGACCCCTCGTATCAGACCGAGCAGCACGTGCAACATCTCGGCCACTCCCCCACCGGCCGCCGTGGAGCTGATGTTGATCACGCTGCGCCCGTGCAGTCGCTCGAAGGCCTCCGTCGCAGCATCGACCGCCAGGAGTTCGGTCCGCTGATCACCGATGATCGACGCGAACCGGAACGGATCGCGCGGCGTGATCGTCACGTGTTCCATCCCCTCAGTCTGTCGAATCGACCACCGTCGATGGGGGAACCGGGTTCCGGCGCCGAGGCTCGGTCAACGGCGGGTGACGAGCGCCGCCGTCTGTTCGGCGATCGCATGCTCCTCGTCGGTGGGCACGACGAGCACGGCGGTGGTGGCGTCGGCCCGCGAGATCACCGGCTCCGAACCTCCGTTGCGCTCGTCGTCGAGCGCCATGCCGAACACCTGCAGACCGTTGCAGACGCGAGCGCGGACGGTGGCGCTGTGCTCGCCGATGCCGGCGGTGAAGACGAGCGCATCACAACCGCCGAGGACGGCGACATACGCGCCCACGTACTTGCGGATCCGGTGGCAGAAGACGTCGAGCGCGAGGTCGGCGGTCTCGTCACCCGCGTCGGCCCTGGCCGTGATCTCGCGGACGTCGGAGTCGCCGCACAGACCGAGCAGGCCGCTCACCCGGTTGAGGTCGGCGAGGACGTCGGCCTCACTGCGCCCGCTCGCGCCCGCGACGTGGCCGATCACGGCGGGATCGACGTCACCGGAACGGGTCCCCATCACCAGGCCCTCCAGCGGCGACAGCCCCATCGACGTCTCGACGCTGCGGCCGTGCTGCACCGCCGTGATCGACGCGCCGTTGCCGAGGTGGGCCACGATCAGATCGAGTTCGCCGCGCGGACGTCCGAGCACCTCGGCGGCACGAGCCGAGACGTAGTCGTGTGACGTCCCGTGGAAGCCGTAGCGGCGCACACCGTGCTGCTCGTACCACTGCTCCGGAACGGCGTACCGATAGGCCGACGGCGGCAGCGTGCGATGGAACGCGGTGTCGAACACGGCGACCTGGGTGACCGTCGGCCAGGTGGCTCGCGCGGCTTCGATGCCCGCCAGGTTCGCCGGGTTGTGGAGCGGTGCCAGCGGCACGAGCTCGCGGATCACCGCAACCACGTCGTCGTCGATGCGCGCCGGTTCGGAGAACACCGCACCGCCGTGCACCACGCGGTGGCCGATCGCCTCGACCGGTTCGTCGAGGTGCTCCACGTCGGCGACGACCTCGCGCAACGCCGACGCGTGGTCGCGGACCTCCTCGACGGCGCCGCCCCCCAGCCGTTCACCCGTGTCGGAATCGACCAGCTGGTACTTCACCGACGAGCTGCCGGAGTTGATGACCAGGACCCTCATCGTCGCCGCCTCAGGACCGACCGGCACCGACCTGGATGGCGGTGATCGCGATCGTGTTGACGATGTCGGTGACGGTGGACCCCCGAGAGAGATCGTTGACCGGCTTGTTGAGGCCCTGCAGGATCGGGCCCACCGCCACCGCACCAGCGGAACGCTGGACCGCTTTGTAGGTGTTGTTACCGGTGTTGAGATCGGGGAAGACGAAGACCGTCGCATGGCCGGCGACGTCGCTGCCCGGCAACTTGCTGCGGGCCACGTCGAGGTCGACCGCGGCGTCGTACTGGATCGGCCCCTCCACCTTCAGGTCGGGCCGCAGCTCGCGCACCCGCTCGGTGGCTTCCCGGACCTTGTCGACGTCGGCGCCCGTGCTGGAGGCACCCGTCGAGTAGCTCAGCATCGCCACGCGTGGATCGATGCCGAACATCTCCGCCGTCTCGGCCGACGACGTGGCGATGTCGGCCAGTTGCTCCGCGTCGGGATCGGGGTTGATCGCGCAGTCGCCGTAGACGAGCACCCGGTCGGCGAGCAGCATCAGGAACACGCTGGAGACGATCGACGTCCCGCGCTTCGTCTTCACGAACTCGAGGGACGGGCGGATCGTGTGGGCCGTCGTGTGGGCGGCGCCCGACACCATCCCGTCGGCGAGGCCCTCGTAGACCATCATCGTGCCGAAGTAGCTGACGTCGGTCATGATGTCGTGAGCCCGTCGGACATCGATCCCCTTGTGGCCGCGCAGCTCGTGGTAGCGCTGTCCGAACCGGTCGAGCCATTCGTGATGCAGCGGATCGACCACCGGAACGTCGTGGAGGTCCAGCCCGAGGGCGGCGATCCGCTCGCTCACGGCGTCGGGATCCCCGAGCAGCGTGAGCTCGCACACCTGACGCCGCCGGATCCGGTCCGCGGCCCGGAGGATCCGGTCCTCGGTGCCTTCCGGCAACACGATGTGGGCGGCGGCCGCCTTCGCCCGTTCGATGAGCTCGTACTGGAACATCACCGGCGTCATCACCTCGGAGCGGCCGATCTCGATCCGCTGCTCGAGCTGGTCGAGGTCGACGTGCGCCTCGAAGTGGCCGAGGGCGATGTCGATCTTGCGCTGGTCGCCGGCGGTGATCGCCCCCTCGACGGCGCTGGCTGCGATCGAGGTGTCGAACGTGTCGGTGTCGACCGCCATCAGCGGGATCGACCGCCCGCCCGACATCCCGCCGATCAGTGCGACCACTCTCGGGTCGGGTCGGAGACCGCCGCTGAGCAGGACCCCGGAGACGCTGGGATAGGCAGCCGACGATCGCGTCATCGCCGCGGCGATGATCACGTCGGGCCGGTCGCCCGGCGCGATGAAGACCGTGTCGTCGGCCCCGGGGTCGAGCCCGGTCGGGACCGACCTGGCGGCCCCCGTGA
>JAWLEC010000041.1:0-22038 GCA_041686315.1 Ilumatobacteraceae bacterium
ATCGCGGTGTCGGCAGGGCACACGGCGATGTCGCCCGCGGCCTTCGCCTCCGCCCGGGACGCCGGACTGTCCTACGTGACGCACCTCTACAACGCGATGGCACCGTTCAACCATCGGCGCCCGGGTCCGATCGGTGCCGTGCTCGCCGACGACCGCGTCACCGCGGGCCTGATCTGCGACGGCCTCCACGCCGACCCGGCGGCGATCCGCATGGCGTGGCGGGCGCTCGGTCCGCACCGGACATCCCTGGTGTCCGACGCCGCAGCACCACTCGGCGGCCCCTTCGGGAGGTTCCACCTGGGCACCTTGGAGGTCGTGTACGACGAGACCGGCGTCCGTACCGTCGACGGCGTCCTCGCCGGGAGCGCGCTCGAGCTCGACCGCGCCGTCCGCAACCTCGTGGAGTTCGCGGGGTGCAGCCTCACGGAGGCGATCGCCACCGTCACCAGCACCCCGGCGGATCTGCTGGGCCTCGTCGATCGCGGGCGGGTGGCGGTCGGCAACCACGCCGACCTCACGATCGTCGATCACGAGGGGCGGCTGGAGGCCACGATCATCGGAGGGAGAGTCGGATGGAGGTCGTGATCCTCGAGTCGGAGGAACACGTCGCGGACGTCGCAGCCGGGATCGTCGCACACGCCGTCACCAATCGACCACGACCGACCATCGGTCTCGCCACGGGCAGCTCTCCCCTGCCCACGTATGCGCGGCTGATCGAGCGGCACCGACGCGGTGACCTCTCCTTCGCCGGTGCCACGGCGGTCACGCTCGACGAGTACGTGGGGCTTCCCGGCGACCACCCGGAGGCCTATCGCACCGTCATCCGCAACGAGTTGGTCGACCACATCGACCTGCCACCCGACGGACTGCACAGCCCCGACGTGCACGCCGACGACCTCACCGCAGCGTGCGACGAGTACGACCGCGTCGTCGCGACGCTGGGCGTCGACGTGCAACTGCTGGGCATCGGCAGCGACGGGCACATCGGGTTCAACGAACCCGGTTCGTCGCTGGCGTCGCGCACCCGCATCAAGACGCTCACCGAGCGCACGCGCCAGGACAACGCCCGGTTCTTCGAGTCGATCGACGACGTGCCGCGCCACGTGGTGACACAGGGGTTGGGAACGATCGGCGACGCCGCTCACCTGGTGATGATCGCCACCGGCGCCTCGAAGGCACACCCCGTCGCCGCCATGGTCGAAGGTCCGGTGTCGGCGATGTGCCCGGCATCCGTGTTGCAGTTCCACCGTCACGTGACGGTGCTGATCGACGAAGCTGCCGCTGACGAACTCCGCCTGGCCGACTTCTACCGCGAGACCTACCGGCACAAGCCGGCGTGGCAGCCGCTGTGAACCCCGGCGTTGCGTCCGCCGGTGTGTCGGAGCCGGTCGCGACGCTGCGATCGGTCTACCGCCGGCGTCCGGTGGGCGCTCCGCCGGAGGAGCCCGGCCCGGAATGGTTCGGTACGTTCGACCTCACGCTCGAGGTCGCCACGCCGCTGGAGGCCGGCACGCATCTCGCGGTGTGGTGCGCGATGTTGCTCGAGCCGACCGAGACATCCGCAGTGCGCGTCACCGACCGGCTCGCCGGTCATCTCGTGCTCGAACCCCGCGATCCCGCGGCGATGGCCGGCTCGACGCGTTGGTCGATCCCCGGCATGAGGTCGCGATTTCCCGCTCGGCACGCCAACGACGGGCCCGAGGCTGCCTACCTGATCCCGCCGTCGGGCGATCCCGTACCGGTCCGGGTGGTGCCCGCCGAGTGTGCACCGGTGGCGGGCACTCTCCCGGCCCGAGAAGACGTCGAGATCGACACCGACCGGTCGAGCACGCTGGGGCTCCGGCCCCCGTTGGTGCCGTTTCCGACGTGGTGCGCGATCGGAACCCGCGATGACGGTCCCGCACGTGGCGGCTCCGCCGTCGAGCGACGGACGGTGCACCTGGTGTCCACGACCGACGACGTCATGGTGCGCGACGTCTGGGACGAGGTCCGCTCACTCGCACGGCGTCTCGGGGCGGACGTGTTCCGTGACGACGGATCGGGCCTCCCGTTGCACGTCGAGGTCGTGGGGCCCGTGGCAGCGGGCTCCGCCTCCACCGGAGCACCTGCGAGCCTCGGCTACCGGCTGCGGGTCGATGCGGACGCCGTGCGGCTGGACGCGACGTCTCCCCCTGCGTTGCGTCATGGCCTCGTCACCCTCGCCCAGTGGGCTGCGAGCGGGCTTCCCACATCGGCTGCGGCAACCGACGCACCGGCGTTCGAGTTCCGCGGCGTCCATCTGGACCTGGCCCGCCAGTGGTACGAGCCCGAGCTCGTCGAGCGCCTGATCGATCTCGCCGCCTGGCGCAAGTTCAGCCACGTCCATCTGCACCTCACCGACGACGAAGCCTGGCGATTCCCGGTGGCCGGCTACCCGGAGCTCGCCGATGCGGGCACGCGTGGCCACGGCCTTGCCCTTCCTCCGCTGTGCGCCTCCGGGCCCGGCGCATACGGTCGCTGCTACTCCGCCCGGGAGATCGGCCGATGGGTCGAGCGAGCTGCCGCGCTCGGGCTGACACTCGTGCCCGAGGTGGACGTGCCCGGCCACTGCCACGCTGCGCTGACCGCCATCCCGTCGCTGCGGGATCCGCACGACTCGTCGGCCGCGACGAGCGTGCAGGGCTATCCGAACAACGTGCTGGTTCCCGGTCACCCGGAGACCGACCGATTCCTCCGGGCGGTGTTCACCAGCCTGGCCCGACTGTTCCCCGGTTCACCCGTCGTGCACATCGGCGGCGACGAGGTGCCGACGGGGGCCTGGGCGGGATCGCCCCTCGTGGCCGCCTACGCCGAACAGCGCGGCGTGTCGTCGACGCGCGACGTGGAGGCGTCGTTCCACCGGGAGCTGGCCCGGATGATCCGGGAGGAGACCGGGCGCGAGGTGGCGATGTGGGAGGAGGCGGCGTTGGCAGGCGTCGAGCCCGGCGCCTATGCCGTGAGCTGGACGTCGCCCGATGCGGTGCGCCGGGTCGGTGACGCCGGCCACCGGGTGGTGGCCGCTCCGGGCCAGGCCTACTACCTCGACATGGCAGCAGGCCGCGAATGGGAGCGACCCGGTGCGTCGTGGGCGGGCAACGTGCCACTGGAGACGACGTGCGCGTTCGACCCGCTCGACGGCGGTCCGAGCGACCTGTACGGAGTGCAGGCATGCATCTGGAGCGAGCACATCGTCGACGTCGGCGTACTCGACGCACTGGTGTTCCCGCGCCTCGACGCCATCGCCGAACGGGCCTGGACGGGCCGGATCGACGGTGGCCCGGCCTCGCTGGCCGCTCGCGCTGGTCGGCTTCCCACCTTCACCCGCGATCACGAGATCCGTTCCCCCTGATCCGCTGCCCACCGGGGAAGACGAACCGCTCAGAGACAGGCGCGGACGGCGTCGTTGAGAGCGACCGTGCGCGGATCGCCGGCGATGCCCGACTGCATCTGGTTCATCACGTAGCCGTAGGCCGCACCCGATTCGGGGTCGGCGTAGCCGAGGGATCCGCCGGCGCCGGCGTGCCCGAACGATCCCGGTCCGAGCATCGGCGTGAGTTCACCGTCGAGCATGAAGCCCATCCCGAAGCGGCTCGGCACCACGAGACAGGCGTCGGTGCCGTCGACGGCCTCGGCACGCATGCGGTCGACCGTGTCGGGGGCGACCAGGCGCACGCCGTCGACCTCACCGATGGTGGCCGCATACATCCGAGCGAGGCTGCGCGCCGTGGTGATGCCGTTCGCCGCGGGCATCTCGGTGGCGTGCACCGCCCGCGTGTTGAAGTGGTTCTGCCGGGGGTCGAGCGCGATCAGCGAGCCGTTCATGGTGAGGGCCTTGAACCCCATCGTGCCGGGGCCCATCACCTGCATCATCAACGCGAACGCCTCGGGATCCGTGGGCGGTGGCGCGGACTCGAGCGTCGACACGCGGATCTCCTCCGAGGCCGGCAGCCCGATCCAGAACTCCAGCCCGAGCGGCGCCGCGACGTCGTCGGCGAAGTACTGCCCGAGCGTGCGGCCGTCGACCCGTCTGACCAACTCGCCGGCAAGCCAACCGTACGTGAGGGCGTGGTAGCCGTGAGCGGTTCCCGGCGTCCACACCGGAGCCTGACGAGCCAACGCGTCGACGACGGGTGCCACGTCCATGATCTGGTCGAAGCTCAGCGGCTCGTCGACGAACGGCACACCGGCCTGGTGGCTCATCATCTGTCCGACGGTGACGGATTCCTTGCCGTTGGCGGCGAACTCCGGCCAGTGGGCACACACCGGATCGTCGTAGGACACCAGCCCGGCCTCCACCAGGCGGGCGACGCACACGGCGGCGGCACCCTTCGTGGTGGAGAACACGAGCTGCAGGGTTTCGTCGGTCCACGGCCGTTCGCTGGCCTTGTCGGCGATGCCGGCCCAGATGTCGACCCGTGGTCGGCCGTCGACGTACAGGGCGAACGCCGCCCCGAGTTCTCCGCGCTGCGCGAAGTTCTGCGCGAATGCGTCGGCGACCGCGCCGAACCCGTCCTCCACCGTGCCCTGGATCTCGACCATCACCCGAACGTAGCCCCGACTCGGCGAGCGTCGTCCATCGCGCCCGACGGCGGGAAGATCGAGGTGAGCGGGGGCGGATGGTGGCAGGGACGTAGGCTGGTCGACCGGTATGAGCGACGTGACCACCTCCCCCACCGCCGGCGACGATGCGCCTCCCCACCGGTACACGGCCGGCCTCGCGCAGGACATCGAGCTGCGGTGGCAGGACTGGTGGATCGACCACGCCACCTTCGAGACCCCCAACCCGGCCGGCCCCCTGGCCGACCCCGATGCCGTCGCCGCACGGGGCGACAAGCTGTTCGTGCTCGACATGTTCCCGTATCCCTCGGGCGTCGGACTGCACGTGGGGCATCCACTCGGCTACATCGGCACCGACGTGTACTCGCGTTACCAGCGGATGGCCGGCCGCAACGTGCTCTACGCGATGGGCTTCGACGCGTTCGGCCTGCCCGCCGAGCAGTACGCCGTGCAGACCGGTACGCATCCGGCCATCACCACCGACGCCAACATCGCCAACATGCGCCGTCAGCTGCGGCGACTGGGGATGAGCTACGACACGCGGCGCAGCATCTCCACCACCGATCCCGACTACTACCGCTGGACGCAGTGGATCTTCAGCCGGATCTTCGACGCCTGGTACGACACCGGTCTCCAGCGCGCCCGCCCGATCGCCGAACTCGTCGCCGAGTTCGAAGCCGGCAGCCGGGCCACACCCGACGGCCGCGCCTGGAGCAACCTCACCGCCGGCGAGCGGGCCGACGCCGTCGACCGGCATCGCCTGGCCTACGTGAGCGAGGCGCCGGTCAACTGGTGTCCGGGACTCGGCACCGTGGTGGCCAACGAGGAGGTCACCGCGGACGGCCGCAGCGATCGGGGCAACTACCCGGTGTTCAAGCGCAACATGCGTCAGTGGATGATGCGCATCACCGCCTACGCCGACCGCTTGATCGACGATCTCGAACTGCTCGACTGGACCGACGCCATCAAGTCGATGCAGCGCAACTGGATCGGCCGCAGCCACGGCGCAACGGTGCGCTTCGCCTCGCCCGCCGGTGACATCTCGGTGTTCACCACCCGCCCCGACACCTTGTTCGGTGCGTCGTTCATGGTGCTGTCGCCCGAGCATCCGTTCGTCGACACGCTCACCACGCCCGATCGGGCCGACGAGGTCGCCGCCTACCGGGCACGGGCTGCGGCCATCTCCGAGATCGACCGCCAGGACGACACTCGCGAGAAGACCGGCGTGTTCACCGGCTCGTACGCCGTCAACCCGATCAACGACGAGCAGATCCCGGTGTGGATCGCCGACTACGTCCTGATGGGCTACGGCACGGGCGCCATCATGGCGGTGCCCTGCGGCGACGAGCGCGACTTCGACTTCGCCCGCACGTTCGACCTGCCGATCCCGCCGATCCAGCGGCCGCCCGAACGGTGGTTCCACGAGCACGCCATCGAGCCCACGCTCGACACCGAGCAGTGGCCCACCGCCTACGTCGGTGACGCCCCCTACGTGCGGTCGAGCAACGACACACTCGATCTGGACGGCGTCGACAACACCGCTGCGGGCATCGCCGCGACCAACGCCTGGCTCGAGGCCCACGGGGCCGGCGAGGCCACGGTCACCTACAAGCTCCGTGACTGGCTGTTCAGCCGCCAGCGCTACTGGGGCGAGCCGTTCCCCGTCGTGTACGACGACGACGGCCGCCCCCACGCCCTGCCCGACGACCAGCTGCCGGTGGCCCTGCCCGAGACCGACTCCTTCTCACCGCGCACGTTCGACCCCGACGACCGCGACTCCGACCCCGAGAGCCCGCTCGACCGTCTCACCGACTGGGTGGAGGTGGAGCTCGACCTCGGCGACGGCCTTCGGCGGTACCGACGCGACACCAACGTGATGCCGCAGTGGGCGGGATCGTGCTGGTACGAGCTGCGGTACCTCGACCCCACCAACGACGAGCGCTTCTGCGACCGCGAGGTGGAGGCGTACTGGATGGGTCCGCGCACCGACGTGCGCCCCGACCATCCCGGCGGCGTCGACCTCTACGTGGGCGGCGTGGAGCACGCGGTGCTGCACCTGCTGTACGCCCGGTTCTGGCACAAGGTGCTCTACGACCTGGGCGAGGTGACCTCCAAGGAGCCGTACGCCCGCCTGTTCAACCAGGGCTATATCCAGGCCGCCGCCTTCAAGGACGCACGCGGCATCTACGTGGAGGCCAGCGAGGTCGACGGTGACGCCGACAGCGGCTTCGACTTCCACGGCGAGCCGGTGACGCGCGAGTGGGGCAAGATGGGCAAGAGCCTGAAGAACGCCGTCTCCCCCGACGAGATGTACGAGCAGTACGGCGCCGACACGCTGCGCCTGTACGAGATGGCGACGGGTCCGCTCGACGCATCGCGCCCGTGGGAGACCCGCGACGTGGTCGGGATGTACCGCTTCCTGCAACGGTTGTGGCGCAACCTCGTCGACGAGCAGACGGGCGAGTGCGTGGTGGTCGGCACCCCCGCCGACGACGACACCCGTCGTCAGCTGCACCGCACGATCGCGGTGGTCCGCACCGAGATGGAGGCGCTGCGCTTCAACACGTCGATCGCCAAGTTGATCGAGTTGAACAACGCACTCACCAAGCTCGCCGCCACCCCGCGCGAGGTCGCCGAACCGCTCGTGGTGATGCTCGCACCGCTGGTGCCCCACGTGGCCGAGGAACTGTGGCGATTGCTGGGCCACGACGACACGATCGCCTATGTCGCGTTCCCCGAGGCCGACCCGGCGATGCTGGTGGACGACGTGGTGGAGTATCCGGTGCAGGTGAACGGCAAGGTGCGCGGCCGGATCGAGGTGGCGGCCGACGCCGACACCTCGGCGATCGAGACGGCGGCTCTGGCCGACGACCGGGTCGCCGCCGCCGTCGACGGTGCCACACCGAAGAAGATCATCGTGGTGCCCGGCCGCATGGTGAACGTCGTCGTCTGACCCGTCCCACCGCTTCGGGCCCCTCGAGCCGGCAACAACACCGTTTGCGTGACGTTTTCTTCGGGACGCCCCAACATTCGCGTCACGCAAACGGTTCTGATGGGACTTTCGACCCCCTTGATTTTCGGCGGCGGTGGCGCGTCAATGGACTCGGGTCCGTCGAGGTGTCACACAGGGATCCAGGAACCGGGACGGTTCGCCGCCCCGGGCAACTGATTCAAGCCTTTCCCCGCAAACGGGAGACACCTCACGGGCCCGCTTTCGCGCCCGGGCTGCAGAAGCGACAGCGGGGTCTGACCCCCCTGTCGCTTCTCTCGACGGGCCGTCAGCTACGGCGCCGGGTGAGGAACCCGCCGAGATTGCCCAACAGCTCCCGGTTGGCGTCGCTGCTGCCGCGGGTGCTGCCGGCGAGGATCCGGCGACGCACCGCACCCGAGATCCCGTCGATCGTCAGCACCATCGCGATCACCATCAGCAGCACCGCCAGCACGTTCTCCCAGTTGCGGAACTGCACCTGCGAGGAGATCTCCCCGCCGATCCCACCGGCGCCGATCAGCCCGAAGATCGCCGATGCCCGGACGTTGATCTCGAAGCGGAACAACCAGTGGGCGACGATCACCGGGAACACCTGCGGCAGGATCCCCCACCGCACACCCGACAGCCACCGGCCTCCGCTGGCGTCGATGGCCTCCACCGGGCCGAGCGGCACCTCCTCGATCGATTCGCTCGACCACTTGCCGAGCGTGCCCGCCGAGGCGATGCCGAGCGCCAGCGCACCGGCCCACGGGCCGAGGCCCACGACGGCCAGGAAGATCGTCGCCAGGATCAGTTCGGGAAATGCGCGGACCACGATGAACAACTGGCGGATCGGGATTCGCACCCAGCGCGGCACCACGTTGTTCGAGGCGAGGAATGCCAGCGGCAGCGACAGCACCGCGGCGATCACGGTGCCGGTCCAGGCGATGTACACCGACTCGAACACCTTGCCGATGGCGCCCCGCTCGATCACGGTGCCGAAGTCGGGCGGCCACGAGAGCCGCATGATCGTCCAGATGTTGCCGGGAGCCCGGCGGAGCTGGTCGACGGTGATGCCGAGGCCCGAATAGCCCCAGGCGAATGCGACGGCGATGGCGACGGCCACCGCGATGCGCCACCAGCGTGAGGACGGTGGTGGCGGCCGCTCCGCCGTGGCGGGTGGCGCCGCCGTCTCGTCGAGCACCGACGTCACAGCACGCGCCGGCGGATGTAGTCGCTGATCTGCTCGATGACGGCCACGATGACGAAGATCACGATCAGGATGCCGAGGATCCGGTCGTAGCGGAAGAACTGCCGCTGCGCCTCGATCACCCGGCCGATACCGCCACCGCCGACGAGGCCGATCACCACCGAAGCACGCACGTTGAGCTCGAACACGTACGCCGAGTGGGCCACGTAGGCGGGGAACACCTCGGGCAAGACGCCGGCGCGCACGGCCGCCGGGTGCCGACCGCCGGTGGCGAGCGCTGCCTCCAGCGGCCGCGGGTCGGCGCTGTCGATCGTCTCGCTGAACAGCTTCACCAGCACGGCCAGCGAGAACACGGTCAGGGCGATCGCCCCACCGAAGGCGCCGATGCTCACCGCCGCCACCAGGATCACGGCGAGCAGCAGGTCGGGGATCGCCCGGATGACGTTCATCACGGATCGCACCACGATGTAGGTCGGGCGGTTCGGCGTGGTGAGCTGCGACATCATGAACGACACCGGCAGCGCCAGCGCGCAACCGATCACCGTTGCCACGATCGCGATCTGGAACGTCTCCACGAGAGGATCGAGCACGTTGCGACGATCGAGCACGAAGTCCCAGTCGATGGGCCAGAACCGTTCCCAGAGCGGGTTGCTCCACACGGAGACGAACGAACCCCATTCCCATCCCGACTGACGGGCGGCATGGACCGTAGCCGCGGCGAGACCGGCGGCGATCAGGATCGTGCGGAGCTGCAGGGGCGGCTTGCGGGGGCGTACCGCGCCCGACGGCTCCGCAGCATCGCAGGGCGCGTCAGCCACCGGGGCGGACGTCCGATCCGTCCATGGCCAGGAGGTCGTCGGGCGTGATCGCCCGGCCGTAGATCTCCCGGAACGTCTCGTCGTCGACGTCGGCGATGTCGCCGTCGAAGACCAGTTCGCCGTCCCGCAGCCCGATCAGTCGTCGCCCGTAGCGGCGGGCGAGGTCGAGGAAGTGCAGGTTGATCAAGGTGGTGATGCCGAGCTCCCGGTTGATCCGTTGCAGGTCCTCCATCACCTGGTGGCTCGTGACCGGGTCGAGCGCCGCCACCGGCTCGTCGGCGAGCATCACCGACGGTTGCTGGGCCAGCGCCCGCGCGATGCCCACACGCTGCTGCTGTCCACCGGACAGATTCGACGCGCGGACGTAGGCCTTGTCGACGATGCCCACCCGTTCGAGCGCCTCGAAGGCGATCTCGCGGTCGGCAGCGGGCCAGAAGCCGAGCGTGGAACGCCAGGTGGGCACCGACGCCAGGCGTCCCATCAGCACGTTGTTCATCACCGTGGTGCGCGTGGCGAGATTGAACGTCTGGAAGATCATGCCGATCTTCCTGCGGACGTTGCGCAGTTCGGCCCCCTTGGAACCGACGACCTCGATGCCGTCGACCCTGATCGAACCGGACGTGGCCGGCACCAGGCCGTTGAGGGCGCGCAGCAGGGTCGACTTGCCGGCGCCCGACAGCCCCACGATCACGACGAACTCGCCGTCGTCGATCGTGAGGCTGACGTCGCGCAGTGCGTGCACGCCGCCCCGGTAGGTCACCGAGACCGAGTCGAACTCGATCACGGTGACACGCCGGAGCGACGATCAACAGAGAGGTACGAGGTCACTCGGGCGCTTCGGTGATCCCGAGCTCGGTCGCCGCTTCGCGGACGATGTCGAAGTCGGATTCCTCGGCGCGTCGGATGTCGGTCCAGCCGTAGATCTCGTCGAAGATCTCCTCGCCCTCCTCGGTGGCGAGGAACTCCTCGACCGAGGTGAAGATGGCCTCCTTCAGCGTGTCGGGGAGTTCCGACCGCGCGGCGACCACGTCGTTGGGGATCTCGCGGGTGATCGAGAAGACGATCACCTCTTCACCGACGTCGGGATTCTCCTCGCGGATGTTGCGACGTGCGTCGTCGAACGACAGACCGAACGTGGCGTCGCCGTTGTACACGGCCGTGACGGCCGCATCGTGGCTGCCGGCGAAGATCGGCGTGATGTCGTCCTGCGGGTCGATGCCGGCGTTCACCAGCTCGAGCGCCGGGAAGAGATACCCCGATGTGGAGCTCTCCGACACGAAGGCGACCTCCTGGCCCTCGACAGCGGTGATCTCGCCGATGCACGAGAGACCGGGCGACACCGGTGTGCCGTCCTCGGTCGTGTCGGTCAACTCGGGACCGTCGTCGCCGAAGGCCACACCGACCTGGAGGGCGACCGCCTCGAGGGCGTCGACCTGCACGATCTCCCCGTCCTGGTTCTCCAGCGCCGTGCCGGGAACCGGCGGTTCGTTGCACACGCTGGGATCGTTGGTCATCCACTGCCCGTGGTAGGTCGCCGAACCGAAACGGATCGACTGGATCAGCGCCTCCATGTTGCCGAACTCGTCCTTGCCGAGTACGTAGCTGAACGGGCCGAAGGCGCCGAGGTCGGCCTCTCCGGTTCCCATGGCGGTGACGAGGCCGGTGTAGTCGGTGGTCACCACGCCTTCGACGTCGATGCCCAGCCCGGCCTCGAGCACGTCGATGAACGGCTGGATGTCGTCCTGCAGGGACTCCTGCTCCTGCGACGGGACGAACCCGAACACGACGGAGTCGGGCCAGTCGTCGGGTACCTCAGCCGCCGGGGCCTCGGTCTCGACCGGAGCCTCCGTGTCGGCGGGGGCCTCCGTGTCGGCGGGGGCCTCCGTCTCGGCGGGCGCCTCGGTCGCCGCCGGGGCTTCTGTCTCCGCCGGGGCGTCGGTCGACGCCGAGTCGGAATCGTCGTCGCTACCGCACGCTGCGGCGACGAGGCCGGCGGCGACGAGCGTCGCAGCAATGGCTCGGGTTCTCATGGGGTCAGATCTCCTTGGTTCGACGGATCGCACGGCACCGTAGCCGCATCGTGATGTCCCGGGTGGCAGTCCACCCCTGCTGTTCACCCGCCCGCAACAATCCGTTCGAACTCGTCCCAGCCCGTCACGTCGAGCACGCCGTCGTGGGGTCCGTTCCACGGGCGCACGTACCGGCACACCACGGCGTCGGGCCGCTTCGCCCGGAGGGCGGCGAGATTGTGGTCGGCGTCGTCGAGGTAGACGTCGCAGGGCACGGTCCACTTCTCGTCGACGATGTGCACCTCGGTGGTCGGGACACGATGTTCGGCGAGCCATTCGTAGGTGTCGTGCACGGCGAAGTCGGGTTTGGTCGTGACGATCACCACCCGGTGACGGCGCGCCAGTCGCTGCAGCGCGGCGATGGCGCCGTGGTACGGCTGCAGCACGCGGAAGATGCTCGCTCCCCCACCGCTGGTGCGCGCCCAATTCCAGAACTCACCCATGTGGGTGAAGTGCGTCAGGAGTGTGGGGGCATCCCACACGTCGACGTGCTCGGGCAGCAGCGCCCCGCCGAAGTCGTCGTTGTACCGGTCGATCCACCCGGCGTTGAAGTCGGCCACCACCCCGTCGAGGTCGATCCCGAGACGCCGTCCGCCGGTCCCCATCAGACGACGCGATCGGGGTTGGTGGTCACCGTCATGGCGCCACTCTGGCAGGCTGACGGGGTGTTCGTGACGTTCGTTGCCTCCGCCGGTGCGCCGCCGCTCGCACCGGCGAACCCGATGGCACGGGCCATGGCGGGCCCGATGGGCGGTGTGGTGCATGCGTGACGCCTTCGTTCTCGGCGTGGACCTCGACGGCGTGGTCGCCGACCACACGCGACGATTCCGCGAGATCCTCGCCGGCATCCGCGGCGTCGACCCCGAGACGTATCCGCTGGAGCGTTCGTGGGACTTCGGCGAATGGGGCCTGGCGCCCGGGGAGTACAGCGACCTCCACCGGGTGGCGGTGATGGAGCACGACATGTTCCGCACCATGGATCCGATCGACGGTGCCACCGAGGCGCTGTGGCGGCTGTCCGACGCCGGCGTCTGGATCCGGATCATCACCCACCGCCTGTACGTGAACTGGGGTCACGAGAAGGCCGTCGGCGACACGGCTGCGTGGCTCGATCGGCAGCGCATCCCCTACCGGGATCTCTGCTTCCTCGGCGCCAAGCCGCAAGCCGAGGCCGACGCCTACGTCGAGGACGCACCGCACAACGTCGAGGAGCTGCGGGCCCACGGCAACGCGACGATCGTGTTCGACCAGCCCTACAACCGACATCTCCCGGGTCCGCGGGCGACCGACTGGACCGAGGTCGAATCGCTGGTGGGCGCCCTGGTGGCCGAGCGGGCCGGGGCGTTCCCGCAGCAGCTGCCCGGCATCGATGCCGGAGCGGGACGGCTGTCGGCCCGTCAGCGGGCGGGGTCGGCCGGCGACGCGCCGTCGGATTCCGGCTGAGATCCGGCGCCCGGCAGCCGGCGGCCGTCCTCGGCGTCGTCCGTGCCGCGTGGCGGACGCCGGTCGAGTTCGCTGCGCAGCAGCGCAGCTTCCTCGGCGAGCACGCGCGTGCGCTCCTGCAGCTGGGTGAGTTCGATCGTGATCTGCAGGGTGAGCATCGCGAAGAACCCGAGGCCGAACACCAGCAGCAGTGCCGGCGGGTAGTCGACGCCGAGCTGCTCGGCGAACCAGTCCAACAGGCCCGGCACGAACGCCAGTGGCGCCACCAGCACTGCCGACACCAGCCAGATGATCCCCCATTTCGGTCGCAGCCGCCGCAGCCGCACCTGGCGCACGATCACCACCAGCACCAGCGCCATGGCGACGGCCTCGAACAGGTACGCCCGCCCGCTCATGCGGTGTCCCCCATCGGCACCACCGGCGTGCGGCGCCGCTTCGCCGACGCCAGCAGGATCAGGTAGAGCCGCACGAAGTGGTAGGCGGAACGCAGCCGCCGGTTCGACGGCTGACCTGCGGACCGCATGCGCATCTGCGCCGACACCTCCACGACCTCGAAGCCCTCGGTGGCAGCCACGAACAGCGCCTCCACCGACTCCATGTACTCCGCCGGATAGTTGGCGGCGAAGAACTCGAGCATCGGCCGGCTGAAGGCGCGGAATCCCGAACTCGTGTCGGTGAACGACTGCTTCGACAACACCCGCATCGTCACTCGCAGCGCCCCCATCGCCGTCCGCCGCACCCGGCTCACCCGATAGCCGGCCGGCCCGTCGAGGAAGCGGCTCCCGACGACGAGGTCGGCACCACGGTCGAGCGGTTCGAGCAGCGCCGCGATCTCCAACGGGTCGTGCTGCCCGTCGGCGTCGAACTGGAAAGCCCGCTCGTACCCCTGCTCGACCGCCCACCGGAATCCGGTCCGCAGGGCCCCTCCGATGCCGAGGTTGAACGGCAGCGAGATCACGCGAGCTCCGGCACGTCGGGCGATCTCTGCCGTGCCGTCGGTCGATCCGTCGTCGATCACCACGAGGTCGACGTCGGGGCGGACCCGGATCAGCTCACCGATCGTGTCCGCGATCGCCGCGGCCTCGTCGTAGGCCGGGATGATGGCCAGGGTCGCCGTCGGTCGCACCACGGGCCGATCCTAGGCCCCGGCCGAATTCAGGGGCCGTTCACACCATCCGGAGGCTTCCACGCCGACGGCCGAATCGAGGTCCACCTTCCCCGAATGCCGCGTCGACGTCGCCACCGAAGAAGGCCGAGACGGCGAGGACGATGCCTGCGGCGACGCTCGACACGATCGCTCCTGCGTCGTCGTAGGTGAGCACGAGCGGCGCCACGACGAGCCAGACGCCCACGGGAAGAGTGGCCCATCGCAGCGGTCGGAGCACCTCCCACAGCGCGACGAAGGCGAACGAGGCACCGATCGGCCCGAACGTGCGGTCGTTGTTCTCGGCGACGCCCGCGTCGTCGAGGACCGCCGGCGCGAACATCAGCCAGACCCCGGCGACCACGGCGACTGCCCTGGCGATCATGTCGACAACCCCCAGAACACCCCCAGGCGGAACGGCCCCGCAGGCGCTCGCGCTGGAGATACTGCAGGCTGGCGAGCACCTCGTCGACGCCGGGCCCGATCATGGCGAGCGACACGAACCCGGAGAACACGCACAACCGTCCACCCGGGCGGGATCACGTCGTCGTCGAATTTCTCCGACGGGTCGGCGCCGCTCGTCTCGTCGGGGATGGTCTCGTCGAGGATCGGCTCGTCGGTGACCGGACTGCCGGTGACCGGGGTGCCCGAGTTGGTGTCACCGGACGCCCCGTCGTCCGCCGTCACGGCATCATCCGCCGCGGTGGCTCCAGGTCGTTCTCGGCATACCAACCGTCACGGTCCGCGCGGAGCCGGTCGATCATCTCGGGGACCACGTCGGTCACCCGGTGCTGCGGTTCCCAGTCGAGATGTTCACGAGCCGAGCTGATGTCGAGGTCGTAGTGGTCGCTCGCACGCCCGATCATCCAGGAGCGGATGAACGGGTCCGAGGCGAACGGGTTCTTCTCGCGCAACCAGGCGCCCACCCGTGCGAGCTGCTCGGGAACCCCGAACGTGCGCCACCTCCTCCCGTGCAGCTCCTCGGCGATCGTGTCCTGCAGCTCGGCGTACCCGACGGTCCGCGGCTCGCCGATCAGCACCTCGTAGTGGTCGGGAAGATCGCCGCGTCGTTCGACGATGCGGACCAGGGCGTCGACCGCATCGTCGATGTGCACGAACGCCTGGCCCGTCCGCAGGTCCGCCGGATAGAAGTGGCTGGTCGGCCACTTGCCGTCGATGCGCTTGATCTGGTTGGTCAACGGAGGCGAGTGACCCGCCTCGTCGTAGACGCCGGCGATGCGAGCCAGCACCTGCGAACGCGCCGTCGAGGGGTGACGCTCGACGACATCCTCGGTGTCGACCTTCGACGTGGGGTACGGCCACGACCGCGTGATCGGATCCGATTCGTCGATCGTCTCGCCGGGTTCGGCCGGTTCGTGCACCAGCATCGTCGAGGAGAACACGAACTGCTCGAGACCGAACGGCTCCAACGCGTCCATCAGCCGCCGGGTGCCCTCCACGGTGACCTTCTCGTAGAGCGGGCTGTCGCGTCCGGCGAAGTCGTAGTAGGCGGCGAGATGCACCACCGACGCCACGCGATCGCCGAACAGCGAGCGCACCCGTTCCAGTGCCCGCTCCACGGAGGAGTCGGAGGTGAGATCGGTGCAGACGAACTCGACGTCGGGCGGTGACTGGGGATCGCCCTGGAGGTCGAGTACGACGACTCGGTGGTCGGTGTGCAGCCGATCGACGAGACGCGACCCGAGCAGACCGGATCCCCCGGTGACCACGACGAGCGGCAGGCTGTCTTCGTGGCTGCCGGGCATCGACTGATCCGACTCGGACGTGGTCGTGAGCGTGTTCGACTCGGCCATGACGGCGCGTACCCGACGGCTCCGGCACGGAAACGTGGGAGCGCCCCTGGTGTCGGGCCGTCAGAAGAACGTCACGGCCACCATCACCACCCAGACGAGTGCGATGGCGGCACTCTCGCGGTCGACGTTGCGGGTGCCGACTCCCTGCCGGACGAGGCCGGCCAGCAGCAGGGCGTTGAGCAGCAGCACGAAGCCCGCCAGCAGCACCGCCGAGTCACCTGCCTGGGCGAAGATCGACCCGGCGGCGCCGGCGTCGGCGGCGGCGATGAACAAGGTGTCGAAGACGTTGCCGCCGATGATGTCGCCGGCTGCCAGTCCGATCGCTCCCGACCGGGCCGCGGCCACCGCCGTCACGAGCTCGGGCGTCGACGTGGCGACCGCCGTGAGCAGCAGGCCGACCGACGACGCCGACAGCGGCGTCTCCTCCGCGATCGACGAGCCGGCCCACGCCAGACCGAAACCGCACACCGACAGCAACGCAGCGAAGACGGCGAACCGAGCCCAGAGTGCAGGCGTGGACTTCCGCTCGAGCTCGCGCATCCGTGGGCTCGGTTCCTCCTCCAGCTCTCCCATCTTGCCCCGCAGGCCGCCGCGAGCTCCCTCTGCCTCGGGATCCTCGGAGACCTCGGAGGCGGCAGGGGCTGCGAGTTCGGGCCCACCGCGGCGGTCGACGCGGCGGCTGAGCGACAGCCCGACGACGTAGGTGACCGCCAGCATCGGCGTCACGGGGTGTACCCGTCCGATCGTCGCCTCCGCCGATCCCAGAGCGACCACCACCATGCCGAGCAGCACCAGCAGGAAGGCGGCCTGGTACGTCACCTGACGCGTCGGCACCCCCGACGACAACGTGCCCGTCCGGTAGAAGAGGTCAGCCACCGCCAGGAAGAACGTCTGTGCGGCCACACCGCCCAGGGCATTCGACACGGCGAGTTCGGCGTCGCCCCGGACGGCTGCCGTCACCGTCAGGACCAGTCCGGGCAGCGACGTCACCACGCCGAGCAGGACGGCGCCCGCGAGCACCTGACCGATTCCGAGCCGATCGGCGATCGTCTCCACGACGCGCGCCAGCCGCGGCCCGACCACGAAGATCGCCACCGTGGCGGCGACGAAGACGGCGTAGATCACGGCTCGGCCGTCAGCGGCGTCATCGCACGAAGCGGTCCCAGTCGGCGTAGCGCTCGGTGATCCGCCCCTTCGGCACGGCCAGTACCGCCACGAGTGTGCCGACCACCGTCACCGAGGCCGCATACGACGCGGATGCGTCGACGAGCCACACCGACGTGGCGATACCGAGGCCGAGGACGACGTCGAGCCACCGCAGCGCCCGCACCACTTCACCCATCGCCACCACCGCCACGACCACCACCGCCGCCCCGACCAGGTGAGCGACGTCCGCGGCGCCGGAGGTGATGGCGACGTCGAACAACGATGGTGCGGCCAGCAACGCCAGGCCCAGCACGGCGGAGGCGACCAGGGTCGCCGGCGTCGTGACACCCCACACGCTCGCCCAGGCCACGAGACCGGGGCGTTCCGGCAGCTCGCCGATGTCGGGGGTGCGTTCGTCGGGCGTGCTGTCCTCCCCGCTGCCGCCCTTCCAGAAGATCCCCCAGAGCGACCCGTCACGATCCCCGCGCCGTTTCGAGTCACGGACGTGCTGCAACATGGCCACGACCTCGTCGATCTCGAGCGGGATCATCGGCAGCATCACCGCCGCAGCGGCCAGACACATCGTGCACCACTCGTGCACCACCACCGGCTGCGACATCACCAGGGCGATGTGCGCGAGTCCGAGCGGGATCACCAGGATCCCGAAGATCGTCACCATCCACGGCATGGTGCGCCACCGCGACCGGCCGCCCATGAAGCCCATCAGGAACTCGAAGCTGTAGGCCACCGTGCCCAGCGCAGCGTCGGAGACGGGCCACAGGTGCGACATCTCGCTGTTCAGGATCGGCTCGGTGCCGGTGGAGAACCCGAAGAACGGGTCCCACACCGAGTCGATGTACCCGAGCTGGAATGCGGCGAGGTACCGGGACACGAGCAGGCCCACGAAGCCCAGGGCGATGAGGATCGAGCGCTGTGCCCAACTGGACGGGTTGTACGACCAGCCGGGCGGTGTGGCTGCCCCCATCTGCATGTACCGGGCCATGGCCGGCATGCCGGGGATCAGGATGGTGAGGGCGATCACGAGCAGGCCGACAGTGGAGGCGTTGTAGAAGCCGGTAGCGGTCGGCGACCAGAACACCACCGGTGCGAAGACCAGCCAGATACCCACGAAGCAGGCCGCCCACCAGGCGACGGGACGACCGCGGCGCAGCATCCGCCACCCGAGCACGATCAGCAACACGCCGCTCACGACGTCCGACCACGTCATGAGCTGCGCCCGCAACTCGGTGTGCGGGAGGTCGGAGAACCAGGCGCCGCGTCCGCCGCTCGGATCGACCCAGTTGCCCTCGTCGAGGTAGCCGAACGTGAACGGCGCGGTCACCATCCAGAATCCGAGCAGCACGATCGTCCACGGGATCCACAGGTTCTGCCGGTGGTGGACACGCGCCACCGTCTCGCGGTCGGCCATCCCCTCGTCGCCTGCCGCCTCGGTGAGCTCGTCCGCGACGCTGCGCAGGCCCATCGGTCTCGACATGTCGACTCCCTTCCCGGCCACCGGAGGGCCCAAACGTGCAGCAGCGGCGGCCGGCGGCCCCCGTCAGAGGCTGTCGGGGCGATCGGGGTCGATCGGGATGTCCGTCAGCTGGCTGTCGAATCCCGTGCGGGCCATGTAGTGGTCGCCGACGCCGGGCATCACCGAGTTGAGCTTCACGAGGAACCAGTTCCAGACGCCGAAGATCTTCTGGCGGCGCCCGCCGTCGACGGCGCGCATGACGGCGTCGGCGCACTGTTCGGGTGCGTGTCGGTTCGGGTCCGGCACCAGCCGAACTGGGGTGTGTCCATCGCCGGCATGTGCACCTGCACGACACGTACGCCGCTGCCGTCGGCCAACAGCTCGCTGCGCAACGACTCCATGAACCCGCGCACGGCAAACTTGGGCGATCAGGCCGACGTCGTAACCGTCGTCGGCGAGGCGGCACACGAGGGCGCGTCCGAGACCGCCCGATGCACCGGTGACGGCGGCGATCGGTCGCTCGTGGCGGATGCGGTTCACGAGGGGTTCGACACGAGCAGCAGTGGCGCCGGCGACTCCTCGATGAGGTCGTCGGTCACCGACGGGTCCAACAGCTTGGAGAACCAGCCGCGATGGTGGATTCCGAGCACCACCACGTCGACGTCGTGTTCACGGGCGATCGCGCGGATCGCCTCGGCAGGGTCACCGACGTCGCCGACCGGCTCGGCGTCGCCCGCACGGGCCGCCGCCGAGGCGGCGATCGACCGGGCGCGTTGCACCGCCGTCTCCGTCGGGCTCTCGCCACGTTCGGGTCCGGGGTCGATGTCGTACAGGTGCGGCAGCATCACCGGATAGGCCATGCCGTAGGCGGTCGGAAACATCGCCGACTGCGCCGGTGCACCCGTGACGGTGTCGTAGCCCTGGATGTTCACGGCCCAGTAGTCGGCGTCCGTCCCGAACAACCGGTGTGCGGTGTCCACCACGGCGTCGTCCAGAGCCGATCCGTCGACGGCCATCATCACTCGAGTCATGACCGGGGTGTGCCCCGTCACCCGTCGAGTCATGCCTCGACGGTTCACGATCACTCCCGGCTGCGGCCGAGCGGGCAGCATGGTGCCCATGACCCTGCGTGTGGCGACCTGGAACCTCTGGTGGAGATTCGGTCCGCACGAGCAGCGCCACCACGCGATCGTCGACACCCTGCGCTCGATCGACGCCGACGTGCTGTGCCTGCAGGAGGTCTGGTCGACCGACGACGAGCCCGGCAGCGACGAGGCGACCGGCAACCGGGGCGACGACCAGGCGGAGATCCTGGGTGAGCTGCTGGGCATGGAGGTCACCCGGACGGCTCCGATCTTCTTCGACGGCCACGCTTTCGGCAACGCGGTGCTGAGCCGCTGGCCGGCCGATCTCGTCGCCGACGACCGGCTGCCCGGGCCCGACGGGGCACCGAGCCACCGACGTGTGGTGGTCGCCCGTGTCCACACGCCGTGGGGCCCCTGGCCGTTCGCATCCACCCATCTCGACTACCGCTTCGACGCCTCGGCCACCCGCCAGCTCCAGGTGGCCGCACTGCTCGAGTCGACGCTGCGCTGGCGGGGCGATCCCGAGAGCGATCTGCCGCTGGTGATCGGCGGCGACTTCAACGCCGTCCCCGACAGCGACGAGATCCGCCTGCTCACCGGACGCCGCGCCGGCGCGGACGGCGTGGTGATGACCGACGCATGGGAGGTCGCCGGCACCGGGGCCGGCGTCACCTGGGGCGGCGGCAATCCGTACGTGGCCGACAGCGCCTGGCCCCAGCGGCGCCTCGACTACCTGCTGGTGTCGTGGCCCCGACCGAAGCCGGTCGGCAACCCCGCGCAGACCTGGCTCGCCGGTGACGGTCCGGTCGACGTCGACGGCGTCGCCGTGTGGCCGAGTGACCATGCTGCCGTCGTCGCCGATCTGGTCACCCCCGCCTGATCCGGCCCTGCCCGACGTCGGTGGTCGCGAGTGCAGTTGCATGCCGTGGTCGACGCATCTCGGTGAGCACAGCCGGCCGTTCTGGCCGATTGTGTCGGTGAGCCGGCGTCGAGCGACTTCATCGGAATCCTCAGGCGAAGAAGTGTTCGGCGACGCCGTCGAAGAGCTGCATGTCGACGGTCCGGGTCCTGCCCACGGCGACGGTGAGGTCCTCGTAGTCGATCCGGTCGCCGCGCAGCACGGTCATCGTGCCGAACCGGCCCTCGTGGACGGCGTCGATGGCACCGACGCCGAAACGGGTCGACAGCACCCGGTCGAACGCCGTGGGCGTGCCGCCGCGCTGGATGTGACCGAGTTGCACCACGCGTGTCTCGAACCCCGTCCGGACGCCGATCTCGTGGGCGACCCGGCTGGCGATCCCACCGAGGCGGACGTGACCGAAGCGGTCGATCTCCTGCTCACCGACGTCGAGCGTGCCCGGTTTCGGCTGCGCGCCCTCGGCGACGACCACGATCGAGGCATAGCGCCCGCGGTCGTGGCGGCGTCCGAGCCGATCGCACAGTTCGTCGAGGTCGAACGGAAGTTCCGGGATCAGCACGGCGGTGGCGCCACCGGCGATGCCGGCGTGAGTGGCGATCCAACCGGTGTGCCGTCCCATCACCTCCACCACGAGCACCCGGTCGTGGCTCTCAGCGGTGGTGTGCAGCCGGTCGATCGCGTCGGTGGCGATCTGCACCGCCGTGTTGAACCCGAACGTCATGTCGGTGCCCACGATGTCGTTGTCGATCGTCTTGGGGACTCCCACGATCGGCAGTCCGAACTCGCTGTGCAACGTGCACGCGATGCTCAGGCTGCCGTTGCCGCCGATCACGATCAGCCCGTCGAGGGCGAGGTCGGCGAAGGTCTGCTGCACCCGGGCCACGCCGTCGGGAGTGTCGAAAGGGCTGCCACGTCGGGTACCGAGCACGGTGCCACCGCGTGGCAGGGTGCCGCGCATCGATTCGATCGACAACGGGATCGTCCGGCGGTCCTGCACGCCGTCCCAGGCGTCGAGGAACCCGATCAGCTCGTCTCCGTGGATGCGCTCACCCTTGCGGACGGCGGCACGGATCACCGCGTTCAGGCCGGGACAGTCCCCGCCCCCGGTGAGAATCCCGACTCGCACGAGCGACGATCGTACCGGCGGCGACCGCGCACCATGATGAGCCGGACCGATGGGTTGGACCGCAACGGGCGGCGGTGCTAGCACTGGCGCGATGGGTTGGGACCGCAACCGTCCGGTGCCGTGGCAACGGCTGGTGCGCGAGTGGGTCGTGTACGCGCTGATCATGTCGGCGCTCTTCCTGCTGTTCTTCCGTGACAACAACCTCATCGGCGCACTCGCCGGCATCCTCGTGAGCGGGCCGCTCTAC
>JAWLEC010000042.1:0-21999 GCA_041686315.1 Ilumatobacteraceae bacterium
AGATGAAGGCGATGCTCGAGAAGCTCAGCCCCTGAGCAGCATGTTCGCCAGGGGTCAGACCCCCGGCGAACGGTGAATCGGTACTGCAGATCTCGCGCAACGGCGTTCGTCGGGGGTCTGACCCCTGGCGAACGGACGTCAGGCGGAGCGGGGTGACGGGGTGAAGGTCACCGGCATGCGCTTGATGCCGGCGACGAGCGGGATCCCGTTCGACGCCAGCGGCACCGGAGGGCCCGCCATCTCCAGATCCGGCAGACGCCGGAACAGCTCACGGAACACCACCGCCACCTCACGGCGGGCGAGGTGCGCACCGAGACAGAAGTGCGGGCCCGGACCGCCGAAGCCCACGTGCGGGTTCGGCTGACGCAACACGTCGAAGCGCTCCGGATCGTCGAACACCCGCGGGTCACGGTTGGCGGCGCCGTAGAACATCACGAACTTGTCGCCCTCGTGGTACTGCTGGCCGGCGAGCTCGACGTCGCCCGTGGCCGTGCGGCGCATGAACGTGACGGGTGAGGCCACGCGCACGATCTCGTCGACGGCGGTGGGCATCACGCCCTCCACGTCGGCCTGCCAGATCGCCCGCTGATCGGGATTCTGCGACAGCAGCTGCACCCCGTAGCTGATGGCATTGCGGGTGGTGTCGTTGCCCGCCACCGCCAGCAGGACGAAGAACGACGTGATCTCCTCGGGCGTGAGCATGTCCTCGTCGAGGTTGTGGTGCACCAGCTTCGACGTGAGATCGTTCGTGGGGTTCTTGCGCCGCTCCTCGATCAGCTCACCCATCAGCCCCGCCAGCGCCATGCCGGCCTCGAGCAGCTTGCCGATCACGTCGTCCTCGCCGACGAACTCGGGGTCACCACCGCCGAGGATGACGTTGGTGGCGTCGAGCACCGTCTTGAACTCGCTGCGCGGGATACCCATCATGTCGCAGATGATCAGCAGCGGATACGGCTGCGACAGCGCCTCCACCAGATCGGCATCGCCCTGCTCGCAGAACCCGTCGATCACCTCGGTGCAGATCGACTGCACCGAATCGAGCACGCCGGCGAGTTCCGTGGGGGTGAAGCTGTGCGCCACGATCCTCCGCTGGTGCGCGTGGCGCGGGTTGTCCATGTTGATGAAGCCGCCGAAGAACTCCAACAGTTCCATCGGCAGGTCGAAGATCGACGTGGCACCCTTCCCCGAGCAGAACTGGTCGGGGTGCTTGCTGACCTCGACCACCTCGTCGAACCGGGTGAGCGCGTGGAAGACGTCGGACGTCTCGGTCAGCGGGTTGTGCGACTCGATCGGCAGGACGGCCCCCAGCTCACGGATCTCGGCGAACTGGGCCATGCGCTCGTCGAGCGGCTGGTGCCAGAACGTCGGCTCGGCCAACCTGGATGCGGGGATGGTCATGGATCTCCTTGCGAGTGATCGATACGGGCGCGACACCGTGGTTCGTGCCGCCTCCTTCGCAAGGTAGTCGGCGGGTCCCACCGATCGCACGGCGGAGACGTCGTGTGGGGCGCGCCCGATCCGCGCCCACAGCTGCCAGACTCCACACCGTGGCGACCCTCGTGCTCACCGTCATCGGCGACGACCGGACCGGGCTCGTCGATGCCCTCGCCGGGCCGATCGCCCGCCATGACGGCAGCTGGGACCGCAGCCACATGGCCCGCCTCGCCGGCAAGTTCGCGGGCATCGTGGTGGTGACGCTCGCCGACCACAGCGTCGATGCACTCACCGGCGAACTCCTGAGCCTGCGCACCTCGGGGCTGCTCGACGTGTCGGTCGCCGTGGCCGCACCCGACGAACCCGACCGCTCCGAATCGATGACGACGCTGCACCTGGTGGGACAGGACCGCCCGGGCATCGTCAGCGAGATCGCCCGCGCCCTGGCCGAGCGCAGTGTCAGCATCGAGGAGTTGGAGACCACCACCACGTCGGCACCGATGTCGGCCGAGCCGTTGTTCGTGGCGACGGCGCTGCTGCAGCTACCGGCGGGCGCCGACGTCGAGGCCCTGCGCACCTCGCTGGAGGACATCGCCAACGAGTTGATGGTCGACCTCGAAGTCGACAGCAACCCCATCGTCAACGACGGAGGGGGGTGACCATGGAGCCACACGACGAGCAGCGCGACGAACGCAACCGCATCCGTCTCACGCAGTTCAGCCACGGCGCCGGTTGAGGCTGCAAGCTCGCTCCGGGCGAGCTGGCGCACGTGGTGCGCCATCTGCATCCCGACCAACCGGCCGAACTGCTGGTGGGCTCCGACGGCGGCGACGACGCCGCCGTCTGGAAGCTCGACGACCAGCGCGCCCTCGTGTCGACCGCCGATTTCATCACCCCGGTGGTCGACGACGCGCGCACGTGGGGCCGCGTCGCGGCCGCGAATGCCGTCTCCGACGTCTACGCCATGGGCGGCCGCCCGCTGTTCGCACTCAACCTCGTGGGCTGGAACACCGAGCTGCTCCCGACCTCGTTGCTCGGCGAGCTGCTCGCAGGCGGCCAGGACATCGCCCGGCAGGCCGGGTTCGTGATCGCCGGCGGGCACACCATCGACGACCCGGAACCCAAGTACGGCATGGCCGTCACCGGGGAGGTGCATCCCGACCGCATCATGACCAACCGCGGGCTGCGCGCCGGGCAGGACATCGTGCTCACGAAGCCGCTCGGCATCGGCGTGCTCACCACGGCGATCAAGGCCGGCCGGGCGACGTCACCCCAGGTCGATGCCGCCGTTGCGTCGATGACCCGGCTCAACGACGACGCGGCCCGCATCGCCGCAGCGGCCGGCGCCACCGGATGCACCGACGTGACCGGGTTCGGGCTGCTCGGCCACCTCGGACGGATGGCCCTCGAGTCAGCGGTCTCGGTGACCGTCGAGTTCGACGCCCTGCCGTTCCTCGACGGCGCCGTCGATCTCGCTGCCGACGGCGTGCTGCCCGGCGGGAGCCGCCGGAACCTGGCCTGGGGTTCCGACTTCCTCGACGCCGGCGACCACGGCGACGTCCACCAGTTGCTCGTCGCCGACGCCCAGACCTCCGGAGGCCTCGTGTTCGGCGTGGATCCCGCCGCCACCGCCGACGTGCTGGCCCAGCTTGCCGACACGGGCCACACGGCGGCGCTCGTCGGTCGGACCGCCGTCGGCACCCCCGGCATCGTCCTGCGCTGACCCCCCTCGCCTTCACCGTTTGCGTGACGAAAAGTTTGGGACGCCCCAACAAACCTGCAACGCAAACGGATGAGGGACCAACCATCTCCCCGTTTCCGTGACGAAAATGTCGGGACCCCCCAACGAAACTGCAACGCAAACGGATGAGGCGGGGGGAGACGGGAGGGCGATCGTCGGGCAGACTCGGGGCATGACGTCACCGACCACCACCGACGCCCACGACCTCCCCGACGCCGACCCGACCACCGCCGACCTCACCGCCGACCTCACCGCCGCGGGCGTCGCCTGGAACATCGACACGATCCTCCCCGACGGCGCCAGCCCCGACCAGCTCTTCGACCGGGCCACCACCCTCGCCGACGACCTGACCGCCCTGCGCGGCACCGTCGCCCGGCTCGATGCCGGCGCCCTCGCCGACGCGATGCGCACCGTGGCCGAGATCGAGGACCTCGTGGCCCGAGCCGCCTACCACGCCATGCTGGCCTTCAGCACCGACACCGCCGACCCCGAGCGCGGCGCCGCCATGGCCGCCGCCCAGGAACGCTCCACGGCCATCGCCACCAAGCTGATCTTCCTCGAACTCGAATGGGCGGCCGCCGACGACGACCACGCCGCCGCCGTCCTGGCCGACGACCGGCTCGACTTCTGCCGCCACCACCTCGAACAGCTCCGCCTCACCCGGCCCCACCTGCTGTCGGAGCCGGAGGAGACGATCCTGGCCGAGAAGGCCCAGACCGGCTCGGCGGCATGGGTCCGCCTCTTCGACGAGCTGACCTCGTCGGTCACCGTCGACCTCTCCGACGATCTCGGCGGCAACGGCCTCCCGCTCGACCAGGCACTGTCCATGTTGCAACACCACGACCGCGACGTGCGGCGCCATGTCGCCGAGGCGGTCACCGAGGGTCTCCGCCCCGGCCTGCGCACCCGCGCCTTCGTGTTCAACACCCTCCTGCTCGACAAGGCGGTCGACGACCGCCTCCGCAACTACGACACGTGGGTGTCGTCGCGGAACCTGTCCAACGAGGCCTCCGACGAATCCGTCCAGGCCCTCGTCGACGCCGTGGTCGACAACTACTCCATCGCCCAACGCTGGTACCGCCTCAAGGCACAGGTGCTCGGCGTCGAACGGCTCGCCGACTACGACCGGATGGCCTCCGTCGCCACCGCCGACCGCACCATCGGATGGTCGGAGGGCACCCGCATCGTCCGTGACGCCTACGCCTCGTTCAGCCCCGAGCTCGCCGACATCGTCGACCGGTTCATCGACGAGGGCTGGATCGACGCACCGCTGCGCCCCGGCAAGCGAGGCGGAGCCTTCGCCGCGCCGGTGAGCCCCGGCCACCACCCGTACGTGCTCCTCAACTGGACGGGCAAGACCCGCGACGTCGCCACCCTCGCCCACGAACTCGGCCACGGCGTCCACTTCCACCTCGCCCGCGAACAGGGCATCTTCCACCAGTCGACCCCGATCACCCTCGCCGAGACCGCGTCGGTGTTCGGCGAGACCGTCACCAGCAACCGCCTGCTCACGATGATCGACGACCCCAACGAGCGCTTCGCCCTCCTGGCGTCGTCCCTCGAGGACTCGATCGCCACCGTTTTCCGCCAGATCGCGATGAACCGGTTCGAACACGCCTGTCACACGGCCCGGCGCACCGAGGGCGAACTCAGCGTCGACCGGTTCGGCGAACTCTGGGCCGACAGCCAGGAGGCCATGCTGGGCGACTCGGTGGAGGTCACCGAGGGCTATCGCACCTGGTGGAGCTACGTCCCGCACTTCATGGGCACACCGGGCTACGTCTACGCCTACGCCTACGGCCAGCTTCTCGCGCTGTCCGTCTACGCCCGGTACCAGCAGGAAGGCGACGCGTTCGTCCCCGCCTACCTCGACCTGCTCCGCGCCGGCGGCTCGCAGCGGCCGGAGGATCTCGCCCGCATCGTCGACTGCGATCTGGGCGACCCCGACTTCTGGCGCAACGGCCTCAGCATCGTGGAGGCCCAGCTCACCGCTGCCGAGGACGCCGCCCGCGCCGCCGGCCGGCTCTGACGAACTCCGCCGGAACGCCGTCCCCTGGGAGCACGACGACCGACCGTCTACGGTGGGCCGGGTGACCGACGAACAGCGGCCCTACGGATCCGACCGCACCGATCCTGCACCCCCGCGGGGGCGCACCCGCCACTTCCAGCGGGCGAAGCAGCAGGGCATCAAGATCACCGGGCTCACCAGCTACGACTTCCTGTCGGCGTCGATCTTCGACGACGCCGGCATCGACTTCCTGCTGGTCGGCGACTCCGCCGGAAACACCGTGTTCGGGTACGACACCACCATCCCCGTCACCGTCGACGAACTCATCCCCCTCACCGCAGCGGTCGTGCGCGGCGCGAAGCGGGCGCTGGTGATCGCCGACATGCCGTTCGGGTCGTACGAGAACGGCCCCGACGAGGCACTCGGCACCGCCATCCGGTTCATGAAGGAGACCGGGGCGCACGCGGTGAAGCTGGAGGGCGGCGTGCGCAGCGCCAAGCAGATCAAGCGGATCGTCCGTGCCGGCATCCCCGTGATGGCCCACATCGGTTTCACTCCGCAGAGTGAGCACGGCCTCGGCGGTCACATCATCCAGGGCCGCGGCGAAGGGGCACCCCAACTGCTCGCCGACGCCCATGCCGTGGAGGAGGCGGGCGCCTTCGCCGTCGTGCTCGAGATGGTGCCGTCGGGAATCGCCCGCAAGGTCACCGAGAAGCTGTCGATCCCCACCATCTCCGTCGGCGCCGGCCCGCACTGCGACGGCCAGCTCCTCGTGTGGAGCGACTGGGCCGGCTTCACCCGGGGCCGGATCCCCCGGTTCGTGCAGCAGTATGCCCACATCGGCCAGACGCTGCACGACGCCGCGGTCGCCTACCGCGAAGACGTCGAGGCGGGCGTGTACCCGGCTCCCGAGCACGAGTACGGCGAGTGAG
The DNA here is from genome assembly GCA_041686315.1 of Ilumatobacteraceae bacterium. Taxonomy (GTDB): domain Bacteria; phylum Actinomycetota; class Acidimicrobiia; order Acidimicrobiales; family Ilumatobacteraceae; genus Sva-07. The sequence goes on from JAWLEC010000042.1 coordinate 6,116, forward strand.
CGGATCACGGCTCCACACGGTCCGAAGGGGCACCGGATCGCCGATCGTGTTCCTCCACGGTCTCGGCACCTCGGCGGCCACGTGGAGCGAGTGCATGGACGAGCTCGCCGACCGCCACACCGTGGTCGCCGTCGACCTGCTCGGCCACGGCGACTCCCCCGTGCCCGACGACCCCGCCGAGTACACCCGCGACCGGGCACTCGACGACCTCGACGACGTGCTCGCCACGCTCGACCGACCCGCCGTGCTCGTGGGCCACTCGCTCGGCGGCTACCTCGCCCTCGCCCACGCCGCCACCCGGCCCGGCGTGGCACGGGGCATCGTGGTGCTCAACACCGGCCCCGGCTACCGCGACCCCGACAAGCGTGAGCAGTGGAACGAACGGTCACGGCGCAACGCCCACCGTTTCGGCGTGCCCGAGCAGGTGACCACGCTCAACCTGCAGGAGGACTCGGTGGTGATGGACCACCTCGCCGACATGCAGACACCCACGCTCGTGCTCGCCGGCAGCGCCGACCGCCCCGAGTACACCGGCGCCGGGCAGTACCTCGAGCGCAAGATGCCGCATGCCCGGCTGGTGGTGGTGGAGGGCGGCGAGCACTCGATGCACGAGCACACCCACGCCGCCGAGATCGCCGATCTGATCGCCGACTTCACCGAAGAACTCGCCGACTGACGGGCCAGTATCGAGACGTTGCATCCGGTGTCTGACACCGGATGCAACGTTCGCCGTGGGCAACGGTGTGGTCGGTACCGATCGGCTGTCAGGAGATGTCGCGGCGTTCGAACGCACGCACACCGGCGGCCCCGAGCAGCACCGCCACCGCGAGCAGGACGACCATCGGCGTCCATGTGAACCCGGCTGCGGGCATCGCCGGGACATGGGTGAAGGGCGACACGTTCAGGGCCCACTGCGGCAGGTCGAGGGCGGAGCCGAGCAACCCGATCACGAGCGTGTACGCGAAGGCGCCCCAGGAGACCAGCGCCCATCGCGGCGAGACCCCGTACGACAGCAGCGTCACGCCGGCGAGTACGAGCATCGCCGGCACCATCGCCGACGAGGCACCCACGATCGGCCAGAACGTCGACGTGTCACCGGACGCGAGCGCCAGCCCCAGACCCGTGAGACCTCCGGTGACCAGCATCAACACCACCGTGCCGGCAACCGCCACCGCAAGATGGCTGACCGCCCACCGCCACCGGGGTGTGGGCGTGGCCAGCACCGGCTCCACCCGACCGGCCAGCTCCTCGGAACGCAGGCGGAGCACCGAGGCGATGGTGAAGCCGGTGGCGATCAGCGCGAGCATGAGCACGGCCGTGGAGAGGAACGCATCGAGGATCGAGCCCTCACCCAGTTGGGCGAGGAAGTCCTCCATCTCCGGGTTGTCCTCCAGGATCGACTCGGCCTGGTCGGCCACGATGCCGTAGAAGAACGCGAGCAGCCCGATCCCGGTCATCCAGCCGAACATCGCGCCGCGCTGCAGCCGCCAGGCGAGCGCACCCGGTGTCGACAACCTCGGGGCGGCCACCGACGGTCCGGCCCGTTCCGGGAGGAGCCCCGCCCCCAGGTCACGGCGCGCCTGCAGCCCGACGGCGGCAGCGAGAAGGCCGACCGTGGCGAGCACCGGCAGCACCAGCACCCACCAGCGTTCGTCGGCGTAGGCGCGGATGCCCTGCCCCCAGCCGAGCGGCGACAGCCAGGTGAGCACGCTCTCGTTCACGTCGCCGATCGCCCGCAGCACGAACGACGCGGCGATCGCCGCGCCGCCGAGCGCCAGTGCGGTGCGGGATCCGCTGGCCACCTGGCTGGCGACGGCCGCTCCACCGGCGAACACCGACCCCACTCCGATGAGTGACAGCGAGTACGCCACGGATCCGGCGACGGCGAGGTCGTACGCCATCAGGGAGATCGCCACACCGGTTGCCACCAGCACGTTGGCGATCGTCACACCGATCATCGCCGCCGCGAGTTGGGCGTGACGACCGACGGGCAGCGCCCGGATCATCTCCGCCCGCTCGGTCTCCTCCTCGGTGCGGGTGTGCCGCACCACCATGAACACGCTCATCAACGCGGCGGCGACGAGCGTCCAGATCCCCATCTCGTTCATCACCACGGCGCCCGAGGTCGGATCGTCGAGGCCGTAGCCCGGCCCGGCCTGCACGATCAGGGCGGTGTTGCCGCGCACGAGACGCGCGTACCGTTCGAGATCCTCGGGCGTGTCGTAGAGGCCGACGATGCTCGCCGCCGTGGCGACGACGAGGCCCACGATGCCGCCGACCCACAGCACGAGGCGCACCCGGTCGCGGCGCAGCACGAGACGGACCAGCTGCGGCAGCCCGGTGAACGACGCGGGCCGGTGATCGCCGGCTGCCGACCTGCCGGCCGACTCGACGTCGGGTCGGACGAGCGTGGTCACCGCCCCGTTCCGTCCGGTTGCCGATCATCGTCCGGGTCGGCGGTGGTGCCTCCATCCGACGGCGACGTGTCCGGTGGAGGGTCGCCGCCGCTCTCGTCGAGCTCGTCGCCGTAGTGGCGGAGGAACAGCTCCTCCAGCGTGGGCGGCTGGCTCACCAGCGAGCGGATCCCGAACCCCGACACGTGCCGGATCGCCTCGTCGAGAGCGTGGCCGTCGACGTCGAAACGGACGCGGCTGTCCTCGCTCGCCACGTTGTGCACGCCGTCGATGGCCTCCAGGCCCTCCAGCGGGCGCTCGGTGGCCACCGTGACGCTCGTGCGGGTGAGGTAGCGGAGCTCGTCGAGGGATCCCTGCTGCACGGCCCGGCCCTCGCGGATGATCGTGACCCGATCGCACAACTTCTCGACCTCGGCGAGGATGTGGCTCGACAGGAACACGGTCCGGCCCTCGCCGGTCGCCTCGAGGATGCAGTCCTGGAACACCGATTCCATCAGCGGGTCGAGACCGGACGTGGGCTCGTCGAGCAGCAGCAGTTCGGCGTTCGACGACAACGCCGCCACCAACGCCACCTTCTGGCGGTTTCCCTTGGAGTAGGTGCGGGCCTTCTTGCGCGGGTCGAGGGCGAGGCGTTCGACGAGTTCGTTGCGCTTGCGCTGGTCGACCCCGCCGCGCAGGCGGGCGAGCAGGTCGATGATCTCGCCGCCGGAGAGGTTCGGCCACAGGTTGACGTCTCCCGGCACGTAGGCGAGCCGTCGGTGCAGGTCGACCGCGTCCCGCCACGGGTCGCCGCCGAGCAGCCGGGCGGTACCGCTGTCGGCGCGCAGCATCCCGAGCAGCACCCTGATCGTCACCGACTTGCCGGCACCGTTCGGCCCGAGGAAGCCGTGCACCTCGCCCGTGGCCACCTCCACGTCGAGACCGTCCAGGGCACGGGTCGGCCCGAACGTCTTCACCACCTGCTCGATCGAGATGGCCGTCGACACGATGACCTTCCTTTCTCCGATCTTCAGTCTGCCAGCCGGTGCATCGCCCGCCAGGGCCTCGCGACCCGACTCCATACTCTGGTACCGCTCTGGGCGCCGACACCACCCTCGGTCATCGGAGCCGGATCTTGGCCGCCTGCTTCGCCGCCGTGAGCTCCACCCGTTGCGGATGGGCCTTGTAGAACGGGTCGAGCGGGTAACAGCCCGACACCAGGCCGTTACGGGGCGCCGTGGTGCAGTCGCTGAACGTGCGGCAGACCAGACGCCGGTCGAGGCCGCGTCCGGCCAGCACGTCGGCCGCCAGGTCGGGGTACGACAGCACCATCCGCCCCAGCCCCACCATGTCGGCACCTCCTCCGGCGACCACTGCCTGGGCGACGTTCGGCAACCAGTCCTGCAGGTAGGAGTATCCCGACCCGATGATCGTGATCCCCGGGTGCGCGGCGTTCAGCTCGGCGGTGACGGCGAGCTGTCGGGCGACCCCCACCAGCGGGTCCTCCGGAGGCTGGTAGCCGTCCGACGGCGGGAAGTAGGCCGGCCGCTGGATGTGCGGGTTGTAGTAGGGGCTGCCTGCCGTGGTGCTCACCAGACCGATCCCGAGCCCGGCGAACACGTCGAAGAGCGCATGGGTCTCGGTCAGGTCGATGCCCGTGCCGGTCTCGTCGCCGCCGAAGGCGAGGTGGTAGCCGTTGCGGCCTGGCGACGCGGCGGCGACACCCACACCACCCGGCCCGGCGGCGTACGGCATCAGATCGAACGCCGACAGCCGCACGGCGACGGCGAGCCCCGGCGCACGACGACGGATGCCGTCGACGACGGTGCGCAGGAAGCGGGTCCGGCCGTCGAGGTCGCCGCCGTACCGTCCGCTGCGCTCGTAGCCGGTGAGCAGTTCGTGCAGGAGGTAGCCGTGGCAGTGCTTGACGTCGACGAAGTCGAATCCCGCGTGTGCGGCGAGCACTGCGGCGCCCACGTACCGATCCGCCAGATCGTCGAGTTCGTCGTCGGTGAACAGGGCCTCGTCGCCCGCGTGCACCCTCGCATCGAGCATCGGGTGCCGGTACGCCGTGCGTGGGTGCGCCGTGCCGTCGGGACGCGACCATCGGCCGGAATGGGTGAGCTGCAGTCCCACCACCTGATCGGGCTGCAGCAGCGACCGCAGCGCGGCGATGTCGTCCACGGTGGTGTCGTCGAGGACCAGTTGGTGCGGGTTGGCGCGCCCGTCGGGCCGTACGGCGGTCGCCTCGCCCCAGACCAGACCGCACCCGCTGTCGGCGAACCGCGTCCACCGCCGGCGGACGAGATCGGTGGGGCGGCCGTCGTCGGTTCCGTCCCAGCCCTCCATGGGGAGCACGGCGAAGCGGTTCGGTGCCCTCAGGGTGGTGCCGCCGCCGTCGGCGATCTCCACGGGGCCGGCGAGACACCCCCCGGGATCGACCTGGTCGTCGATGGGGATCTCCACACCCAGCTCGGCGACGTGGGAGCGCAAGGCGTCGACCGTGTCGAGCTTCTTCACCTGGGTCCAACGGACGCGGTCGATCGGGGTCTCGCCCGTCACGTGAGTTCCCCGAGCCGCTCGAGGATGTCGGCGAGGATGGCCCGGTCGCCGTCGGGCCGTCGCGGCGTACCCGCCGGTGTGGCATCCGACGACGCCCAGCCGCGCAGCTCGAACATGATCGCCGCATCGTGCCGGTACCCGGGTACCGGCGAGCGGAACGTGAAGTGTCCGAGGTACTGGAGCAGGTCGTTCAGCTCGTGGAAGCGGGGGTCGCCGTCGGCCCACAGACGGTCGCGGAGGGCGAACTCCTCGGGCGCGAAGGTCGACAGGCCGAGCAGGTAGTCCGAGCCGTACATCACCATGTCGATGGCGAGATCGTTGCCGGTGAACACCGAGAAGTCGGGCCGGACCCGGTCGCGGACGGCGAGCCGGTCCCATTCGAGCTGCCGGCTCAGCGAGGAGTGCTTGGCGCCGACGCAGCTCCCGATCCCCATCAGGGCCTCGTAGGCGTCGAGCGACGGGATGCGACCGTAGGGCACGAACATCGCCCCCAGCTCGAAGCCGATGAAGCGGTCGAGCTCGGCACCGATCGCCTCCAGGGCCGACACCCAGCCGTCGTCGTCGAGCCCGTTGAGGCCGTGCGACGGGAACACCACCGGGGTGCCGCCGCGGGCCGTGATGCGCTCGCACGCCGCCAGGTAGCCGGACAGGTCGAACGTGTCGCCCGCCGAGTCGGCGACGAACGCCCCGGCCACGAACCGACCACCCGTGACGGCAGCCGTGAGGTCGAGCACCCGCTCGCGCTGGTCGGCCGACAACAGCTGGACGTAGCCGGTGTCCATGTTCACCGCCGGCGTGAGGCCGGCGGCGAGTGTGCGCGCCACGTGCGCCTCGGTGGCGGCCCAGTCGATCCCGCCATCGGAGGTGTGCGGCAACAGGACCGCCGACATGCCGGCGACCACCCGGCCGGGACACACGCGGGCCACGACGTCGTTCTCGTCCAGGACCGCCTCGGATCGGGGCGATGATGCGTTGACCATGACGGACTCATCCTGGCACGTCGTCGACCTGCGGATCACGGGTCGCCGGTCACTGGTAGGTGATCAAGTCGGGAACAGGGTCGAGTTGCAGGACCTCGGCAGGCGTGAACATGTCGATGTCCTCGTCGAAGAAGAGCTTGAAACCGTTGTTGAACGGCGGTGCCGCCTGCACGATCTCGTAGGTCGTCAGCTTCTGCTCCTGGGTTCCGAAACCGTCCATGTGGATCGTGACCGCGATGCCGTCGGGCTCGCGCAGGAGCTCGCGGTTCGTGAGCATCCGGTCCTGGAACTGGTGCACCACCAGCATCTTCTCCGGCAGGTTCTCCTCGACGACGATCTCCGACAGGTACTCGGCCACGGCGTTGACCTCGGTGGCGTCGACCTGGCCGACGACCTCACCGGGCACCTGACCGGGGTCGACGTTCCACTCGGGATCGAGCGCCACGTGCACCTCGGGCCGGCGGAGGAACGATTCGTAACGACGCAGCTCGGTGAGGAAGTCCGACTGGCCCGGTTGGATGTCGAGGATCAGCAGCAGGCCGTTCGCGACGGCGGCGTCGAGATAGCGCTGGACGTGCTCGTCGCTCGACACCGACCGGTACAGACCCGAGGGGCCGGGAGCGGCGGTGGCGATGGTGGCGATCAGCTCGAACGCACCCTGAACCGGGCGGTCACCCTGTCGGTACGGGGCAGCGATCTGCTCCAGCCGGTCGGCGGCCTCGTCGGGCGGTTGTTCACCGAGCACGCCCAGGGCGGCCGCGGTGTCGTTGCCGTACAGCGCCACGATCCGCCGACCGGGGAACAGCGACGGGCGCCCGCAGTCCGAATCCGACGACGCCGCCGTGCCCGGAAGCCAGCCCACGACGTCGACGACGACGTGCGTCGTCTGCGACGCGTACACGCAGGCCGCCCCGTCGGCGCCCACACCCACCACCACCGCGTTGGCGATGTTGCTGCCCGTGCGGTAGTTCAGGTTGGACGCGTTCGGGAGGTTCGTTCCGGACGGGTACAGCCGGAGATGGCCCTGCGCCTGCGGTTCCGCCGCCACCACGTTGAGCACGACCGCACCGGCGTCCGCCGGAATCCCGGCCCGGCCGGCAACGGCGATCTCGCGGACGCTGCCGGGTCCGAGGGGGCCGCCACCGACTCCGGCGCCGTCGACGGTGGGACGACCGGCGCGGCTGTCGAACAGCCGCGCCGGCGACCCGAGCAGTTGCAGGTCGTCGCCGAACGCTGCGACGACGTCGACGACGAGATCGGTCGGCGAGTAGGTGAACACGCAGACCGAGCCCCGAGCGTCCAGACGGGCGAACGCTGCGTTGGCGATCGTCTCTCCGGCGCCGAAGTTCAACGTGGACGCCGTCGGCAGGGGGTCACCGCAGGTGTGGACGAGGAGGAACCCCGGTGCTCGAGCGTCCACGGCTGTGACGCTCAGACCCACCTTCGTTGCATCCTCGGGCACACCGCCGCGCCCGGCGACCGGGATCTCGATGCTGGTCCCGGCGGGGCGCACGCCGCCACCGGCGAGACGGCCATCGACGGTCGGGCGGCCGGGCCTGGTGTCGAGCAGACGTGCCGGGCCGACCGGTACGTTCCCGGCGCCCTCCATGGACGTCGCCGACGCGTCGACCACGAGATGCGTCGACGACCTGGTGTAGACGCAGATCGTGCCGTCGTCGGCGACCGGCACGACGGCGAGCACGGCCCGTGTGATGCCCGCGGTGTAGTTGAGGTTGGAGGCGACCGGGCGCGTGTCGTCGCAGGAGAAGAGGGTGACGTAGCCGCGGTCGGACGGATCCACCACGGTGGCGTTCACGACGGCGAGTTGCAGGTCCGAGCCGGACGACACACGGCCGGCGACCGGCACGCGCAGCACGCTGTCGGCCGGCAGCCGCCCGATCCCCGCGAACTGCATGTCCGCTGTGGCGTAGCCGGGCCGGGTGTCCACCAGGCGCTGGGCGCCGTCGGTGACATCCACGACGGCGGGCACGTCGGCGCCGGCCGAAGATGGTGAGACGACCGACGAGACGCCGGCGAGAACGAGCGCGGTGAGCAACGCCGTGACCCATCGCCGTGAGCTCCACCGCCGGCGCGCATGCGACGAAGACGGCGAAGCGGCCGACGACGGCACGGAGACCGTCGAGTCGACCGGGGATGTCGCGAGCCTCACGGTGTCATCCAGGGTCGGAGGTGTCCTGGTCGTCGGCATCTGCGGCACGTTGCGGCCGTTCCTCTCGGTAGGCGGGCCGGCCGAGGTCGGGGTCCACCTCGTCGCCGCGGCGACGTTCCTCCACGTCGGCCCCGTGGGCTTCCTCCTCGAACCGGCGCTCGGCCTCCTCGGTGCCGTGCTCGTCGGCGAGCCGGTCGGCGGTCTCGGCGTCGCTGTCGACGTTCTGGCCGAACCATTCCGTGGCGGGCGTGTCGGTGCCGTCGGTGCGTTCCTGGTGATCGGACATGGGGCTCTCCTCGGTCGGCATCGGTACCCGTGGCTGGTTCCCGCCACCGCCGCCGTTCAAACGGCCGGGTTCGTCACGCCGGGGCGGCGCTGGCGGTGTCCGCCGCATGACGTCCCGTGGCACACGCCGGCGTGCCAGAGTACGCCGATGTCCAACGAGTCCGCCCAGGACCGCTATCGAGACGCCGCCCGGATCCTGCACGACGTGGCCAGACCCATGCGGGTCCTCTCGGCGCTGGGATGGTCGGCGGAGGTGCGCGACACGTTCCTGTCGAGCGGAGCGCAACGACTGCCCGAGCCCACCTACGCGCCCGTGGATCCGACACCCGTGCTCGACGGCGTCGCCGCCGCCCGCCGCCGGCTCCGACCGGGCACCGTCGTCGACGACTGGCTCGAACGCGAGGCGCGGTCGCTCGAGTCCACGGCGCTGATGCTCGCCTCGGTGGGCACACCGGCCTTCCACGCCTACAGCCGGCAGCTCTACGGGGTACCCGACCAACCGCTCCGATTCGACCCGGCGACCCCGCTCGAACTCGCCCACCAGGTGCACGGGTCGCTCGCCGAACTCGCCGACGCCGAACTGATCCAACCGGTCCGCAGGTCGCGCACGAGCGAGCAGGTGGCGACGCACCTGCGCGAGGCCGTGAGCGAGCACTTCGGCGACGACGCCCCGGAGGTGCTGATCGTCGACGAGTTGTCGGCCAACGCCGTGGCGTCCACGAGCCGCATCAAGGTGCGCCGCGACGCCAGGTTCACGTCGAAAGACGCCGCTCAGCTGCTCAACCACGAGGCGTTCATCCACGTGGCGACGGGCCTCAATGGACGAGCCCAGACCGACATCCCGATCCTGGCGATCGGCCACCCCGGCACCACCCGCACGCAGGAGGGCCTGGCGGTCTACTCCGAGTACGTGTCCGGCACCCTCGGCCTCGACCGGCTCCGGCGGCTCGCCGACCGCATCGTGGCCGTGCAGATGGTGGTGGACGGCGCCGACTTCATCGAGCTGTACCGGTGGTTCCTCGAGCGCACCCACGATGCGGAGCAGGCCTTCGAGTCGACGCGCCGGATCTTCCGGGGTTCACCGATCACCGGCGGCGCACCCTTCACCAAGGACTGCGCCTACCTGTCGGGATTCTTGTCGGTGTCGACGTTCGTGCGGTCGGCGTTCACCGCCGGACGCAGCGACACGCTCGCCCTGCTGTTCTCGGGCAAGCTCGACCTCTTCGCCGTGCCGGCCCTCGGCGAGCTGCGTGCGCAAGGCCTGGTCCAGCCGGCTCGGTTCCTCCCACCATGGGCGCTCGACCCGAGCTGGGTGCTCAGCTATCTCACTCTCAACACGTTCATGAGCCACATCGACCTCACCGCGGTGACCGATGCCATGTCGGACGTGCTCGCCCACTGTCCACGGGTGGAGGCCGCCGCGGCGCTCGGCTGAGCACGGCCTCCGGTCGTCGGCCGGTTCCGGAGCGAGATGGTGCGGCGATCGTCGCTGCGACGCCGTGACGCCCTCAGCGACGGGGCGTGTCGCGGAGGTGCTTGTTGTTGCGCGGCTCGCGCTTGGTCTTGAGATGGTCGATCTGACGGATCATCTCGTCACGCACCTCGTTGAGGGCCTGGTCGATGTCCTGCGTCGACGACGTGGCCACCAGCGAGTGCAGACCGTCGATCTTCACGTCGAGCGTGAGGTGCTGGCTGCGCGAGTCGCGGTCCTTGACGTAGAGCTGCATGTCGACCTTGCCGGAGTCGAACGACCGCAAGCGGGCATCGAGCTTCGACCAGTGTTCGACCAGCTTGTCGACCTCGTCGTCGTACAACACGCCGTGCACGGTGAGGCTCTCGGCGACTGTTGCAGGGTTGGAATTCGTCATCTCGACTCCTCGGGTGGAGCGGTTCGGGTGGCGGTGCTCCCGCCTCTACCACCATTCAATCCGACTGCAGCGGCCAGTCCCAAATGGTTCAGCTCCACACCTGGCGGTGACGCCGGACGAAGTCGAGCAGCGAGGCCGGCGGACGACCGAGCAGCTGCGGGAGATCGTCGGTGACCTTCGACGCCATGCCGAGGCGGGCGGTGAGATCGATCACGAGTTGCACGTTGGCGTAGGTCGGGTCTGCGCCGTCGGCGATCATGCGTCGTCGGTGGGTGAGGAGCCGCCGAGGTTGGTAGGTGATCGGCCGACCGACCGCCGCGGAGATCATCGAGGCGACCTCGTCGTACCGGTACGCGGCGGCACCGGTGAGGGTGTGGACGGCGCCGCGATGTGTGCGGGGGGCCGTCAGCACCTCGACGGCCGCAGCGGCCAGATCGTCGGCGTCGACGAAGGAGAAGGCACCGTGCCCGGCAGGCTGGTCGATCTCGTCGTTGTCGCAGATGTCGTCGCGGTACGGACCGGTGAGGTTCTGCATGAACAACGCCGGCCGCAGCACGGTCCAGCCCATCCCCGTCGCCCGGAGATCCTGTTCGACCTGCCAGTGCGGCATCGCCCGGTTGGCGCCCATCAGCGACAGGAACACCACGTGGCGGACGCTGCGCCGCTCCATCTCGGCGATGAACGGCCGGACGAAGCGCTTCACATCCGACAGCGCGGGCGGGCGGAGCAGGAACACACGGTCGACACCGTCGAGCGCCGCATGCCACGTGGATTCGTCGGCGAAGTCGAACTGCACCCGACCTTCGCCACGCCGGTCGACCGGCGCGTGGACCGCTGCTCGAACGACCTCGCCGGCCCCCCGCAACTGCTCGACGAGGGGACGTCCGACGTTGCCGGTCGCCCCGGTGACCAGGACGGTACTCATCGGATCGACACGGCATCGGCCGGGAGGCTGACCTGCAGCAGCTCGGCGTCGGGTGTCCATGCCGTCCAGCGCCACGAGCTGCCCGGTGGCAGGGCCACGGCATCGCGCGTGCCCAACGGCCGGGCGGCGTCGTCGTCGACGACCAACTCCACCTCGCCGTGGGTGACGACGTACATGCAGAACTCGCCGTCGTGGGTAAGGGTCGTCGGCACGTCCCCAGCCGTGCCTGCCGCCTCGAGCACGTCGGCTCCGGCGAGCCCGCCGGTGGCGGCTGCGATCGCGGTGTCGCGGACGCGCAGCCCGTCGACCAGCCAGTCCGATCGGGGCGCGTCGGCGGCGACGTGGCGCACGAACCGTTGCCCACCGAAGTCACGCTCGGGATCCACCCGGGCCGTCGGCAGTTCGATGTCGTGCTCGACCAGCGTGTCGTGGACGGCGGGACATCCGATCTCGATCACCTCCAGGCCGGGCGAACTCCTCAACACGCGGTGCCGGATCTCGGGAGGCTGCACGACGGCGTCACCCGCCTCCAGCCGGAACGGCGGGCCCTGGTCCTCGTACACCAGATCGACCCAGCCGCGCAGGCAGAAGATCATCTGGAACCGGATCCGGTGGTAGTGCACGTAGTCGGGCACGTCACCGCCGTCGGCGATGCGGATGTGGGAGGCGATGAACCGGCCGCCCCAACGATCGGGCAGCAGATCGCGGTATCCCATTCCGGCGCGCCCGACACCGAACCCGTCGCCGGCGGCGACGATCGACAACGTCGGCACCGCCTCGGGCACGACCACCTCGACGGAGTCGTCACGGAACTCCACGATCGTGCCGTTGGGGGCTTCGAGCGGGGTGGAGGCCGACCGGGCGGACGGCGCCGACTGCACGAGGAGGTGACCACCGCTGTCCTCGCCGTGCACGAGACGCACACGGGAACCGGCGACATCGACCACGATCTCGCGGGGATCGTCGGCGGGCGAGATGGAGATCACGTGGCCGTCGAGCTGGTCGGCCAGGAATCCCACCATGGCGTCGAGGTCGCGGCAGCCGAGGACGGTTTCCAGCCGGCGGGCGGTGTCCGTCGCGCTCACGGCGATCGGCGCGCCGATGCGCCGGCGAGGTCGTGGGGGCCGGCGCCGAGATATCCCTTCGCCGCTCGCACCGACGCCCCCCACGGTTCGAGCAGGGAGCACAGCTCGTCGAGATCGTCACCCAGGGCCACCACCGCCGGCGCCATCTGCACGTCGGTGAGCTGCTCGAGTTGCTCGCGGGCGTGGTGGCCCGCCTGCGTGAGATGGTCGCCCTCGAGGTAGCCGAGATCGGCGAGGTGGTGGTCGGCGGCGTCGAAGTCCACCTCGTTCCAGGCCCGTGTGCGGCTGTAGCTGCGCTTGGGCAGCCCCCAGTAGAGCTCGGTGAGCACACCGATGTCGGTGGCGGTCAACCCGGCCGCCACCCACGAGGCGTTGTGGCAGTCGCCCCGGTACTCACGCACGAAGTCGCCCAGATGCCACACCGCCGCGAGCGGGTCGTCGGGGACGTCGAGCGAGGCGACGCCGGCCGCCATCGGCCGCCCGCCGAGCGGCAGCGTCGCCGCTGCCCGCGTCAGCAGCTCCCGGACGCGTTCGACGCCATCGGGGTGCTCCCCGAGCACCCGGCACAGCTGCGCCACGGCGCCGTCGGTGCGCGCCGACCGGATGGTGGCGGCGTCCGTGCGCGTCCAGGCGAGCTGCACCATCGGCACGACCACGGCGGGGTTGAACACGCCGAACGCGGCGGCGATCACCTCACCGGGAACCTGACCGAGCACGCTGCCGCGGCTGGCGAAGTAGGCCGGGCCGTCGGGCAGTGCGACCCCGTCGGCGTCGCCCGGGCTGGCGTCGAACCCGAGGGCCTCGTAGTTGGCGTGACACTCGGGCGAGAAGTACACCTGGCCGACGACCGGTTCCAGCACCGATCCGAGTCGGCGGGCGGGTGGCGGCGCGTGCGTCATGACGCCCGACGGTACGCCGCTGCCGTCGTCCGTCTCCAACGCAGGCGTCGGGCAGCGTGCCGGCACGGCAGTAGCGTCGACGCATGGCCACCGACCGAACCGTCGTCGTCGTCCACGGCGTCCCCGAGACCGACGCGATCTGGCGTCCGTTGACCTCCGCCCTCGCCGCACGCGGCATCTCCGACGTGCGGACGGTCTCTCCACCGGGTTTCGGTGTTCCGGTGCCGCCGGGATTCGACCCGTCGATGAGTTCCTACGCCAGTTGGCTGCTCGCCGAGTTGGACTCGATCGCCATCGACGGCGGCGACATCGACGTCGTCGGGCACGACTGGGGTGCGGGACACGTGATGGGAGCGCTGGCGGAACGGCCGGGGGTGGTGCGCACATGGGCCACCGACGTCGCCGGCATCGTCCATCACGACTACGTCTGGCACGACATGGCCCAGGCATGGCAGACGCCCGGCGTGGGTGAGCAGGTCGTCTCCGGGATGACCGATGCGAGTGTCGACGAGCGGATCGCCCTCTTCACAGGGCTCGGCATCCCCGACGGCATGGCGCCGGATCTCGCCGCCGGCCTGACACCCGAGATGGGACGCTGCATCCTGGGGCTCTACCGGTCGGGAGCCCAGCCGGCGATGGGCGAGCTCGGCGCACGCGTCGTGGCAGCCGACCGGCCTCCGGGGCTCGTGATCGACGCCACCGAGGAGACCTACGTCGATCGGACACTCTCGCTCGACATGGCCGACCGGCTCGGCGCAGACGTCCTCACGCTCGAGGGCCGAGCCCACTGGTGGATGGCCGCCGACGTGGACCCCGTCGCCGACGCACTCGTCGACTTCTGGTCACGCCACTGACGTTGCATCCGGTGTCAGGCACCAGGTGCAACACACACCAGATGCAACGCCCGCGCATCACGATGAGGGTCAGGGCCGGGTCAGACCCCCCGATCGTGATGCGGGTCACTCCACGGGGAGGCCGAGGTTGCGGGCGATCACCAGCCGCTGGATCTCGCTGGTGCCCTCGCCGATCTCGAGGATCTTGGCGTCACGGTAGAAGCGGGCCACCGGCGTCTCCTCCATGAACCCCATCCCGCCGAACACCTGCGTCGCCACCCGGGCCGCGTCCATGGCGGCTTCCGTGGAGTACAGCTTGGCCATCGCCGCCGCCTGACCGATCGGCCGCCCCTGATCCTTCGACCAGGCGGCCTTGTACGTGAGGTTGTGGGCGTTCTCCACCTGGACGGCGAGGTCCGACAGCTGGAACGCCAGCCCCTGGAAGCGGCCGATGGGGCCGCCGAACGCGCGGCGCTGCTGCGCGTACTCGACCGACAGCTCGAGACAGGCGCGTGCCGACCCCAGAGCGAGTGCCGAGATGGCGATCCGCCCGTCGTCGAGGATCGACAGGAAATTGCGGAACCCCTGCCCGGGCTTGCCGAGCAGGTTCTCGGCCGGGATCCGGCAGCCGTCGAACGTGATGCCGTGGGTGTCGCTGGCGTGCCAGCCGAGCTTGTCGTAGGCCGGCTCGATGACCATCCCAGGGGTGCCGGCCGGCACGACGAAGGCGGAGATGCCGTCGTCGGTACGCGCGGTGGCGGTGACGATCGACGTGATCGACGTGCCGCAGTTGGTGATGAAGGCCTTGGAGCCGTCGAGCACCCATTCGTCGCCGTCGCGTACGGCCCGTGTGCGTGTGGCGCCGGCGTCGGAGCCGCCGTCGGGTTCGGTGAGCCCGAAGGCGCCGAGCCTGCGGCCGGCGACGAGGTCGGGCAGCCACTCGTCGCGCTGATCGTCGTCACCGAACCGGAAGATGGGGTTGGCACCCAGGCCCACGCCGGCCGACAGGGTGATGCCCATCGACTGGTCGACACGGCCGAGCTCCTCGATGGCGACGCACAGCGAGACGAAGTCGCCGCCGGCACCGCCCCAGCGCTCGGGGAACACGATGCCGAACAGACCCAATTCGCCCATCTCGGCGACCACGTCGACGGGGAAGTGTGCGTCGCGATCCCACTGCGCAGCGTGGGGAGCGATCTCGGCCTCGGCGAACTCGCGGACCGTCTTGCGCAACAGTTCGTGCTCGTCCGACAGCTCCCAGCTCATGAACGTGACGCTAGCCGCCACCGAGATACCCTCCCCCGCGTGGACGGACCCCTGCGGCCGGCGTTCTCGGCGCTCGCGCTCGCGCTGGTGACGGCCGGCTGCGCCTCGGTCGCCTCCAGCGGCGGCACACCGTCGACGTCTCCGCCGACCGCCACCGTCGACCGTGCGGCATCTCCGACGTCGGCCACGACCTCCCTTGCGACCACCACATCCACTCCGACAACGACGTCCACCACATCCACTCCGACCACGACGTCCACCACATCCACTCCGACAACGACGTCCACGTCCACCACGACAACGACGACCACCACGTCCACCACCACGACCACCACCGCACCCACGACCACCGCCACCACTGCGGCATCCACGGAGTTCCCCACCGCCCACGCGGAGTTCGACCGCCTGGCGACGTCGAATCCCGCGGTGAGCCTCACGGTGCTGCGCGACGGACAGCCGATGGTGCGACGGGCGTCGGGCACCACGATCGACGGGGCACCCGCGACCTCCGACTCGCCGATGGTGGTGGCGAGCGTCGGCAAACTGCTCACCGCACTCCAGATCGCCCGCCTCGAACAGGCCGGCCTGCTCGCCATCGACGCCCCCGTCGTCTGGGAC
>JAWLEC010000199.1:0-4871 GCA_041686315.1 Ilumatobacteraceae bacterium
GGGTGTCCATCACGAAGGCGAACACCTGCCCGCGGCGGTACTCGCTGACCTCTTCCACGTACACCGTCCGGCCGTCGTGGTCGATCGAGCCCTCTTCCCTGAGCTGACCGATGGCCGGGCCCGTGATGCCCAGCGCATCGAGCCGCTCGACGATCATGTGGCGCCGATCGGGCTCCTCCACCCGGTACCCGACGGTGTCGACGCGGTGCGACAGCTCCACCGCGCGGATCGTCATCAGGTCGTCCTGGTGGATCACGCCCGGGGACGTCACCGGGCAGCCGTCGACCGGCACGTATTCCTGGCCGGCGGTGGCGAAACGCAGCCGCTCGAAGTGCGCCTGCCCGCTCGCCGGGTAGTGGACGGGCACCGGCAGGCTGCCGGAGTCGAGCGACAGCCGCATGATCATGCCGGGCAGGCCGAGGCAGTGGTCGCCGTGGAAGTGGGTGATGCAGATCCGGTCCACCGACGCCGCCGACACCCGGGCGAGGGTGAACTGGCGTTGCGTGCCCTCGCCGGGGTCGAACAGGATCGCCTGGCCGTCCCACCGCAGCAGGTAGCCGTTGTGGTTGCGATGCCGCGTGGGCGCCTGGCTCGCCGTGCCCAGCACCACCAGCTCACGCTCCGACATCACCCCCGATGGTAGGCCGTTCGCCAGGGGCGTTCGTCAGGGGTCAGACCCCTGGCGAACAGGCGTGCGGCGGGCGGACGGTTGGATGTGCTGTTCGTGTGGGGTCTGACCCCTGACGAACGGTCAGGGCAGGAGGCCGGCGGTGCGCAGAGCGTCGATGACCTGGTCGGCGGCTTCCTCCGGCGTGACGGTGGAGGTGTCGACGTTCACCTCGGGGTCCTCCGGCGGTTCGTAGGGCGAGTCGATGCCGGTGAAGTTGGCCAGCTCGCCGCGACGCGCCTTGGCGTAGAGGCCCTTGGGGTCGCGCTCCTCGGCGACCGCCAGCGGCGCGTCGACGAACACCTCCACGAATTCGCCGTCCTCCACGGCGTCGCGTGCCAGGCGACGCTCGGCACGGAACGGGGAGATGAACGACGCCAGCACCACCAGCCCGGCGTCGACCATGAGGGCGCCCACCTCGGCGACGCGGCGGATGTTCTCCACGCGGTCGGCGTCGGTGAACCCGAGGTCACGGTTGAGGCCGTGGCGCACGTTGTCGCCGTCGAGCAGGTACGTGCGCACGCCCATGGTGTGGAGCTTCGACTCGACGATGTCGGCGATGGTGGACTTGCCCGAACCCGACAGGCCGGTGAACCAGACGAGGCCCGCCCGGTGGTTGTTGGCCTGGCTGCGGGCGGCCTTGTCGACCTGCACCTCCTGCCAGTGGATGTTGTGCGAGCGGCGCAACGCGAAGTGCAGCAGGCCCGCGCCGACGGTGACGTTGGTGAGCTTGTCGATCACGATGAACCCGCCGGTGTCGCGGTTCGTGTCGTACGGGTCGAACGGGATCGGCCGGTCGAGGCTGATGTTGCACACGCCGATCTCGTTGAGCTCGAGGGTGGTGGCGGCGAGGTGGTCGAGGTTGTTCACGTCGACGCGGTACTTGGGATGGGCGATGGTGGCGCCCACGGTGCGGGTGCCGACCTTCACGAGGTACGGACGGCCGGGCAGCATGGCGTCCTCGTGCATCCACACGATGTGCGCCTCGAACTGGTCGGCCACCTCGGCCGGGTCGTCCTTGCCGCAGATCAGGTCGCCGCGGCTGGCGTCGATCTCGTCGGCGAGCGTGAGGGTCACCGACTGGCCGGCGATGGCCTCGTCGAGGTCGCCGTCCCTGGTGACGATGCGGTCGACGGTGCTGGTGGTGCCCGAGGGCAGCACCCGGATCGGATCACCGGGCCTGATCGTGCCGCCGACGATGCGGCCCGAGAAGCCGCGGAAGTCGAGGTTGGGCCGGTTCACCCACTGCACGGGCATGCGGAACACCTGGTCGGCGAGGTCGTCGTCGACGGGGACGGTCTCGAGGTACCCGAGCAGCGTCGGGCCGTGGTACCAGGTGGTGTGCTCGCTGGGCTCGACGATGTTGTCGCCCTTCAGTGCCGACAGCGGGATGAAGGTGATGTGCTCGAGGCCGATGCGGGCGGCGAAGTCGCGGTACTCGGCCTCGATGGCGTCGTAGACCTCGCGGCTGTAGTCGACGAGGTCCATCTTGTTGATCGCGATCACCACGCGACGGATGCCGAGCAGCGACACGAGGAAGCTGTGCCGGCGGGTCTGGGTGAGCACCCCCTTGCGGGCGTCGACGAGGATCACGGCGACGTCGGCGGTGGAGGCGCCGGTGACCATGTTGCGCGTGTACTGCTCGTGGCCCGGTGTGTCGGCGACGATGAACTTACGGTGCTCGGTGGTGAAGAACCGGTAGGCCACGTCGATGGTGATGCCCTGCTCGCGTTCGGCCGACAGGCCGTCGAGGAGGAGGGCGAAGTCGAGGTCGCCACCTTGGGTGCCGACCTTGGCCGAGTCGGCTTCGAGTGCGGCGAGGTGGTCCTCGAACACGAGGTGCGTCTCGTAGAGGAGGCGCCCGATGAGGGTGCTCTTGCCGTCGTCGACGCTGCCGCAGGTGATGAAGCGCAGCAGGCTCTTGTACTGGTGCGACGTGAGGTAGGCCTCGATGTCGGTGAGTTCGTCGACGGACACCATCAGAAGTGGCCTTCCTGCTTCTTCTTCTCGAGGGAGCTGACGCCGTCGTGGTCGGCGACGCGGTTCTGGCGTTCGGAGGTGGTGGAGAGCAGCAGCTCGCGGATGATGTCGGGAAGCGACGTGGCATCGGATTCGATGGCGCCGGTGATCGGATAGCAGCCGAGCGTGCGGAAGCGCACGAGGCGCTGCTCCGGCTCCTCGCCGGGCTCGAACCGGAACCGTTCGTCGTCGATGACGATCAGCGCGCCGTCTCGCTCGACGACCGGACGCTCCTCGGCGAAGTAGAGCGACACGAGGGGGATGTTCTCGATGTGGATGTACTGCCAGAGGTCGAGTTCGGTCCAGTTCGACAGCGGGAACACGCGGATGCTCTCGCCGGGGCTACGGCGGCCGTTGTAGAGCGACCACAGTTCGGGGCGTTGGCGCTTGGGGTCCCACTGGTGCTGTGGTGAGCGGATCGAGAAGACGCGCTCCTTGGCACGGGACTTCTCCTCGTCGCGCCGGGCGCCGCCGAAGCAGACGTCGTACTTCTTGTCGTCGAGGAGCTGTTTCAGTCCCTCGGTCTTCCAGAGGTCGGTGTGCAGTGCCGAGCCGTGGTCGAAGGGGTTGATGTCGCGCTCGATGCAGTCGGGGTTGTGGTGGACGACGAGGTCCATGCCGAGCCGGGCCGCGGTGGCGTCACGGAAGCGGTACATCTCCTGGAACTTCCACATCGTGTCGACGTGGACCAGCGGGAACGGCGGGGTGCTCGGATGGAAGGCCTTGACGGCCAGGTGGAGCATCACCGAGCTGTCCTTGCCCACCGAGTACAGCATCGCCGGGTTGCTGCTCTCGGCGACCGCCTCGCGCATGATCTGGATCGACTCGGCCTCCAGCCGCTGCAGGTGGGTCAGCCGCCCGGCGTCGAGCTGCGGTGCCGCCGTCGGTGCCGCCGTCGGGGTCGCTGTCGGTGTCGTCGCTGTCGGTGTCGTCGTCGTTGCGTTCACGTGGTCTCCCGCTCCGTCATCGCGTCCACCCATCGTCCGCCGGGCTGTCCGCGTATTGTCTACCAAGTCCACGGAGAATACCATGTTTCCGCCCCACGGCAAACACCTCGTCCCCCGCCTGCACCCCGAGCCCCAGAACGTTTGCGTTGCAGAAATGTTGGGACGCCCCAAAGAAAACGTCACGCAAACGGAGAAAGAGGTCGTGCAGTGCCGGAGGCAGACCCGAGCCCCAGACCGTTTGCGTTGCAGGAATGTTGGGACGCCCCAAAGAAAACGTCACGCAAACGGCGAGGATCGGAGGCCGAGAGCGTTTGTGTGACGAAAATGTCGGGACGTGCCAACAAGAGCGTCACGCAAACGAGGTGAGGATCGGTCCGGCAGCCAGACGGGCCCGGCGTCGGGTCAGGAGTCGAGGACCTGGCGGACGGCGGCGATCACGTCGTCGTGGATGCCGCCCGAGGTGGCGACGACGCCACGGTTGTGCTCGAGGCGGCGGCCGTGGCGGAAGTCGAGCGGCGCTCCGGTCACGTCGGTGACCACTCCCCCGGCGCACTCCACCACGAACTTGCCCGCCGCGTGGTCCCAGATCTTCTCGCGGTAGTCGGCCCGGGTGGGCAGGCGCAGATAGATCGAGGCGTCGCCACGGGCGACGGCGCCGTACTTGCACTGGCTGTCGATGCGGTAGGGCTCGGCGGTGATGCCGAGTAGCGCGGCGATCTCTGCCGACTGGTCCTGATCGGAGTGGCCCGACTCCACCGACTCGCAGAACCGGGCGTCCGCCACGGAGGACGGCGACGCCACCCGCACGGGCACGGGCGACATCGACGTGCCGTAGTAGGCGACGCACGACACCTCGGCCCGGCCGGGCTCGTTCGCCGCGTCGCCCTCGACGAGTGACTCGTGATCGTGGACAGGGTCGCCGAGCGCACCGAGCACCAGGTCGCCGGGCAGTGCATCGGCGAGATCGCCGGCCACGAACAGTGCGCCCCGGGTGCCGTCGGGATTCGGAAGGTTGGGGCAGCCGAGCACGCCGAGCACCACCTCGCCGTGTTCGATCAACGCCAGCGCGATGGCGTACTGGTCGCCGCGCAGGAAGCCCTTGGTGCCGTCGATCGGGTCGAGGGTCCAGTAGCGGTCGGTGCTGCCGTCGGCGGATCCCACCGCGATCCAATCGAGCACCGAGTCGGCCGTCACGTCGCCGCCCCGCTGGCTGCGCACGAGTTCCAGCACGCCGTCAC
>JAWLEC010000200.1:0-4870 GCA_041686315.1 Ilumatobacteraceae bacterium
TCCGTTCGAGAAGGCGCTGTCGGTGCTGGCGACCGTGGTGTCGGTCAGCTCGAAGGGGTGGATCATCGCCGACGCCGGATTGAAGGCGTTCGGCATGGACCACGGCAACCCGTCGTGGGACGAGGGAGAGGTGTTCTTCTGTTCCGACGAGCACGTCACCCTGCTGCCACGGGACCTGTCCACGTGGGACGTAGGCGACCGTGTCCGGATCTGGCCGGCGCACGTCGATCCGACCGTGGCGCGCCACGAGCAGTTCTGGTTGGTCGGCAGCCCCGAGCCCGACGCCCCGGTGCTCGACCGTTGGCCGATCGACCTGCGCCACTGGTGACCCCGGGTGCCGGGTGGATGTTGCATCCGGTGTCAGACACCGGATGCAACGGTCACATCGAGCGGGCGGCGTTGTCGAAACGGGTGTACTGGCCGAGAAAGACGAGCCGCTTGATGCCGATCGGACCGGAGCGGTGCTTGGCGACGATCACCTCGACCGAGCCCTTGTCGGGTGACTCGGGGTTGTACACCTCGTCGCGGTACAGGAACATCACGACGTCCGCGTCCTGCTCGAGCGACCCCGACTCCCGCAGATCGGCGAGCATCGGCCGCTTGTCGGAACGCGCCTCGAGGTTTCGGCTCAGCTGGCTGAGCGCCACGATCGGGACCTCGAGCTCGCGGGCGAGCACCTTCAGGTTCCTGCTGATCTCGCTGACCTCGAGCTGACGGTTCTCGGAGTTGCCGCTGCCGCTCATCAGCTGCAGGTAGTCGATGACGATGAGCGCCAGACCGCCGTGCTGAGCCTTGATCCGGCGCGCCTTGGCCCGGATCTCCATCACGGTGACCTGTGGGTTGTCGTCGAGGAAAAGCGGCACCTCCAGCCGGCCCACCGCCAGGCCGATCTTGCTCCAGTCCGATTCGCTGAGCTTGCCCGTGCGCAACTTCGTGGAGTCGACCTTGGCCTCACTCGACAGGATGCGCTGCGTGAGCTCGGAGTGGCCCATCTCCAGCGAGAACACCAGCACCGGCTTCACCGCATGCTTGGCGATGTGGGTGGCCATGCCCAGTCCGAACGCCGTCTTGCCCATCGCCGGTCGAGCTCCGACGATGTTGAGGGTGCTCGGCTGCAGACCCGACAACAACTCGTCGAGATCTTCGTAGCCCGTGGCGGCACCCGTGATGGTGTCGCCTCGCTCGTAGTTCTCCTCGAGCTGGTCCATGGTCTCGTTGAGCAGCTCGTCGATCTTGCGGGTCGAGTCGACGACACGATCCTCGGCGACTTCGAACATCTTCGACTCGGCGAGGTCGACGGCCTTCGTGACGTCGTCGGGCTCACCGAAGGCGAGGTCGGTGATCTCTCCTGCGGTGTGGATGAGGCGGCGCAGCAGAGCCGTGTCCATCACGATCCTGGCGTAGTGCTCGGCACCCGACACCGACGGCGTTGCATTCTGGAGATCGTTGAGCCGCTCGATGCCGCCGACCTCGGCGAGCAGTCCGTGACGCCGCAACTCGTCGGCCACGGTGACGACGTCCACCGGACCCGACGAGGAGTACAGCGACCGGATGGCGTCGAAGACGTGCTGGTTGGCGGGGTTGTAGAAGTCGCGCTCCTTCAGCCCGGCCTCGCCGACGACACCGATGGCGTCACGCGACAGCAACAGCGCACCGAGCACCGACTCCTCGGCCTGCAGGTTGTGGGGAGGGACCCGCCCGCCCGAACGCGCCGAGGTGCCGGACGAGCCGTCGCGTCGTGGTCGATCGAATCCGTTGTCGTGCTCCGCAGCCATGAAGTACCGACTCTCTCAGGTGTTTCCTGTGCGAGGGAAGAGGGAGAACCCTGGGTCTTGCCTGTTGAGGGCCTGTGGACGACCAGCGTCGGATGTGGACACGTCACCTGTGGACTGACTGTGGACGGAGCGAATCACGGGCGCGCGCGGCCACGTGATGTGACGGGAACACAACAATATGCGGTCAATATGCCACTACCGACATCACCGGTGATGTCGGTGGCGCGACCTCAGTCGGCCGCGACGACGTCGATCCTGATCGGGAACGACACGTCGGTGTGCAGCGACGCCGTGACGGTGTGCTGACCCAGCGTCTTGATCGCCTCGGCCTCGACCTGACGGCGATCGAGTTCGATGCCGGTCTGTTCCTGCACGGCGTCGACGATGTCGGCCGACGTGACGGATCCGAAGAGCTTGCCTTCGCTGCCGGCCTTGGCCGACACGGTGATCACCGTCGGCACGAGCGTGCTGGCGATGGCCGTGGCGGCTTCACGTGCGCTCGAGTCGCGCTGATCGCGAGCCTGGCGCATGCGACCGGCCTGCTCGATGGCACCGTTGGACGCGGCGATGGCATGCCCCTTGGGAAGCAGGAAGTTGCGGGCGTGGCCGTCGGCCACGTCGATGATGTCGCCACGCTTGCCGAGGCCGGCGAGGTCGTCGCGGAGGATCACCTTCATGTCAGGCCTCCTCGTTCTCGGTCTCGTCGGTGGCGCCCTCGGTGCCCTCGACCTGATCGGTGAGTTCCTCGTCGGCGCCGGTGGCGTCGACATTGTCGTTCACCGACTCCTCGCGACCACGTCCACCGTCGCGACCGCCGTCACGGCCACCATCGCGACCGCGGCCGCCGGTGCGGGTG
Organism: Ilumatobacteraceae bacterium; assembly: GCA_041686315.1. Classification (GTDB taxonomy): domain Bacteria; phylum Actinomycetota; class Acidimicrobiia; order Acidimicrobiales; family Ilumatobacteraceae; genus Sva-07. The sequence continues at coordinate 2,632 of JAWLEC010000200.1, forward strand.
GAGGCGACGCGCTTGGCGTACGGCAGCAGGGCCATCTCACGCGCGATCTTGACCGCATTGGCGACCTCACGCTGCTGCTGCAGCGTGTTGCCGGCAACGCGACGATTGCGGATCTTGGCGCGGTCGCTCATGAACCGTTGCAGGAGGTCGACGTCCTTGTAGTCGATGTACTCGACCTTCTCGATGACGAGGACGCTCGTCTTCTTCTTGAACTTGCGGGGATTGAGATCCCGGGCGGACCGGGCTTTGTTCTTCTTGCTTGCCATCGTGGTGAGTTCCTTGAATCTGAGACTGATCGATCAACGGCCGCACGGATGCGGCGAGGGAGACATGGGGGTCAGAACGGCTCTTCGTCGCCGTAGACGGGATCGGGGGCACGGGAGGCGCCGCCTCCACCGCCGCCTCCCCCGCGAGAGCCGCCATCGGCGGCGTCGCGGCTGATGCGCTCGACCTGGGCCTGCGCCCAACGGAGACTCGGTCCGAGTTCGTCGGCGCGGATCTCCACGACGTTGCGCTTCTCGCCCTCCTTGGTCTCGTAGGAGCGCTGCTCCAGACGACCCGTGACGATGACGCGGCTGCCCTTGGTGAGGCTGGCGGCGGCGTTCTCACCGAGATCGCCCCAGGCGACGACGTTGAAGAACGACGTCTGTTCCTGCCACTCGCCGTTGACCTGGTACCGCCGGCTGACGGCGAGGCCCATGTTGGCGAGCCCGGTGCCACTCTGCGTGTACCGGAGTTCGGGATCGCGGGTGAGGTTCCCGACGACCGTGACGCTGTTTTCCGATGCCATGTGATTCCCCTTGGCTCTTGGTGGGTGCAGCCGCTCAGGCGGCGCCGACGGCCATGCCGCGGCGCTCGGCCTCGGCGTCGGGCAGACGGATGAGCTTGTGGCGGACGATGTCGTCCGCGAGTCGGAGCGAGCGCTCGAGTTCGTCGAGGGCGCCTGCCGGGGCCACGATCTCGGCGACCATGTAGTAGCCGGACGGCTTCTTGTTGATCGGGTAGGCGAACTGGCGTTTGCCCCACCAGTCGATCTTGCCGTGCAGTGCGCCGCCGGCGGCATCGACACCCTCGGTGACGTGCTTCATCCAGGACTGTGCCTTGGGGTCATCGACGTCGCCGTCGATGATGATCATCAATTCGTATGCACGCATGATGCGTGGTACCTCCCTTCGGATCCCCCGAGTGCCCGATGACGGCAGACGGTGGGAGCCCCGGTGTGGGGCAGGGCCAATATGGACCCGCCTACCCTACCGGCGGCCGATGCGGTCGCGTTCATGTCGACGATGGTGACGCAGGGGTGTCACACTCCGGCGCCTCGGTACCCGACACGAGCTCGACACGGGCTCCCGGTCCGATGCCGAGCGCCGCGAGGGCATCGCCGGTTCCGTCGTCGAACACCTCGATCGCGAGGTCGTAGGACTGCTCCGGTCGGTATCGAGGGCAGTCCTGCGACGGTGTGTCGAGGCACGGCGTCATGTCGGCCGACCCGACGAACGAGCCGTCCGGTGCGACCCAGGCGATCGAGACCGGCATCGGCGTCCGGTACATGTAGAACGCTCCTTGCGATGCCTCCTCGAACACGAACGCCATCCCGGCGGCGTCACCGAGATCGGTCACGCCCATCAGTCCACGGCTGCGCTCCTCCGCCGAATCGGCCAGCCACAGACACACCTCGCAGACGTCCCCGTCGGCCTCGGTGATCCGAGCCGTCACGGTGGTGAACCCCTCGGGCAACGCACCGTCTGTCGGCGCGGCCGCAGTGGAATCGTCGGGAGCCGTGCCGTCGACAGCAGGGACCGGCGCCGGCTCCTGCGTGACGGCCGGCGAACCGCCGGTGGAGGAATCACCGGAGCAGGCGGCGAGGAGACCCCCCACGAACAGCGCCGAACAGGCCCCGAGCCGGACCGGTGTCGCCATCGGCGACCGCTACGACCGGCCACCCACGGGGATCACCCGCAGGAGGTGGTTCCAGCGACACTCGGTGCACGCCTCGACCACGTAGGCGCTCAGCTCCTCGCGGCGGGCGTTGAGCTGGCGCATCTCCTCGGCCGTGGACACGCACCGGCCCTGCGCAGACAGGCGCGGCCCGAACACGTAGGTGACCAGCTTGAGGTCGGACTCGTCACAGATCGGACAGCGAGTGGACGTCTGGGTCCCCACGTTCCGCGCCGCCCGGATCAGTTCGGGGTGGGCGTCGCAGACCTGGTCACGCGGGACGCGGCCCTTGAGGACCTGG